>CAZWIJ010000001.1:0-141010 GCA_964633865.1 uncultured Candidatus Saccharibacteria bacterium
ATGAGCTAGGACTCAAGATGTTTTATGGACATACCAAGAAAGACAATGGTTATGACCAAGAATATTATAGTAAGATAAATGTCTATACTATGGAAAAAGTCACTCCAGAGTTCTTTGAACATATTTGGCTAACTGGTTTTGCAGATCCATTGGTTTTAGGTTCTGGTACTATTCTAAATATCTATGAAGACTACTTTGAAGATCAAGAAGTCAGACCTACATTCCTAGAGACTCCTAAACCTGTAAGAAAGAATGTTAATGGTCCTAAAAAACCTGTACTCAAAAAAAAGAATAATTAGATCTATAATCTAATTTAGTAAAGACAGTTATTAATTAACTGTCTTTTTTGTATAAAAAACCGTGATTTGTATCACGGTAATATGGTTTATTTAGATTCTGATTGATTATGAGGATCAGAGTTGGGATTTTTTTTATTCGGATCTCCATCTTTAGTAATGAAAATTCCCAGAATAATTAAAAATATCACAACTAATAGGCTAATACTCAAGATGAAAGCTGGTTTTAGATTAAATCTAGATTTCTTTATTCCTGATTTTCGAGAAGACTTTCTTTCTGTAGATTTTTCTACAAAATTAATGTCTTTTTGCTTGTCTGATACAATGCGAGAATTGTCTTTCAGGTGAGGTTCTTTCTCAGTGGATTTTTTAGAAATATCTATCGATTTAGGAATGTCAGAGATCTTTCTTTCCACTTTTTGTTGGGGAACTGCTTCTACAACTTTACTCGACAGATTAATTAGATTAGAAATAGTATAATTAATAGAACCATTTCTAGTCTTTTTCTCTGTCAATTGTGCCTGAATTGAATCCAATGAATATAGTGCCATAATTAGATAATCTATTTGAGGGCTAAGAGAAATTTCTTTTGTCTGATTATCTGAATTAAGATTACAAATCCAATTTATTTCATTGTTTAGGCAAAATAAATTATCTTGTTCAAGAGTTCCATCTTCTTTTAAATATTTACCTTGAGAAGAAATATTCACTAGATTAGGAATTAATTTAAGATCATCTTTAATTTGAGAATCTTTTACTGATAGTAAATTTAATTTATCAATCAAGAATGATTTAGATTGACTTTGATCAGTAGTAAAAATAGGTGTATTTTTAGATATTTTTAATTTATAACAAGCTTCATTGAATGAGTTTGCTAAAAATTTAATATTTTTCATCCAAAAATCCATCTTTTCTTGTAATTCTGAATTTAGTGGAAAGTCTTCATTTAATCTAATTTCCAGAATTTTTACCACTAGATTATAAATGGTAATTGTACTAGAAATCTTAGATATGGGAACAGATATAGATTCTCCATCTTCTCCTGAATAAACAAATTCATCTTTGAAGTAGAACTTTTGGGTCTCAGGATTGAGTTCTAAAAAAGGTTGTTGTTTTTTCTCTTGCAATAATTCTAATATTTCAGAGATAGCGATTTGACTAAAAACATTATAACTCAACCAAAAAGATAATCTTTCGGAATCTTCTTTTTTATAAGCATCAAAGATAATTGTTTGTAACCATAAATCAAGATTAGTATATCCATTGATTGTCATCATATACTTACCAATTTGATTTAGGATAGGTCTTTTTTGTGAACATTCTCCATTTTCATTAATTAATCCTAATTTTCTTAATTTATTCCTTTCTTGGATAAATTGTTGTATTCTCTCTTCTGATTCATAAATTTTTGAAGGTGGATCTAGTTTTTTCAGATCATCTACAAGATTTTCATTATCAAATCCTAACTCAAAGCTCAGAAAAGCTAGGGTTGTGAGAGAAGATTTTGACATTGGAAAGTCAATAATTTCATTTTTTAATGATTGATTGAGAGTATTATCGTCTAATGTTGAATAATCAGCTCCAATATCATTGGTAATGAAAGCTATTCCTTCTCTTTGTCTTCCTACACGACCTATTCTTTGGTACAAAGCATTGACTTTGAGAGGGACTAAGTTTAGCCCATTATCCTCATTTTTATACTCTGAATCAACTGTCACTAAAAAATCTAAATTGCGAATAGTTACTCCCATTTCTACAACATTGGTAGCTAGGATAACATATCTAGCATGTGAATTATTTAATTCTTCACAACTTTGGTAAAATTTTTTAGATAGAATATGATTTTTCTTTACCTTAGAGGTAAATTTGAGAACTTGTATCTTTCCTTCAAATCTACTTTGAATTAAATTAGCTAATCCATCTATTTCTGATTGATTATTAACAATTGCCAAAAGAACTGAAGATCTATCTTCCCAATCAAAAGTAATTTTTTTTGTAATATAAGCAAAATCTGAGTTTGATTGAGGAAAATATTCACTTTGAAAATCTGGAGAAAAAAGAGTATTTTGGATAATATTTACCAAAGAATTTTTGATTAAATCTTGAGTATTATGTTTCCAAATTTGAAATCTGACTTTATTCGCCATGATTACATTTTTCTCATCCAAAGAAAGATTTTTTGCCAAACCTTCCGTATGTACTGTAGCCGACATATAAGATATTCCTATCTTATTATATTTTGCCAAACTAAGTGCTAATTCAAAGCTTTCGGAAGTCTCTAAGGTTTTATGAGCCTCATCAATAATAATATGATTCCATATAGGATCAAAACTTTTATTATAAGACATAGCCTCAAATACTCCAGTTGTTATGAATTGGATAGGAGCATTATTAAAGATAGAACCATTACCTGTTTTATATCCAAATAGATATGGGGGTAATTGTCCATATAATTTTAACTCTTCTTGTAATGATTCGGTATCTGTAAACTCAGGCTTATAACCAGTTTTTTTCTTTTCATTTACCAAACATTCATGGAGGAATTTATGAAAACTTTCATTTAAATGTAGGGCTTCATCTGTAGCAATTGGAATTGTTGGCACAACTACAAAAACCTTTGGTCCCTTAGAATGGTCGCATTTGAAAAAATTATTTTGACTATATTTTGTAATCAAGTCTTGATTTCTTTCAATTAACCTTAATAAAACCAAAACAGGCAAAGTAACTGTTTTCCCAAGTCCAGTAGATGCAACAATAAAAAATGGATCTATTGTTATCTGTTCAAAATATGAATAAATAGATAATTTTCCATTTTGAACTAAATAAGCTAAGAAATAATTAATTAGTTTTTGGCTAATAGAAAATTTCTTATTATTTACTTGATATTCAAAAGAAACTTCTGATAAAGAAAAGATTGGTAACTCAAACTTAAATTGTTCCACTTGGCTCACCTTATATGAAAAGTACCTGATATTTATATCATTTAATTAACAATTTGTCAAAAATTAAGGAATATAAATAATTAGTAATAATTGGAAAAATATTTAACTTTAAATCTCACAAAAAATCTATATTATGCTATAATTAATATAAATTAAGATTAATTATACTAATTCTATGTATCATCATAAATCTATTGAAAAAAAGTGGCAACAAAAATGGCAAGATAACTTTGTCTCCTATAAAGCAGATCTAAAGTCAGAAAAAAAGAAAAAATATATTTTGGTAGAATTCCCTTTTCCATCTGGAGCTGGTCTTCATGTAGGACATACCAAAAGTTATATGGCGCTAGACATTTTAGCTCGTAAATACAGAATGCAAGGGTATGAAGTTATCTATCCTATTGGATTCGATGCTTTTGGACTTCCTACTGAGAATTATGCAATCCAAAACAATATTCACCCAAAGAAAGCAACAGATGATAATATAAAAAGATTTAAAGAGCAGATTCAGGCTTTAGGAATTTCTTTTGATTGGGAGAAAGAAATTAGAACAGATGACCCCAATTATTATAAATGGACTCAGTGGATTTTTTTACAAATGTTCAAGAAGGGACTTGCCTATCAGGATAATACCAAAGTTTGGTGGTGCGAAGAACTAAAAACAGTGCTTGCGAATGAAGAAGTAATTGATGGTAAATCTGAAAGAGGAGGGTATCAGTGCGAAAGATTATCTTTAACACAATGGATGTTAGCTATTACAAAATATGCAGATAGATTATACCAAGATTTAGACGAAGTAGATTATTTAGAGATTATCAAAACTCAACAAAGAAATTGGATAGGCAAAAGTACAGGAGCTAGAATTAAATTCAAAATTCAAAATGTAGATGAATATTTGCAAGTCTATACTACTAGAGCTGATACAATTTTTGGAGTAAGTTTTATGGTGATAGCTCCAGAACATAGTCTAGTAGATAAAATACTTACACCAGAACACAAGCAAGAAGTAGATAAATATTTAGATTTAGCTAAGAAAAAGTCGGACCTCGAAAGACAACAACAAAAAGAGAAAACAGGAGTTTTTACAGGTAGTTATGTTATACATCCATTTACTAAAGAAAGTATACCAATTTGGATAGCTGATTATGTTTTGGCTAGTTATGGAACAGGAGCAATTATGGCAGTACCAGCTCATGATGATAGAGATCAAGAATTTGCAGAGAAATATAATCTAGGAATAGTAGAAGTTAATAATGGTGAAAAATTAATTAATTCACAAGAATTTGATGGACTTAGTATCAAAGAAGCTCAAAATAAAATAGTGGAGAAATTATCTCATGAAGATTTAGCAAAATTTGAAACACAATTTAAATTAAGAGATTGGGTATTCTCAAGACAAAGATATTGGGGAGAACCATTTCCTATTGTCTGGGTACAAGAAGAAGATTATACAAAAATTACTAATCAAGATTTATTGCCACCAGAAGTAATTACTAGAGACAAGAATGGATTAAAAGAATATGCTGTTACACTAGCAGAATCTGAATTACCAGTAGTATTACCTGATGTAAAATCTTATTTACCACAAGGACTTGGAGAAGGACCTTTGGCTTTGGCTAAAGATTGGGTGAATATTTGGTATAATCTTGAGACAGGAAAGACATTAAGTATATCAGAAAATCCAGAATCAGATAATTGGGTTAAAGCTACTAGAGAGACTGACACTATGCCAAATTGGGCAGGAAGCTCTTGGTATTTTTTGAGATATCTTGATCCTAAAAATAATAATATTTTTGCTCGGAAAGAAATTTTGGATAAATGGTTACCAGTTGATATCTATAACGGAGGAATGGAACATGTAACACTTCATCTTTTATATTCTAGATTTTGGCATAAATTTTTGTATGATATAGGAGTTGTAACGACCAAAGAACCTTATCAAAAAAGAATTGCCCATGGTATGATTTTAGCAGAAGGGGGAATAAAGATGTCTAAATCAAAAGGGAATACTGTTGATCCTTTAGAGATGTGTGAGGCTTTCGGAGCAGATGCGATGAGATGCTATATAATGTTTATGGGACCTTATAATGAAGCTATTTCTTGGGATACTAATGGGCTTATTGGGTGTAATAGGTTTCTTACAAAATGTTATCATTGGGTAGAAAATTTTGTTAATAAGTCTACTCTTCCATTATCTAAAGATAGACTTGAGTTAGAAAGAGATCTAAATAATTTGATTAAAAAAATATCAGAGGATATAGAAACTCAAAAATATAATACTTGTATTAGTTCTATGATGGAATTTTTGAATATTTACCAAAATCAAGATATAGGAATTAATAATATAAAAACTTTTGTAACTATTCTAGCTCCATTTGCTCCTCATTTATCTGAAGAATTATGGGAAATGTTAGGAGAAGATAATTCTGTTCATACACAAATTTGGCCAGAATATGATGAATCTAAATTATTATCAAGTACGGAAGATTATCAGATTCATATAAATGGTAAAATGAGAGCTATTATTAATGTTGATAAGAATCTTTCTTTAGATGAAATAAAAAGACTTTCACTTAGTTGTGAATCTGTGTTAAAATATATAGAAGGTAAAGATATAAAGAAACATATAGTATTGAAAGATAAAAAAATAGTAATTTTAATAGTAAAATAAATTAAATTTATGAAGCAAAATCAATTAATAAGTATAGCAATGGTAGTTTTGTTTGTATCATTACCAATAATATATTTAGTCTTAAGTGATAATAAAGAACCAGAAGATTCATCAGATAAAAATCCAGGAACTCATATTATGCCAGATGGAACCGTTATGGATGATATGATGCACTCAATGGATATGGAAGAACAGTTAGACGATAGAGGTTTTATAAATTCTATGATACCTCATCACCAAGAAGCAGTGAATACTTCGGATATAATTATAACCAAAAGCAATAATCCAGAGCTAATAAAGTTAGCACAAGAGATAAAAGATACTCAGAGTAAAGAGATTGAAGATATGAAATTATGGTATCAAGAATGGTTTCAAGAAAAATTTGTAATAGGAGGAGAATATATGTCAATGATGAGAGATTTGAGTGCATTTGATGATATTACAGAGTTAGAACAAGTTTATATAGAAGATATGATTATTCATCATCAAGGAGCAATTAGTATGGCGAATAATATTTTAGAATCAACAGAAAAGCAAGAATTAATAGATTTTGCGAATTCAATCTTAGAAGTGCAGACTAAAGAAGTAGATATTTTAGAGAGTTTGAAAAAATAAATAACTAAAGCATATGTTAAAAAGTTTATACAAAGATAGATTAAATAGAAAAGAGTATTGGTGGAGGGTAATTAAAATTTGGAGTTACTTCATTCCTTTTATTATAATTTTAATTGTACTACAAAAGAAAGGAGTAGATGATTATTCAGGGAGTGTGATGACAGTATTAATTGGAGTTCCTTATTTTTTAATTTGGTATGTAATCTATAATATTCATATTATAAAATGGTCATATGCTAGAATAAGAGATAGTGGAATAAATAGTGGTTGGATATCAATTTTGTATATTATTAGCCTTACTTTAATAACACCATATTCAGTAATTATAGTCCCATTTTTAATACTTATCCAAATAATCATATTTTCAAAACCAAGCATAGCGACAGAAAAAGAATCTATAGATCAAGTGCCTACAGATAATCCTAATTCAGAAAAAGAATTACCAAAATCAGAAATAGAAATTTGGTTTGAGAAAAAATTATCACAAGGTTATGATAAAACAGAATTATTACAAGAAGTGAAGAAACAAGGATACCCAGAAGACTTTGTACAGAGATTAGGAAAGAAGTATTAATAATAAAAATTATATGAATTTAGATTTAATTTTTTATCCAAAATCAATAGCTTTAATTGGATCATCTAGCAAACCTCAGTCTGTTGGGAATGATATCTTAAAAAATCTTTTATATCAAGGCTATCAAGGAAAAATTTATCCAATAAACCCTTCTTCCCAAGAAATTTTAGGTGAAAAATGTTATGCATCTATTTTAGAAGTAGAGTCAGAAGTAGAACTAGCTATTATTGCTGTTCCTTCAAAATTGGTTCTAAAAGTATTAAAAGAATTAGGATACAAAGGTGTAAAAGCAGTTATTATAATCTCATCAGGATTTAAGGAAACAGGAAATAGTTCTTTGGAAGATGAAGTTATTGCTTTATGTCGTGAATATAATATAACTTTAATTGGACCGAATTGTCTTGGGGTAATCTCTCCTGAAATAAATATGAATGCATCTTTTGCTTCAATTATGCCAGAATTTGGAAATATTGCTTTTTTATCACAAAGTGGGGCTATCTGTACTGCAATTTTGGATTATGCACCAAGTTTAGGAATTGGATTTTCTAAATTTGTAAGTTTGGGAAATAAAGCTTTGGTTGATGAGGCAGAATTATTAGAATATCTTTATAATGATAAGAATACCAAAGTAATAGCTCTTTACTTGGAAGAATTATCCAATGTGAAAAATTTCTTAAAAGTAGCACAAAAAATCACAAGTTCAATAAATCCAAAGCCAATTATAGTTCTAAAATCAGGAAAAACAAAAGAAGGAGCATCAGCATCAGCTTCTCATACAGGATCTTTAGCAGGAAGTGATCAAGGTTATCAAGCTTTATTTGATCAAGCTGGTATTGTTAGAGCTAATACTATATCTGAATTTTTCAATTATTTAAGTATTTTTTCAAAAATGAAATTACCAAAAGGAGATAGAGTATGTATTATTACTAATGCAGGAGGTCCTGGTGTTTTGACAGCTGATTCTATAATAGAAAATGGCTTAAACTTATCTATTTTATCAGATGATACAATAGATAAATTAAAACAAGATTTAGCTATAAATTCTAATTTATCAAATCCAATTGATATCTTGGGAGATGCGAGATCAGACAGATATAAGAAGGCTTTAGAAATAGTTGTAGAAGATGAAGGAGTTGATAATATTGTAGTTTTGATGACACCACAGTCAATGACAGAACCAGTTGAGACATCACAAGCTATAGTTTATATATCCAATAATACAGACAAGTCAATAATAGCAGTCTATATGGGGCAAGACCAGTTGTCAAAAGGTATAGATATTTTAAAAGATAATAATATCCCATATACAAATTTCCCAGAAGAAGCAATATTATCATTATCTAAATTGATATCAACCAAAATAAATCATACTGAACACGAACTAGAAGTTAAAGATTTTGTAATAGCTGAAAAGTCAGAAATCCAATCAATTTTAAATGGTTACCAAAAAGAAAATCATTTACAAATACCAGAATTTGAAGCAGTACCCATATTAAAAAAATATGGATTTGACACATTAGATTATAAAATTGCTACTAATGAGGATGAAGCCTTTATAATAACAAAACAAATAGGAAAGACTGTTGTAATGAAAGTAGTTTCAGAAGATATCTTACACAAGACTGATTTTGGAGGAGTTATCTTGAATGTGACAGAATATAATGCTAAAGAATCTTATAATAAAATTTTAGATAATATTAAAAATAATGCTCCAAATGCAAGAATTCAAGGAGTCTTAATAGTTGAAATGCTTGATTTAGAAGAAGGATCGGAATTTATAGTAGGTTGTTCTACCGATCCAAATTTAGGACATCTTTTGATGGTAGGATATGGAGGAGTATTTGTAGAAGTATTTAAGGATATAGCTTTCGGAGTCCCACCACTTAGATTAGTAGATATCAATAATATGATTAATTCTCTAAAATCAAAAGCAATTTTGGATGGAATCAGAGGACAATTGCCTTTGAATAAGGAATTACTAATAGAGACTTTGGCTCGGTTATCACAATTATTGATAGACTTTCCAATGATAGAGGAATTAGATATTAATCCATTATTTGTAACATCAAATGAAGTCAAAGTATTAGATGCTAGAATTTTGCTTAGAAAGTAAAGAAATAATGAAATATGTTGAATTACTAAAAATTATAAACAAATCATTGACAGATAAATAATAAAAGATGTATAATTGATACATACTTGAAAAAGTAATATTAACAATTAATAATTTAAAAATATGTTCGATGAATTTAGTCCTAAATATGAGTCTTCTTTTAGAGTGGTATTTGTTATATGGGTATTGTTTTGGGCAGTTGTAAATATATTTCAAATACTAAGAAATTATGCCGATTATGCTAGTACGAGTAGCTTTATAGGTAGTGATTATGTGAATCTTGGTCATTGGTGGTTTAGTACATTTGGTATGATAATAGGATTTGCAATTGGGATATTTCTTTTATTTTGGACTGTATCTGTACCATCTAGAATAGAGAAAAATAAAAAAATTGGGAGTATAGGTATTTTGATGAGTGCTACAGTAGTATATTATTTTTTTACTACCATAATTGATCTAATGGGATCAGCTTTATTTAATCCAGAAAACTTTATTAATGATTTTGCTTTTGGTACATTATGGCTATTACCTAGTATAATTATTTTGGTTTTTCATATGTTTTATTATATTAATTTACAAAAACATAATAAAGAAGTAGAAAGTAATCCTCTTGGGGTACCTAAATTATAAATATTAATATATAAAAATATTTATATGAAATTATCATTTTTAAAAAATAAAAGCTTTTGGGTAAAATTAGTAATAAATTTATTATTAGTTTGGTTATTATTATCACTTTATCTAACAAGTCAATCAACTACATTGATTTTTAATAATACAATAAGTTGGGCTCCAATTCCTAACTTCGGATATGAGTTAGATTTTATAAGAAATAAAGAAAATCAAGCTATTAGTATTTGGACATTTCCTAATGATGATACTGATGAAGTCATCTTATATCTTCATGGTAATGCAGGTAAAATCAATGTTTTTTTCGAAGGTTTACAAAAATATGGAACTGTAGTAGCACCAGCCTACCCAGGATATCATGAATCCGAGGGTAAACCAACTCCTGAAAATGTTTATGAGACAGCTTTATTAACATTTGATTATTTAGTTAATGAAAAAGGAATATCTCCAAACAAAATTACAATAATGGGACATTCACTTGGAGGTTCTCCTGCTGTATATTTGGCTAGTGAAAGATCATCAGCTAAGCAATTATTGATTGTAAATACATTTAGTAGTGTTCAAAGTATGTGTTGGAATCAATATAGTATCCTTTGTGGATTCACTGGGAATATCTTAAATACAGCTAAATATGCAGAGAAAGTAAATATTCCTGTAAAACAATTTATTTATGAAGGTGACTTAACTGTATCACCAGAAGAAGGTAAAAAGCTTTATGAATATTTTCCAGAAGGTAAAAAAGAAAAATTTATTCTTGATAAAAATTCAGAGAATACTCATGCTTATCCTGACATAGATTATATATTTAAAAAAATAGGATTTTAGTTAGAAATAATTGTATAAATCTAACAAGTATGATATAAATAATATATATTTATTAAGTTAGTTAAAGATAATATTATGATAAAAGAAAGAAGTTTAGTAATAATTAAGCCAGATGGAGTTCAAAGAAGTTTAGTTGGAGATATTATCTCTAGAATAGAGAGAACAGGACTTAAAATCATTGCTATGAAAATGATTATGGCTAAAGAAGCTCCACTTTGGAAACATTATAATAAAGATGATGCTTGGTTTTTAGAAAAAGGTAATATTGTTATCAAAAATAGAACAGAACAAGGTATGTCAGTTGATAAAGAAGCTATTGAGTATGGAAAAGATATTTTGAGGGCTAATATAGATTTTATGACAGCAGGTCCAGTTGTTGCTATGGTTATTCAAGGTAATCAAGCTGTTGGTATAGTAAAAAAATTGGTTGGAGGAACAGAACCACTAACATCAGATGTAGGTACAATTAGAGGAGATTTGACAATTGATACTTATGAGCTTGCTAATGCATCTGGAAGAGCTGTAAGAAATCTTGTTCATTGCTCTGATAAAGTATCCGAAGCCGAAAGAGAAATCCCACTTTGGTTTGAAGAATCTGAGTTGATTAGATATAGATTAGCAAATGAAAGAATACTTTATGATGTTAATTTAGATGGTATTTTAGAGTAAATTCAGCCTTATCATAAAAAAAGATAAATCTATAAAAAGTAGATTTATTTTTTATTTATATGTTATAATTAATATAAATATAAATTTATAATTCTATGATAGAAATAATTTTAGGTATAACTGTAATACAAATAATTTTTATAATTTTAATATATGCAAAATTTTCTTCAAATGACGATAGTAAAGAGATTAACAATATCTTTAATTTACAACAAAAATCAGAAAAAATAATTAGAGATGATTTGAAATATTTACAAACTGAATTTAATGTACAATTTAAAGATATAAGAAAAGAGTTGTCATCTAATATGAATCAATTAGGAGAGAGTTTGTTAAAAAGAATTCATGAATCTTCTATAATGCAAAAAAATCAATTAGACATTTTTTCAAAACAATTATCTGAATTGAATCAACAAACTGAACTTAAATTAGAACAAATTAGATCTACGGTAGAACAAAGAATTACAGAATTACAGAAAGATAATAATCAAAAATTAGAAAAAATGAGAGAAACCGTTGATGAAAAACTACAATCTACATTAGAAAAAAGGTTATCAGAATCATTTAAAACAGTAAGTGAAAGGTTAGAACAAGTTCATAAAGGTCTTGGTGAAATGCAAAATCTTGCTCTTGGTGTAGGTGATTTGAAAAAGGTTTTGATTAATGTTAAGACTAGAGGTACATGGGGAGAAATTCAATTAGCTAATTTATTAGAACAATTTTTAACTAAAGATCAATTTGAAGTGAATGTAATTACAAAAAAAGAAACTAATAATAGAGTTGAGTTTGCTATAAAGTTACCAGGTAGAGATCTAGAAATAGAACATATATTACTTCCAATTGATTCAAAATTTCCAATTGAAGATTATCAAAGATTATTAGAAGCAGAGGATTTAATGGATAAAACATTAATTGATTTAAGTAAAAAAGCATTAGAAAAGAGATTTAAAGAACAAGCTAAGACTATATCAGAACTATATCTAAATACTCCTTATACAACAGATTTTGCAATAATGTTTTTGCCTGTAGAGGGTTTGTATGCTGAAGCCTTAAGAATTCCTGGTTTGGTAGAGTTAATTCAGCAACAATATAGAATTATTATTACAGGTCCAAATACTGTATCTGCTATATTGATGAGTTTACAAATGGGATTTAGAACTCTTGCTATTGAAAAGAAATCAAGTAATATATGGAAAATATTAGCTGAAGTAAAAAATGAATTTGGTAAATTTGGTGATATATTAGAAAAAACCCAAAAAAAATTACAAGAAGCTTCTAATCAGATTGATCAAGGAGCAACTAGAGCAAGGTCTATAGAAAGAAAGTTAAAAAATGTAAGTACTGATAATCTTGTAGAGTCTCAATCTGAAATTAAATTTTTAGAGTAATTGAAATGATATTTATATAATCTAAAACATATGTCTACTAGTAAAAGAATAATAAAACAAATTGTAATAGCATCAATATATATAATTATATTTTTAGTTGTAGTTATATCAATATGGTTCTCTATATTTCCTCCACAACCAAAGGTAGAAGAAGTAAAACCAATTGAAATTTTACCACTTAAAATCTTGGAATTTAAATCTCTTGAAGTAGGAAATGGGAGAACTGATCTAATAGCATTTATCGAAAATCCAAATATTAGTTTAGGTTTAGAAACATTTCAATATAGATTTATTTTGGAATCAGAGCAAGGTGCTGAAGAAAAATTTATTAGTGGTAATAGTTTTATTGCTCCAGGAGAAGATAATAGAGCTATTGTTAGTATCAATAATGATATAAGAGGTTATAGACTAAAAGATTTTCAAGTATTTCCTAAAAGAGAACAATGGCAAAATTTAGAAAATTATGTTGAACCAAATATTTTAATTAGGGAAGTATCAGGAGTTGTTTCAGATTCTTTATCTAAACCATTTTTACTAAGAGGAGTTCTTCGTAATGCAAGTGAATATCAAATAAGGGAAATAGAGTTAATTGCAATTCTAACTAATGATAGAGATGAAATAATTGCTATTAATAAAACTATGGTTAATAATGTATCTAAGGAATCAACCAGAGAATTTAGTATGTTATGGGATAATAATATTATTTATTCAAATGAAACAATTCTTCCATATACAAATGTTCTGCAAAAGAACTTGTTTAATGATGATATTTTAAAAAATCCAGAAATAGAATTACCTATAAAATAATTTATATGAAATGGTTACAGAGTATAGATTGGTTGATATTTTTTCCTGTTATAGTTATGACTATTATGAGTCTTGTTACTTTGATAGGTCTTAGGAATTTGGGATTTAATATTGTTACAGAAGATTTAATATATAAACATATTTTTAGCATAGGATTAGGAGTAATAATATGTGTTATAGTATCAAATATTGATTATAGATCTTATAGTAACTATATATATATCATATTTGTTGTTAATATTATTATTTTAATAATGCTTTTACTATTTGGATCTACTATTAATGGAGCAAAAAGTTGGTTTAGAATATTTGGATTTAGTTTTCAGCCTGTAGAGATAGTTAAGATAACTATTATTTTAATTACAGCTAAATATATTTCGAATTATTATTATAAAATACAATCTTTGTGGATTATCGTTAATTCACTTATTCCTGTATCTATTTTATCTCTTTTAATAATGTTTCAACCAGATTTTGGTTCTACAATGATTTTAATATTGATTTGGGTAGGAATGTTATTTTTAAGTGGTATAAATAAGTGGTATATAATTTTATTAGCTTTAGTAGGTTTGTTAATTATTATAACTATATGGTTTGGTGTATTTAAAGATTATCAAAAGCAAAGAGTAATAACATTTCTAAATCCTACTACAGATCCTTTAGGTAGTGGTTATAATGCTGTTCAGTCTATTAAATCAATAAAAAATGGGGGAGCGACAGGTATCTTAATAGATAAAAAAGAGGCAATATCAGTTCCTGAGATTCAAACAGACTTTATCTTTTCAGGTTTTGCTCAACTTTGGGGATTAGTTGGTGTAAGTATATATTTTGTATTATTTATAACTTTGATTTTAAGGATTATGTTTTTATCTTTTTCTATAACAGATATTTTCCCTAAGATAATTCTAATAGGTATAATTATTTTGATAACAGTTCAAAATTTGATTAATATATCTATGAATATAGGGTTAGCTCCAATAACAGGTATCCCACTATTGTTTATGAGCTCAGGAGGTAGTTCTATGATAGCTTCTTTTGCTATTATAGGATTAATATTTGCAATAAAAAATCATAGTAAAGATAAGGGAATATCTTATATGTCAGAAGATTATGATGTTTTTATTTAGTTTGATAAAAGTTATTGTATAATTGAAAAAATACTTTCTTCTCCATTTAGATATGAATCTAAATTATTTAATGCTTCACCATTCATTATTGTTACTTCTAAATTGAGTTTATCAGATTCTATGGAAGCTATTGGATCGAATGGGGCTGATGCTCCTGGATCCCATTTATCTCCTACCATGGCTCTAAAATTACTCCAAGATATTTCTTTAATAGGTTTTGCATCAGAATTTTTATATGGATCTTTATCATAAATATAATCTATATTTGAAAGATTAATTATGGATTTAACATGATATTTTTGAGCTAATTTAACAGCAATATAGTCGGTTGAATTTCCTGGTTTCCATCCTCCAGCTATAGCTACAGAATAGTTGTCTATTTCATTATAATCAAGAGTAGGATCTTTTATTATATGGGGATAACTTAGTTTATTAAATAACATTTGCACCAAATGAGCATTAAGGTGAGTTACATATATACCTAGCATATCCAAATCATATGGATCAGAGTTAAAAAGAGAGTTTCCAGCATTTTGATATTCTCGGGCTGTATTTCCTCCTCCAACTATAATAAAAAACCGCTTACCTTTATTAGTATGCGATTCAATTAATTTTTTAAATTCTAAAAGGTATTCAACATTTATTTCTCTAGTTTTCTTAGGGATTACGAGTGATCCTCCTAATGATATAATTATTGGGTTAGATTTATTATTCATATAAACTTTATTTAAATTTACTTAGTTTTAAGTATATCATATCTTGCAGATATATCCAATATTATTCTTTTGATCTGGAGGATGATTTTTTTTGTATATAACTTATAAACTTATAGTATTTTTTAGAAGATGTAGATATACAAGGTAATCTATATTCATAATCAAAGTCATCTAAAGAATTCTTAGAATAGGATTTATTTATTGAGTTATTACTGAGTTTAGAATATTTCTTTTTGAAAAACATATTTATGATTTAATTATTACACACAATAGTAATTAAATCATAAATATATAAAAATGTCAACTTTAAATTACAAATAATTATGTACTGACATTATTTAAATACAGAGTTTATTATTGTAATAAATTAGATAATAATATATAATAAAATCACTATAAAAACTTAATTTTAATATTATAAAATATGAAAAGTGACATAGAAATTTGGTATGAGAAAAAACTAAAAGAAGGTATTTCTAAGGAAGTACTTCTAGGTGCTTTGAGACAACAAAATTACTCAGAATCACAAATAGATAATTTATCTCATAAAATGGATCAGTATATAAATGAGATGTCTAATATAAAATATAGTTCAGATAATATTAAGGAAGATGGCATACTAAATAGAAAATTACAAATAGAAGCAGATCTTACTAGCTGGTATCAAAGTATGTTAAATGAAGGTTATGATAAGGATAAATTAATTCAAGAACTACAAAAACAAGGTTATGATTATGAAGTAATAAAAAGAATAACAAGATAGTTTATAAAAATAAAACAAAATAAAAAATAGCGGAGAAATATTATTCATCTGCTATTTAAATTTATAAGTTTAATTTTCTATTGAAGATTTAATTTGAATATTTTTGTTTAATATATTTGATATATTTAAACTCTCAATTTTGTTTTGTGAAATAGTATATATATAGTTGTCTATATACAATTGTCTTTTTATTTCATTACCTATATCTATGGAATATGTTTGATTTAGTGTATTATTGTGAGAAGTTTTTCCTAGAATCTCAAATCCTTTTTCTAAATTGACTTTATAAAAATAAGAACCTTGGTACTGTTCTGATCTACTAAATCTATCAGAAATATTTCCTGTAGATGTATTAGAGGATTCTGATATAGGAATAGTTAATAAATCATTTCTATCATCCCAAAGTAAGGCTTTATGATCATTATCTACTTCACTATAGCTACCTGTATCACCAACCTTAATAACACCAACTTCTTTAGCTGTTTGTAGTCCTCTTACATCAAATAAACTTATTTTTACACCTTTTACTATACCATTATTATCAGAGTCTTTACCTACTCCAATCAAATAATCTCCATTTTTTATAGGATGTAAATAATTACTAAATCCTGGTATCTTTAGTTCACCAACAGTTTTAGGATTTTTAGGATCAGATAAATCAAAAGTGAATAGGGGATCAGTTTCCCTGAAGGTTACTATATATCCTTTATCACCCATAAATCTAGTCGAATAAATTTTTTCTCCACGAGCCAAACCTGTTATTTCTCCTGCCTTATTAAAATCTTTATCCAAAATAGTTATTGTATTATTAAGAGATTCTTGACTTCCTGTGGTTGATCTTTTTGTCATCGCTACTCTAAAATTATCATTATACTCATCCATAGAAAATTGATTAATAAGATTTCCTATAAGAGTATTTTGTTTATCAAAAATAGCTTTATTATTAGATAATTTAAATTTAAAGAAATCAGTTTTTTCTAAATTAGAATTGTAATTATAAATAGAATTAGCTAAATATAAATTTTTATCTGACATATAAATATTCTCTCCTGAACCCAAAATAGATTCAGTAAAAATCTCTTGATTAAGATTATTTATATCAATTCCAACTATGGTTGTTATAGAATTTACATTTGTGATAGGTTCTATTACATTTATATCAGAACATTTTATTCTTTCACCATCTTTCTTAGGTAAGATATCATTAATAACAGCTGAATTAATTGGTTTTTTTATATAAGATCCAGATGATGGATTATTATTGTTAAAACTATAAAATAAATCCCAATAATCTAAATCATGATGAGTAACAATAAATAAATTACCATTAACAAGTCTAGTGTCATTAATATTCCCTTCAATAGAGAATGATTTTAATAATTTTATAGAGTTGCTTTCTATTGCCTGATCATTTATGTCATAAATATAAACTATAACATTATTTTCATATCCATTACCCATTAAAATGAGTTTGTCTTGTGAAAGATGAATCTTTATATTATCAGCTATATCTTGATCTGGGAAAATACTCTGTGATAAATCCATTTGTCCATTTGGTAATATTTTTGTTATAGAAACACTACCATTTATTGCTTTGAAAATATATTTACCATTTGTTTTTACAAAATCACCTTCATCAACATTTATAACTTGATTATTGGTGGATGAAAAATCAGGTGTGGAAGAAATAGATTTTTCTTGCCCACTTGGTACTGAAGAATCAGAATTAAGTGACATTTCTGGCATAACATTACTTCTCAATTCATATGGTTGATTACAGCCATTGTTTTGTTCACAATATTCCAAATATTCATAAATTTTATTGCTCATATCCTGACAAGATATAAATTTACTAAATTTTGCATTAGAATTTGGTATATTATTATCCCCACTAGAAGTAATGTTTCTAGTTTGAGATATAAAAAAGAAGGTTAATAATCCTAAGAAAATCAAAATTAATACAGAGCTAGTTATAATAAGCACATTTTTGTCAGTTTGATTCATATATTTATATTAAAGTTATTGTTATATAATTTATTATAACATAGAGGGAGAGAATAGTTAAAGGTTTATATTCTATCAATTTTAGACTACACAGAAATAAAAGGATAAGAATAATGTTTATGAAAATTAACTTTCAATTTTATAACATTAAGTTTTTGGTAAATTAGAGGTAAATATTTATAATTTATCTCTTAACTTTCTATGATAAGTCACAGCAAATCTATGAGATTCGTCTCTTACTTGTTGTAGGATTTGCAGGGCTTTTGAATTTTTAGGTATAATAACAGGATATTTTTGATTTGGTAAATAAACTTCTTCTAATCTTTTTGCAAGTGAAATTATAGGTATAGATTTATATTGAATTAACCCATTTTTCTGAGCTTCTATAGCCATACCTAATTGTCCTTTACCACCATCTATTAAGATTAAATCAGGAATAGGCCAATCTTTACGATTGAATCTTCTAGTTAGTGCCTGATATAAGTTATAGAAGTCATCTCCACCATCAGGAGGATTTTTGATTTTAAATCTACGATATTCTGATTTGTCAGGTTTTCCTCCTACAAAAACTACCATAGATACAACCGCTTTATCTCCGTGAAAATGAGATGAATCGAATCCCTCTATTCTATTTGGTAATTTATCTAAGTTTAGCTTAGTTTTTAATTCTTCTAGATAAGTAATTTTTTTAACTTTACTTCTTTTGATTACATTTTTATGTAAAGCAATTTTTTCTATTGCGATTAATTGATCTCTGATTTTTCCAGCTTTTTCAAAATCAAGTTTATCAGAGTGGAGAATCATTTCATTAGATAATTTATCAATTATAGATTTCTTTTTTCCTCTCATAAAATCAATTATTTTTTGGAGATTTTCTAGATATTCAGACTCTGTAATCTTATCTACACAAGGAGCTTGACATAAATTAAGTTTATAATAAAGGCATGGATGTTTTGGTAATGTTTTACAAGATCTATAAGGAAATATTTTTCGAATTATTTTAAGCGAAGTTCTGAGTGATTCAGCACTTACAAATGGACCTAAAAAGTTAATTTTATCAGTATGTTTATCAAGAAAACTTTTATAAGTAATGAATAATCTAGGAAATTTTTCTTTTGTCCAAGCTAAATAAGCATAGCTTTTATCATCTTTCAGAAGTACATTATATTTGGGGTTATATTTTTTGATTAGATTTGATTCTAATATTAAAGCTTCAATTTCACTTTCACATGGTATAATTTCGATATCAACAATTTCTTTAATCATTGCTATTTTGGCTGAGTTTAATGTTGCATTTTCTCTAAAATACGATTGTACCCTTGATTTTAATTTAAGAGCTTTTCCTATATAAATTATTTCTTTACTAGAATTTTTAAACTTATAAATACCAGGTATGGCAGGTATTTCATTTAATATATTTTTTAAATTAATCATAGTAATGTAGTTTGAATAAAATCAAAATATTTAATAATTAAAATCATTATACTTAAAATAATAATCAAAAAAATAGTTTTTAGAAATTTAAATAATATTTTTCTTTTATTCATATTGTTTTGGAACAGCTATTACTACAAATCTTTGGCTAGATGTCCATAGGGGGGTACAAGTATAAAGTGTTAAAATATGTTCTTTTGTAGGAGCTTCAATTTCAATTTGATCAGGATTAACTATTTTAGTTTCCACTACCTGGTAATTATAGTCCTTACCTTCCCAAGTTATAATTATTGTATCATTTATTTTTAATTTGGGTAGGTGATAGAATGTATCACTATTATTTGTATACATGAATCTATGTGCTGTTATTACCATATTACTTTTTTTTATGGGATTTCCAGAATTAGATTTATGCCAAATTCCTTTATATAAAGATTTAGAATTATTACTAGAATGGATATTTGAATCTAGATTAATATTTTGGATTTGAATTTTTTTAATAGTTTTATTCAAATCAGTTTTTTTTAAAGAAGGATTAATTATTGAGCTCTCATCTTTTGAAATAATATTATCTACTGGAGATTGCTCTTTTAATTTATCTGAGAATTGTACAGATTTTGAAATGTTAGTTTTATTTATTTGCTCAGGTACAATGAATGATTCAGACGGATTTGTATTATTTGAATTTAGATTAGAATATAAATTATTTACATTTATATTTTTCTTCATTATAAATGTAAATTCTGGTAATATAGGTTTGATTAGTATATATACAGCTAAAATAAATATAGATAATGTTAAAAAAAAATTTAAAATATTAAATAATTTTATAAATTTTAAACTATTAGGATAGTATTTTATAGTGGATATTAGAGGATTAATATTTTTATTTTTATTATGATACATTTATTTTTATTTAAAAGACAGTTCTTGCATATTTGATATTAAATTAGATAATCTATCAATATCCATATTATGAGGATCTATAACATTTATTGCTGGCATTATAAAAGAATTTTTATTCCTTTTGAAAGCCATATATTCATGCAAAATTTGTACAGTTTGATGAGCTCCTTCTACGGATTTTCTGTTGCTGGAGATAAGTGCAATAATTTTATTTTCTAAAAGTTCAGATATATTTACTATATCAATAAAATTTTTTAGACTAGATGGGATTCCTTTATGATAAATTGGGATTACATATATCAAAGCATTGGCATCAATTATATTTTTTAGATCAATTTTTTGAGCTGGATTAGCATTTTCTAAAGTTATATATTCTCCTCTAAATAAAGTATCAAAGTTTTCCAAAGTTACTAAATAATTATCTATATTTTTTTCTAATAACATTTTCTGAAGTGTGTTTGAGATCTTCATGGAAGAGTTATTTATTCGGTTTGTTCCATTTATTATAGTTATTTTCATAAAGTTATATCTTGATTAATTTACTTTCATTTTGTTCATCTTGGACTTCATAGCCCAGTTCTTTAATTTTATCTCTGATTTCATCGGATTTCTCCCAATTTTTATTGTATCTAGCTTGATTTCTTTCATCTAACAATAATAAAACTTCCTTTGGGAATTCATTTTGTACTGATAAATCTTTTTTTGCTATAACTAAATCTAAACCTAGAATTCTATCTAATTTAATAAAACTTTTGATAATATGTCTTTTTGGTATAGGCTCCTTTTTATCTAAAATTATATTTATATCTTTAATAAAATTAAAAATATAAGAAATGGCCTTTGGAGTATCTAAATCATTATTTATAGCATTTTTAAAATCTTTTTGTAATTTTTTTAATTTTACTTGTATATCTAAATTTTTACGATTCTTATTTATAGAGACTCTATCAATAAATGTTCGTATTCTTTTTAATGAATTTTTAGCTTGTATCATAGCTTCCCAAGAGAAGTCTAAATCAGTTCTATAGTGTCCCATTAAAATTAATAATCTGAACTCAAGTGGGGAAAATCCTTTTTTAATAATATCATCCAATGTTATGAATGAGCCTGATGATTTGGACATCTTACTACTTTTAACGGTAAGAAAATAACTATGTAACCAATAGTTAGCCATAAGGTTTCCAGTATCAGCTTTAAATTGAGCAATCTCATTAGTGTGGTGTATATTTATATGATCTTTTCCTCCTGTATGAATATCAAATGGAGCATGAAGAAGTGTATCTGCCATAACCACACATTCTGAATGCCAACCTGGGAATCCCATTCCCCAAGGACTATCCCACTCTTGTTGTCTTTTTTCATTTACTGAAGAGAATTTCCATAAAGCAAAGTCGGTTAAATTTAATTTCTCTTTTATATCAATTCTAGCACCAGCTTTTAAATTTTTGATATCTAATCTTGCAAAATCACCATATTCGGGTAATTTACTCGTATTAAAATAAACTCCATCAGATATTATATAAGTAAAACCTTTTTTTTCTAACCTTTTTATCAAATTAATTTGTTCTCTGATATAATCTGTTGCTTTTGGATAATGATTAGCAGGTATTATATTTAATCTATCTAGATCTGATAGCCATAAATTAGTATATTTGAGAGATATTTCTTTTGCAGATAAATTCTCTTTTTTAGAACCTTTCTCCATTTTATCATCACCATCATCAGAGTCGCTAACAAGATGTCCTACATCTGTAATATTTGTAACTGAATAGACAATATAGTTATTATAAATGAGAACTCTTTTTAATAGATCATCAAATAAACTTTTTCTTAAATTACCTATATGTTGTCTATCATATACTGTTGGACCACAAGAATATATAGAAGCTCTTTTTGGAGTAATCGGTATAAATTTTTCTAAAGATTGACTAGCAGTATTATATAACTTTAACATTCATATTTTTCATTAAATTTTTATTGAAGAGGATTAGTCACAACTTTATTTGGTGGTCTATAATTAGAGAAGAATTCATCTTTTCTTAATAATTGTCCATTTTCATAAATTTCACGATAGGCGACAGTCTTCCTAGAACCATCTTTATTAGAAGATAAAGTAATAGGACCAATTATCTTAGAAGTTTTGGTTTGAGGAGCTCCATATATCTGGTAGTATATTTTAGTCCCTACTATATAGTGCTGAATCAATATATAATTATTAGTTGTATTTTTAAATTTGAAGTCAGGTTTAGGAATATAAATAGTAGCATCTAATCCAGGTGTACCATAATAGGGAACTATATATGAATGGTTTTGTCTTTCTGTAATATCAAGAGAAGCATTAAGAGCAGCTCTAAACAAAGTTGTGGAAACTTGACAGACACCACCTCCGTATTCTGGTATAGTTTGATTTCCTTTTATAACTAATTCAGGTACATATCCAGTACTTGCATTTACTGCACCTAGTCTTGTTACAAAAGAAAACTCTTGATCTGGAGCTATCAAGTAACCAGATATTTTATTAGCAGCCACATTGATATTTTTTACACGACTAGCACTAGATCCTCTAAAATCAGATTCTCCAGTTCCTAATAAAGTTGTAATTCCAAGAGAATCTAAATTCTCAGAGTCAACATTTGCTTTTGTAATAGCAATGAACATATCAGTAGAATTTTTACCTTCCAAAATATTAGAAGATATTCTTCGGGCTGTTTCTTCTACCATCAAATCAAGTCCTTCCCTAGATGGAGTAGATGCTTCAAGTTTATTGGTATTATTATTAAATCTTACCGTAGCATTCTGAGGTTTTTGTGAAACTTGACTAGATATTGTTTTTAGATATTCTATTATTTGTTCTGTGTTTAAATTTAATTCTTGATCATCATATTTGATCCAAGTAATAACTTTATCTTTTGGTATATCTAATGATATATGGTTTGCTGTTATCTTATGATCTTTGACTACAGACTTAATTTTAGCTAAATTTTCTTCCAAAAATTGTTGATTTAAATTAGCTTTCTCAATATTCATTTCTACATTAACTGTAAGATTTTCATTTAATATAGACTTTACAATATCATTAGCTAAATTAGCGGAGTTAACAGTTTGACCATTTTTTTCAGGAATTACAATTATATCTCCATTTTTTATTGATAGACTAGCATCTTGTGATTCATTTATAAACTCTGAAAAATATTCATTTATAACCTTAGTAAATTTTTCTTGATCTATATTATATTCCCAGGTTAGTTTTTCTTCTTTCCAGAATATTAAAATACCTTTCAAAAATTCACTTCTTTTAGAGTTATAAGCTTTAACTAAAGTTTTATCTAATAAAAGTTCTATTCCAAGTTCTGGTAAAGTAGTTTCTTGTGTAAAATTTTCTTTGACCAAGTTTATTTTAGTTGTTTCAAGTTTTTCTTTTTCTAAAGTTAATTTTGTAAGACCATCTTTTAGTGTGAGATTACTTAAATTAGCTTTTTCTATAAAAGTTTGTGGGTAAATTTTTTCTTTATAACCTATTATAAAAATAAAAAATAATATTAATGCAATAGCTGTTATGAATATTAAAGTTATGAGAATTATTTTAAGATATTTAATAATAAGTGTTTCAGAATTCATTTTATTTAGGTTATATAATCATATTAATATCTTATCATAAAAGTATTAATTTTAACAATTGTTTTTTAAAAAAATTAAAGGATAGAAAAAAAGTTCTTTAATTTTTAGAAAAAGTTTATATTTTATTTTCTATTAATAATAGTACTAAACACAAATAAAAATAAATTAACCATAATAATTGTTGCACCAGAAGGAAGATTAAATTTAAAAGAAATTAAGATTCCAATGAAAATAGAAAATATAGAGATGATACCTGAGTTAATAAGAGTTTGCTTAAATCCACTAGATATTTGGAGAGAAGTATTCGCAGGGATAATTATTAGGGCAGATACAAGCATAATCCCAACCATACGAATTGCAAGTACAATGGTGATTGCTGTCAAGATAGAGAGAATTGATTGAATCAAATTAACTTTTACTCCGGAAACTTTGGCTTGCTCCATATCAAAAGTGATATACAAAAGATCATAATAATAAAGATAAATGACAGATAGAATAATAACAGATAAGATAATAGAAAAAAATAATTCAGGTCTGGTAATAGTCAAAATATTACCAAATAGATAACTAAATAAATCAATATTAAAACCTTTTCCAATACTAGAAAAAATTACTCCGGTAGAAATTCCAAAGGCACTGATAATCCCAATAGAGCTATCTCCATCTAGAAAAGATTTTTGAATCAAGAATTGAATTAGTAGTGAAGCCAAAATAACAATAGGAATAGCTATCCATAAAGGATAAATACCAAAGAATAAGCCAATAGCAATAGCTCCAAAACTTAAATGAGATAATCCATCACCAATCAAAGATAATTTTTTTAATACCAGAAAAACACCTAGAATAGCTGTTAGTAGCCCAATAAAAATACCACTAATTATGGCATTTTGGATAAAAGTATATTGAAAAATTTCCATAAATTAAATATTATGTTGTTTGCAAATTGAATGATGTTCTGAATCACTAAAATACATATTCATAGAATCATCTTGACAAAATTCTGATAAATCTCCCCAGAAAACTAGTTTTTTATTCAAGAAAAGAATTTTATTAGCAAATTCTTTGAGACTATTTATGTCATGAGTTATTAGTAAAATAGTTATTTTGTGATCAGTATTTAAAGATTTCAAAATTTCTAAGAAATCTTTTCTAATCTCAGGGTCAAGAGCATTGGTTGGTTCATCTAGAATTAATAATTCAGGGTTAGAAACAATAGTTTTAGCTAAAAAGACTCTTTGTTGTTGTCCTCCTGATAATTCTTTTAGTGAATAATCTTTTAAATCTGAAATTTGTAATTTCTGAAGAGCATCCATAACAGCCAAATTATCTTCCCTAGAAGGTATTTTAGGGAATTTTAATAAAGATATTCTGCCAAGCATAACAATTTCAAAGACAGTGGATGGAAAATTTATAGATCTTATAGCTTGCTTTTGAGATAAATAACCTATTTTATACCAATTATTAAATTTAGATAATGACTCATCGAATAAATTTATCTCTCCAGTAAAACTTTGTAAACCAAGTAGAGCTCTTATCATAGTTGTTTTCCCAGCTCCATTTGGTCCAAATATTCCTACGAAATCTCCTTTTTCAATATTAAGAGATATGTTATTTAATATTATTGAATTTTGTATTGTAACAGATAAATTTTTTATTTTGATAATATTTTTCATATATAAATTATTTACATCCAAGACCTAATTCTAGTTCATTTAGATTATTTCTCATTATATCAAAGAAAGTAATATTTTGTTCAAATTCGTTTCGGCTAATATTAGAAGCTGCGCTAATTGCTCTTACAGGAACACCTGTTTCACTAGATATTAAATTAGCTATTTTAGGGTCAACTAATTCTTCTGTAAAAACAGCTTTTGTGTTTGAGTTTTTAACAATCTCAACTAATTTAACTATATCTTGAGCTGTGGGCTCTGAATCAGGAGTAAATCCTTGAGCTGATGTATAAGCTAAGCCATACTTTTTAGCTAAGTATCCAAAAGCATAGTGTCCTCCATGAACCAATGACCTACTGGAGCAAGCATTCAGTCCATTTTGAAAATCTTGATCTAATTTAGTTAAATTATCTTTGTATAATTCAGCATTTTTTATATATAAAGCTGAATTTTTAGAATCTTTTTCTTGTAGCTTTGTAGATATTGTATTTACCATAATTTTTGTGTTATCAAAATCTAGCCAAAAATGAGGATCTTTAGTATGAGAATGATCTTCTTTTTCTTCATCATTATGATCTTCTCCTTCATGAATATCTTTATCTTCTTCTATTTCTAATAAAGTAATTCCTTCACTAACATCAACTATTAAAGGAGGATTTTCTAAACTGTCTATGACTTTGGATACCCCAGGCTCCATCTCAGATCCGGTATAAATAAATATGTCAGCTTGATTTATCTCTTGTATATCAAGTGGAGTTGGTTCAAAAGAATGAGCTTCTACACCAGGAGGTAATAATAGAGTAACTTGATTAGAGTTTGATACAGATTTAGCTATGTCATAAACAGGGAATAGGGTAGTGACAATTTTTAATTTGGTCTGATTAGAGTTAGAACTCAATGTAGAGGTCAAATCTTTATTTTCATCAGTTGAGATCAAATAGTAGCTTAAGCTAACAAAAGTAATTAAAGCGATACCTAAAAAAAATAGTTTTTGCTTACTCATAAATTATTCTTTTAAATGTTAATATTAATTATTATAAAACATAAATAATATAAATGCAAGTTTTTTGCAAAAAAATAAGATATATAGATATAACAATATATAATCATTTGACAATATAATAATATATTGTTATCATTAAGGATGAACAAAATTTTATTTAAGAGGTCAATATATGTGTATACACACAGCAACTTTCAAAGGAAAAAATGTCAGAATAGTCTTGAGAAATGGCACGGTTTTTGAGGATAAGTACCTTGATACGAAATCAAGGTATATTCTTTTTCAAAAAAAAGGATGGGTTCTAAAAGAAACTATAAAGAACTTTAGTATAAGGCAGCTAAGATCAGGACAAAGGTATCCTAAAATGATTTGAAAATAATTTTAAATTTTTACTAGATTAGACTCTTCACCTGCAAGAGTCTTTTTTATATTATCAACTGTTGTTTCTAATATTCTATAATTAGCTTCGATTGAGTTAAATCCATTATGAGGGGTTACTATGACTCGAGGATCTTTTATTAAATAGTGACTTTGTAGTACAGTATGTAGGTCACATTCACCCTTGAAATCTTTGGATAAAAGCATTTTGTGATCCTTTATATAACATTCTTCTTCTAGGACATCAAGTCCAGCCCCAGAAATAATATTATTTTCTAGTCCCCAGATTAATGCATCTGTATCGATCAAACCACCTCTAGCAGTATTAATAATATAAACACCTTTTTTCATTTTTTGGATAGCTTCTTTGTTAATAATATGATGAGTTTCAGAATTATAATTTGTATGTAGAGAGATTATGTCTGAGGAATTTAATAGCTCATCTAATGATACATATTTAAATCCTAATTCTAAACCCAAATCTTCTCTTGGAAAAGCATCAAAAGCTTTAATTTTCATGTCGAATCCTTTTGCAATTTTAGCTGTATGATAACCAATTCTTCCCATTCCAATAATACCTAAAGTTTTTCCTTTTAAATCAAATCCTAATAATCCTTCAGGTGAAAAATTTAATTCAGCAGTTCTTTCTAAAGATTCATAAATTCTTCTTGATAATGCTAAAATCAAAGCAAAAGTATGTTCTGCAACTGTGTTTTCTCCATAAAAAGGGACATTATGTACAGAAATATTTTTTGATTTACAATAATTGATATCAATATGATCAAATCCAGTAGACATTGTAAATATAGCTTTCAAATTTGGCATAGCATCAATTATCTCCTTGGTAACTTGTGAATAAACAAAAACTACTAAATATTCTGAATCACTATATTCTTTAGCTAAATCTAAATTTATAGATTCTTTTACATAATTTATTTTTGAATCTGATTTTAGGTTTTTTTCAAAGTATTCTTTTTGGAAAGATTCGATTTCAAATATAGTAATCTCATTTTGCATATATATTTTATTTAAATTTATAAATTCTAACTACAATTTTATTATATAATTAAAATTGTATATTTAAAAGAGTAAAAAAATATGTTAATATGAATTTATGATAAAAATATTAGGAAAATAATTATGATAAATATAGATTTAGCTTTTATAATATCTAGTTTTATAGCTGGTATTTTGACATTTCTTGCTCCTTGTACATTCCCTTTGATTCCAGCATATATAGGGTTTATCACTGGTGAAGGCTCTATAGATAAAAATAAAAATTATAAAAAAGACATACTTTATAATGGAATATTTTTTGTTCTTGGATTCACATTGATATTTGTTTTATTTGGATTATTTGCAATTAGCTTAGCTAAATTGATAGGTCCTAATTATAGGCAAATACTTTCTCGTATAGGAGCTGTAATTATTATATTTTTTGGCTTAAATCTATTAGGTGTATTTAAATTAAAATTTTTACAACAAACAATCAATTTGAAATTTCCACGATATATGACCCCAGGAAGTAAAAGAAGTTCATTTTTGTTAGGAGTTTCACTTGCTTTTGGGTGGAGTCCTTGTATTGGTCCTATTTTGGGAAGTATTCTTACTTTAACTTTCAATGTAAGTACAGTCTATTCTGGAGTGTTAATGATGTTAGTTTTTTCTATCGGATTAGCGGTACCATTTATTTTGACAGCAATTTTTATAGGAGAATTTACGGGATTTATAAAAAAAATAGAATCTGCCACAGTATGGATATCTAAATTAAGTGGATTAATTCTAATCTTTATAGGTGTTCTTTTAATGACAAATTATTTTGGTTATTTTAGTAATAAAATTTTCAAGTGGTTTGATTTCTTTAATTATGATTCATTATTAGATTTATTATAAAATATGAAATACTTAATAAAAAACAAAATTTTCTTAATCTCAAGCATAATAATATTTTTTATTAGCTTTTTTCCTGTTTATTTCATTTTTAATCCAAATGATTTTCCATTTGACATAAATATATTTATTGGAGTATCTGTTTTTAGTAGTATAATATTCTTTTTCCCAATTTTATATATATGTTTTAAAAGTTTTAAGAAGCACTTTTTTAGTCTGATTTTAATATCTTTTTATGCTATTTTAATAGAAAATATAGCTATATTAACAGGATTCCCTTATTCAAAATTTGTGTATTCTAATTTGATGGGCCCAAAATTTTTATTTGTTCCAATTACTTTGCCATTTGCTTGGATACCAATATTTTTTCTAGCTCTTATTATAGTTTATAAGATTAAAAATAAAATGACCAAAATAATTTCAGGAGGATTAATTATGACATATTTTGATCTTGTCCTAGATCCTGGAGCCACAAATATAGGTTTTTGGATATGGGAAATTAAATCAGGTTTTTATAATGTACCATATATAAATTTTTTTGGTTGGATCTTGACAAGTACATTAGCATTTATTCTTTGGGAATCAATTTATCCCAAATTCTCACCTAAAGTTCAAGACCAAAAATATTTACTTTTGTCAGGTATATATACCTTAGTATTCTTTATGGGAGTTAATTTTTGGTTAGGGCAAATAATTCCAGTAATATTAGGACTAATTTTATGGATATATATTTATAAAAATTTTTTTATTAAAAAATAATATATGAAAAAAATTTTAATCATAGATTTTAATAAAACATTACAAGATAGATTAATGTGGCAAAGTATAAAAGATCCAGAAAATCCCTTATACGGAAATTTTGACAGAATAGATAATTTTATTTTCAAAGAAAGAAGAGATTTATTAGAAGCTTGGCTGATAGGGAGTATCAATACTGAAGATGTTCATGAAGAAATAAGTGATAAATTAAATCTAGACTATAAAATACTTTTGGATAGCTTTATCTATGATTGTGAACAGATGATAGTGAATGAAGAGTTTTTATTTGTCCTAGAAAAATTACAAGAAAAATTTTGGTTAATCCTAGCAACTGATAATATGGATAGTTTTGATAGATTTATCCTACCACAAAATCCATATTTGAAGGTTTTATTTGACGAAATCCATAATTCTTATAATTTAAGGATTAGAAAATCCACTAATAATGGAGAATATTTTAAAAGAGTTTTATACAAGTATAATATTTTAGCAAAAGATATGATATTAGTAGATGATTCTACCAAAAGTTGTTTACCTGCAAAGGAGATGGGAATAGAAGTCTATCAACCTAAAAGTATAAAAGAAACACTTGATATTCTGAATAAGTTATCAACATATTGACAATATATAATCAAATCAAGTATAATAGGTAATATATATACATAAATTATAATTATATGATAAATAAATTAAGTAAAATAATTTTAGGTTTAGGTTTGTTTTCAATATTAGGCTTTAATTTCTATGGTCTGAATCTAAGTTTTGTAGAAATAGCCTCAGCTGGGATAGAAGTAACACAAGATACTAGAAATGCTGGAGTTATTCCTGATGTAGAATTAAATAATGAAGAAACAAGCTTCATTGAGACAGTACAAATTTTTATTAATTGGATCTTAGGTTTCTTAGGAATTATTGTGTTTGGATTATTCTTGATTGCTGGATTTCAATATGCAACTGCAGGTGGTGATGAAGGTACAACCAAAAAAGCACTGTCTACAATGACAAATGCTGTTATTGGTTTGATAATTCTATTCTTTGCTTTCTCCGCTACCAATCTTATTGTTGGATTTGCATTAAATGTGTAGTAATTCCTATATTAAAAAAAAATGAGACCAAAACAAAAAATAATTATATTAATAGTAACTATATTTACTATTTTAAATATAAATATAGTTCTAGCTAATACACCTTGTACTAATAATTCACAGTGTAATTCTAATCAAATTTGTGAAGATAGTAAGTGTAAAGGAAAATCAGGAGCTACATGTACTACTAGTTCAAGAACACTTACAGAAGCTGAATGGGAATCTTATGAAAATAATCCAGATGGACCAACTATAAATACTAGAATAGATCCATCTGATAATTGTGAAATAGGACTTTTTTGTGATAATAAGAAAAAATGTTGTACTTATGGAGCATGTGATTGGGAAGGAACTCAACCCAATGATCCTAACCCTCCATCAGATCCTGATACTGATCCAGATGATGATATAGATCCAACAAACCCTACTTTTGATGATGGAAACTCTCTTGATGACACAGAATTTCAAGGTGGAGTATCAGTATCCAGAGATGAAAGTATTGATAGTGGAGATTTATCTACAGGTGGAAGTGGAGCAGGCTCAGAAAATAGAACAATTTTACTACCAGATACAGAATTAAATGATAGTAATTCTAGTCTTCTTGGAGAAGTAGAGAGACTTATCAATTGGACTTTGGGATTTTTGGGTATATTGGTATTTAGTATGATGTTATTTGCAGGATTTGAATATGCAACTGCAGGTGGAGATGAAGCTAAAACAAATAAGGCTATTTCCAGAATAAAAGCAACAGTGATTGGTTTAGTCATTTTATTCTTTGCATTTGTCACAACCAATCTTATTGTAGGGTTAGCTTTAGGTAGAATTTAGAAATAATAATATTACAAAAATATAATATTTATGTTAATATAATACTATATACTTAATTCAATTCAAATGTCTACTAAAATAAAAATATTTCTCAATATAATAATACTCTCAATTATATTATTATCATTGAATGTTATCACTATTTCATATGTAAATGCTGATGGATATGTAGCACCAGATGCAGAGAGAATAGGAGCTACAACTTTACCTAATACAGATGTGTATCAGTCTACAAGTCTTATTGAAACAATAGAAATCTTTATCAATTGGGTATTGGGATTTTTGGGAATAATAGTATTTAGTATGTTTTTATTCTCAGGATTTGAATATGCAACCGCAGGTGGTGATGAAGGTAAGGCTAAGAAGTCAATAGAAAGAATCCAAAATACAGTAATAGGAATGATAATCTTATTTTTTGCTTTCGTCTCAACCAATTTAATAGTGGGCTTATCTCTAGGTAGAATTTAAATTATATGAAAAAAATTATAATCAATCAATCAATCTTAGTAAATATTCTAAAAATAACTTTTTTAATGATAGTTTTTGTGAGTGGAGTAGGGGAGGTGAGTGCAGCAGCTCAAGATGAAGCTTGTAGAGGTAAGCAACCTTTTGAAAAATGTATATATGGTTCTGCTGATCCTAATACAACAAATTATGCATGTATACCAAAACAATCTGGTGATAATGGTATCCCAGGTAATTTATTTTGTGAAAATTCAGAATCCAACATAACAAAAGCTAAAGAATGTAAATGGAAATTGACAGAAGGAGTTGTTTGTATGAAAGGTACAACACTAGGTGAGTGTATAGAAGTAATTTCAGTTGGTAGAACTAAAACTTATACATGTAAAACTACTGATCCAGAGTCAGACTGTACTACTCTAGCCTGTGATAAAAAGTCTCCTCCTCAGACCTGTAAGGTCACTAATGGAACAGCAGCTTGCGATGCTAAAGATTCTTGTAATGATGCTTGTAAAAGTGATCCTGATAAACCAAAATGTCAGATAACAGGAACTGGTGGAGCAGGCACATGTGTTGCAGAGGATGATTATAAGTGTAAAGATAATCCTTGTACTGGAGCTACACCACATTGTATTGTGAAAAATGGAACGGGTACTTGTTCTTCAGCTAATATCCCAGCTCCTGATCTAGTTGATCCCAATGATCCAAATACACCTACTCCAACCATAGAATATGTAGAGTTCAAAAATCCTATAAGATTCAATAATATAATAGAGCTATTAGCAGGAATCACAAATGCATTACTTACACTTCTAGGAGTGATAGCGGTACTAGTAGTAATGTCTGCAGGATTTAAGTATATGACAAGTTCTAATCCTGGAGAAGTATCTCAAGCGGTGGGAGGAATCAGGAATGCTGTAATAGGAATAGTAGTTATTATGGGAGCATACTTAATAGTGAATTATGTAATAAGTTCAGTTTTATAAAAATACTAAATAAAAAACCGTATATTCATAAAATATACGATTTTAATTATTGTTTAATTTAAAAATTTATTCATTAGCTTGATAAACTAATATAGCATTAGGCCATTCTTGTTTTGTTTCACCACTCTCTTTTTCAATTCTCATCGAATCTTGAGAAGGTAATTCCCACTGTAAGATTAGTATATTTTCCTTCATTATTTTTTCTGGGTATTTCTTGCATTTGCTATTTTCTGTAGCAATAGCAAGAGAATCACCATTAATATATATTGATTGTACTAGATTGCCGCCATCATTGTCATAAGCCCCCGTGAAGCAGATTTGGATTTTTCCAGTTTGGGGCATAGTAAATCTTACTTTAGAGCCATCACTTGGAATAATTCCAAGTTCAGTATAACCTAATGGAATTACAGGAGGATTAGGATCAAAAAATCTACTCTGAGCCAATTGAACTTTAGGTCTAGGAATAGGCTTATTCACCTGAGCTTTTAAGTGATCTGGAAGTGTATTGTAATACCTTTCTTTTAAATGATCAGGCAGATTATTGTAAGTCTGCAATTTAATTCTTTGGGAATTCTGATTAATTTGCATAATTATCCAGAATGTAGGAATTCCTATTAATATTAATGTAATTATTGTCCAAATTAAACCCCAATTAAACTTAGAAGCTTCTTTTACATCAGCTTTAGGAGTAGCAGTCTTAGAGCTAGTATTTTGCTTTGTTTCAGATTTAGTATCTGAGGTGGGAGTGGGGTTTGAATCACTTCCTTTAAGGTTGTTTTGAAATCCCATAAATTAAAAATTGTAAATATGAAAGAACTAGAAGATTTTAGCATAAAAACAACATTTTGTCAATATTTATTATCAATAAATAAAAAAGGCAGATTATATAATCTGTCTTGGTATTTTGATCGAGAATTAGCCATCTTTAGAACTATCTAAGGCAGCTATGATTTGACTAACTATATTGAGACCATCACCACCTCCTTGGAAGAAAAATTTAGCTTTATCACCAAGTACTTCTGCTACAGCTGGGTATTTAGATAAAATATTAAATAATTCTTGTTCAGAGATTGAACCACCAGAACCAGTATTTTCTTCTAAAATAGCTTCGATAATACCTTTAGATTGTATTAGTAGAGCTTTTGCTTCACCAGTTCTTTGGACTCTTAGAGCTTTTGCTTCACCAAGTTTTTGGGTTCTTAGAGCTTTTGCTTCTCCAATTCTTTGGGTTCTTAGAGCTATTGCTTCTCCTATTTTTGATTCAATCAAGTTTTTATTCTGTTCTTTAACTATCTCGTACTGAATTTTAGTAGCATCTAACTTAGCATTTTGCTCAGCTGATAATCTTCCTCTTTCTTCTCTTGCTTTATCTATAGATTCAGGTGGATTTATGTCTACTATGAAAAGCTCCATCAAACATAATCCAGATTCTCTCAATTTATTCACAATTTCAGAACCAATTTGTGATCCAGGTGTTGGTACTAAGATGTTATTAACTTTCTGTAATCCTAGTTCTTTGTAAAGCCTATCTTGTTTGATATTAGATATACCGGTAACTTCAAAGTCATCTGCTTGATAAGAAGGATTGTTTCTCAAAAACTCTGCTTGCTCATTTTTGTCTCTTTCATATATTTGTCCTTGAAAGATAGTCTTAACATAAGAATTAAGAATTAATTCTGTCTGTTGGACATAATCTTGTTGAGCAGCAATATAGTGAGCTTTCCAATAATCTTCTAAGTTATTGGAATTATCTGAAATCTTTGCGATAGCAGTTGCTTTCAAGGTGATAATCATATTCTGAAGTTCTACCTTTGCCATATCCTTTCCTTCTACTGATCCATCATGTCTAAATAAATAGGAATTAAAAGGAACAGAATGCATGGGTTCTATGAACTTATGGAGAAAGTTTTTTAATAAAAACCAATGTGGTCCTGATGTTAAAAATCCTGAGCCTACAATATGTTGAGGATTAACTCCTTTTTGTGGTCTATTACCTAGAAAAGAAATTAACCACACTTGATCATCAGGAACAATGAAAAATCCTTGTATTAATAATACTATTATAAAAATCAAGATTAATAAAAAAGATAATAGGGAGATTCCCATTTTTCACCTCATTTCAATGTACATTTACTAAGTCAGAATATCATAACTGATATATTTTGTCAATATCTTATAATAAAAAAAGACAGATTAGGTAATCTGTCTTGGAAATAAATAAAACTTAGTTTTAATTATTGGTTTTACTATAAGCATTAATTTTTTTCAAGAGTAAGGTTTATTTTTGCTATAATTTCCATTACATTTGCACCTCCTTTAAAATCAGGTATAATTTTATGCAAGGCTTTTTTTAGTAAAGTATATTTATTTAACTTATCAAAAATATCTTGTTCTGAGATATTTCCATAAGAATCTCTCTTTTTGATAATAGTTTTTATAAAAATATATCTTTCTAAATTAATAACTTTTCTTAATTTGTCTCTTTCCATGAAATTCACCTCCCTTTGAATCATAAAAAAGTACAATACAATTATACAGATAGTATACTTTTTCTTAGATTTTTTGTCAATTCAAAAGCTCATTTTTATAATTAAAATTATAAATTAGAATAGATGTCAAAAAAATATATTATATTATTGACTAAAACTATTTAATAGATTATAATGAATCTGTATGTAATTTAAAATATTTTTAATATGAAAAAACTTATTAAGCTTATTGATTTAGAAAAATCCTATAAGAAAAGTAAAGAAGCTTTAGAAAAAGAGTATTCAGATACTAAAGAAAAACTAGAAAAAGAATATCAAGATAAAGTTTTATCCATTAATAATAAAATACAAAATAAAGAGTCTATTATTAAAGAAAAATTAAAGGATAGTATTGATAATATAGATATAAAAAATAATAAGGAGAAGGAGATAGAATATACTTTAGATGTAGAGAAGGTTAAGAATATTATCAGACAATTTTTAAATAATTAGGTATAAAATAATTTTATGAGTGTAAAATTAGCTAGTCAGTACAAAATTTCAATAAATAATGAAGACAAAATATATCTTTTGAGACACTTACAAGCAATAGAGTCTGTAGAAATTGTTACTAATGATAATCCAGAGAGTTTAGGAGAAGAAGAACTTTCATTAAAAAATGAACTGTTGGATAAATTAGATAGAATTGATAAATCTATTGATATATTCCTTAAAATTAATCCTATTAAAAAAAATATTTTATCTGGATTACTTGACTTTAGAGTAAAAATTAAAGAAGAAGAGTTCAAAAAAATTTCTTCGAATCAAGATGATATAATCTCAGAAGTAGACTATATTAATAAAATATCAGAAGAAAAAGAAGATTTATATCTTAGAAATAGAATTTTAAAAGATATTATAAAAAAGGTAGAACCTTTGAAAAATATAGAATTAGATATCTTTGATGATTTTAAGTATATTGATTTTATACCTTTTATGATTGGAGCTAATAGATCTCATTATGTGCTAGATCAAATTGAGAATCTATTCCCTAATACTATTTTTGAATCTATCAAAAAAATAGATAAAGAATATGTATATTTGATTGCTTTCCAAAAAAATGATTATAAAGAAATTTATGAATTCATATCTAGTCAAGCAACAGTCTTTAACTTTAGATTAAATAATCTAGGGAATTCTTTTTATGAGATTTATAATAGAGCTTCTGATGAAATAAAGTTAAATCAAGATAAAATAGAATCTATTTCCAAAGATTTAAGTAAAACTAAAATTAATTTAGAACAACTTTATACTATAAAAGATATTTTGAAGTCACAAATTAATATTATAGATGAATTACATAATTTCAATTCTATTAATAATGAAATGTCTTATATAAGGGTTTGGGTATCTGAAGAAAATATTCATAAAATTTCTGTTAAGATTAAGAGATTGTTCAAAAACTATACCTTTATTGAATCTTCAACTATAAAAGGAGATGCTCCTGTAATTATGACAAATAATAAGCTTGTCTCTAATTTTGAATCAATAACTAAAATTATGGGTATGCCTAAAGGTGGTTCTATTGATCCCACTTTCTTTGTAGCATTTTTCTTTACCTTTATGTTTGGGTTAGCTTTATCTGAGGCTGGATATGCTGTGGTCTTAATTTTGATCGTTGGATTTTTATTAACCCTCAAAAATCTAAAAGAATCTATCAGGGCATTTATGTTAGTTATATTATTCTCTTCTATTACTACTTTGATAGTTGGAGCTATGTTTGGTAGTTGGTTTGGAGTAGTTCCTGATGATGTTATTATTTATGAAGATGCATTACCTCATATGAAGTTTTTGATAGATATTGGATTAATTGGTGTATTGCAAAAATTACAAGTATTGAATCCTATGAGTACTGTGGTTTCATTAATGGTATTTACTGTAGTAATTGGTTTAATTCACTTGTTACTAGGACTCATTTTGGGGTTTGTCCGAGAATATTCTAGAGGGAATGCTCTTAATGGTGCATTAGATTCATTGTCGTGGTTTTTCTTAATTATACTTGGATTATTTACTACTCTTGCTAGGCAAAATTTACTAGGGGAAGGATTATATTATTTATCATCAATAATGATTTTGATATTGATTGGATATAGTGTAATTATGATATTTGTTTTGGGTCGTGATGCAGGTAAAAATATTTTTCTTAAATTTGGAAAAGGTTTATACGATATGTTCTTTGGTATTATAGGTTATCTTTCCGATACTTTATCTTATACTAGGTTGATTGCTCTTGGTTTGGCTACAGGTATTATTGCTGGAGTTGTGGGTACTTTAGCTAGATTAGCTGGAGAGGGATTAGTAGATAAAGGTGGAGTTTATATTATTATAGGTTATATAATTATGACTGTGATATTCATATTTGGGCATATCTTTAATATTGCTCTTAATGTTTTGGGTACCTATATTAATGTAGGAAGACTTCACTTTGTAGAATTTTTTAGTAAGTTTTTTGAATCTGGAGGAAGAGAAATATCTTATCTAAAAAGATCTCAGGAATTTATTAAGATAGAAAAGTAGACTAAATATAATTTATGTTTTCTTTTCCAATGATATTTAGGTTGATATTATTGGAAAGGAAACCAAAATAAATTTGTTTGGATTGCCTTATATAAAAATTTATTAGCTTATCAAAATATTAATATGGAATTATTAGGAATTAGTTTAGCAGTTTTAGGTGCAGCTTTATCTGCTGGTCTTGCTGGAGCTGGATCAGCTATGGGAGTTGCTAAATCAGCTGAAACTGGCGCAGGTCTAGTCTCAGAAGATGAATCGCAATTTGGTAATGTTCTTTTGTTATCTGCATTACCTGGATCCCAAGCTATTTATGGTCTTTTAGCATCTATTATAATCTTACAAAATACTGGAGTTTTAACAGGTGAATTTGTAAATCTTCCTTGGCAGAATGGTTTATTATTAGCTTTTGCTGGAATACCTGTTGGGGTAACTTGTTTGTTATCTGGTAAATACCAGGGAAATGTTATTGCTAGTGGGATGCAAGTTATCGCTAAAGATAAGAGTAAAATTGGACAAGTGATTATTTTAGCTGCTTTGGTAGAAACTTTCGCGGTCTTTGGATTATTGGTTTCTATTTTGATGATAAATGGAGTAAAAATCTAATATATAAATTTATATGTCTATTCAAAATATAGTTAAAGCAAAGATTGAAAAAGATTTAGAAGAGTTAGAATTGTATTATCAAAAAGAGTTGAAGTTAATTTCTGAGAATTTTGAGCTTAAGACTAAAAACTTAGAAAGAAAATATAATAGTGAAATTTCTAATGTGATTGATTCTGAGTTAAATATGCATAAGTTTTTGAATAAAAGAGATTCAAAATTTAAAAATGAATCAAATTTTAATAAATCTCTAGATAAGATTTATTCTGATATGATAATTGAAATAATTGAAAGTAAGTTTGGTAAGAATATTTTGAATAAATTTGTAAAAGATTTGGATAAAAATAGTGAGTTTATAGTTAAGGGTAAATTATCTGACAAATTAATTTCTGAATTAAAAGCTTTAGGTTACTCTAATTTCGAAAAACACCAAGATGAATCTATTCTTGGTATAGTTTTGTATCAAGAAGAAGATAGATATCTAGAATTTGATTTAGAAGATATTATAGAGAATGTAAAGAAGTTAACTTTAAATAAAGTTATTGAATCATTATAATTATGGCTATGCAAATACCAATAGCTAGCCTATCAGCTAGCTTGATAGTAAAATTTCACAAGATACCAAAGTATCAGGAGCTACTTACAATTATTTCTGAGAGTAGTTTTTTTGATGATATTGATTCTTTTTTGAAGAAATATCTAGTAATTGATAATACTCAAAATTTAAATCTTTCTTATTTTAATGAATATTATGAAAAAGAAATAAATTATATCATTAATAGATTGCCAGATGAAAGTTTCTCTAAGATGTATTTAGTGTTACAAAAAGATTATGAGACATTAAAAGGTATTGTATTATTTTTAAAACAAAATAATCAGGAATTTGGTAAAGATAATTTTGTAAAGGTGATGTCTGAGATTTCAGATAAATTAGTTTATAATCAAGATTTTAAGAAATATTTATCTAAAAAAGAATATGCTATAGAAAGATCAGTAGAGGTATATGGTTTAATCGCTTATTTAGAAGAAATTTATCTTACAATTTTGTCAGAGAAATTTAAAGATGCTCCTAAATTTTTTCAAAATTATCTGGAAGCAAAAATAAATACATATTATTTTATGTCAGCGATAAAGAGGACAGAACTTGGTCAATCTAAAGATCATATCCTAAATCATATTATTTCGATTCCTGGAGTTTTCTCTGTTTTAGAAAAGATGACATTTGGAGATATTGTGGGTGAGATTGGAGAATATCTAAGATTGCCTATAGAGCAAATAAATGTAATTAATATTGAAAAAACTTTACTTATGAATGAAGTTAAAGCTATTAATCAAGCTAATTATCTTGGTCTTCATGATGAGAAAATTTTGCAATATATAGTTACTCTCAAATACTTTGGTAATAATATTAAATTAGCTTATCTCAAAAAAAGCATTAAACTACACGATACTGAATTATTTGCTCGTATGATAGATTATAATTTTATATAAATATATGAATTCAAAAAAGTCGATATTTATAGGAAAAAAAGAAACAGTGACCTTGTTTAGAATTTTTGGTTTTGAGACAATTTCTTTAGATGAATTTGATGAGAAAGAAATCTTTGATAAGATAATTTCTGATAAAGATAATATAGGTTTAATTTTAAGAACAAATCAATTGGTTTTTTCTAATAAACAAAATGAAACTATTTTTGAACTTAATATTCCAATTATTGAAATTCCTATTGCTGAAGGTGAATCAGAATTACAAATTAATGATTTACAGAATTTAATAGAAAAAGCTGTCGGAATGAAATTAGACTTTTTGAAGTAAAGATTTTGTTTTTGGATATATATTTATAATTCTTATTGTAGGTATATATTCGAGAATAAAATTCTCGCCAAGTTTGTTTAGCTTGGAATCAAATTAGTTTTATAGGTTGTATTAAAATAAATTGTTATATGATTACAGGATTTATTATTAAAGTATCAGGTCCACTGATTGTGGCTGATCAGATGAAAGGAGCTAAGATGTATGATGTTGTACATGTTGGTCCCCAAAAATTGATGGGGGAGATTATTGAAGTAAAACAAAATACTGTTTCCATCCAAGTCTATGAAGAAACAACAGGTTTGATGGTTGGTGATCCTGTTATTTCTACTGGAGAACCTTTATCTATAGAATTAGGGCCTGGTCTTTTGACTACTGGTTTGTTCGATGGAATCTTGAGACCTCTTAATTTGATAGCTCGTGAAGTAGAAAAACAAGGATTTAATTCAGGATATATTAGAAGAGGTATCCAAATTTCATCTCTTGATCGTAATAAAAAATGGGCCTTCAAAGCTATTCTAAAAGAGGGTGATTTTGTGGTAGCAGGAGATATTTTAGGAACTGTACAGGAAACTGATTTAATACAACATAAAATTTTGGTTCCATTTGGGATAGAAGGTGAATTATCTATGATAAAAGATGGGGAATTCACTATTTTAGATACAATAGCTAAAGTTGGTGATAGAGAAATAAAAATGATGCACAAATGGCCAGTAAGAAAAGAAAGACCTAAAGTAAAAAAACATTTACCAACTGTCCCTTTAATTACACAACAAAGAATTATTGATACTTTTTTTCCTATCCCAAAAGGTGGTGCGGCCGCTGTTCCTGGACCTTTCGGTGCTGGTAAGACGGTTATCCAACAACAATTAGCTAAATGGTCTGATGCGGATATTGTGATTTATGTTGGTTGTGGTGAGCGAGGAAATGAATTGACAGATATTTTGGTTGAATTCCCTCATTTGAAAGATCCAAAATCAGGGAAACCTTTAATGGATAGAACTATTGTGATTGCGAATACTTCCAATATGCCTATCGCTGCCAGGGAAGCATCTGTTTATACTGGAATAACTTTGGCTGAATACTATAGAGATATGGGATATAATGTGGCTATGATGGCTGATTCCACATCTAGATGGGCTGAGGCTATGAGAGAAATGTCAGGTAGATTAGAAGAAATGCCAGGAGAAGAAGGTTATCCAGCTTATCTTGGATCAAGAATTTCATCTTTTTATGAAAGAGCTGGTTTGGTAACATGTCTTGGAAAGGATCAAAGAATGGGATCAGCAACTATAGTAGCTGCTGTATCCCCAGCTGGAGGAGATATGTCAGAACCAGTTAGTCAAGCAACCTTGAAAGTGACAAAAGCTTTTTGGGGATTGGATGCTGGCCTCGCTGCAAAAAAACATTTCCCATCTATCAATTGGCTTAATAGTTATAGTTTATATGTAAATTCTGTTGAAGATTATTTTATAAAAGAAGCTGGAGCAGATTGGGGAGAACTTAGAGATTTAGCTATGTCAATTCTACAAAGAGAGAATGAATTAGACGATATTATCAAGTTAGTAGGAATGGAAGCACTTTCATTACAAGAAAAAATTCTTTTGGATACTGCTAAAACTTTGAGAGAAGATTATTTGCAACAAAATGCTTTTGATGATGTAGATGCTTTTTCCTCAACTCAAAAAATGTATTTGATGTTAAAATGTATTTTGACTTTCCATCAAGAAGCTATTAATTTGGTTAACAAAAATAAGGATGTAGAAATAAATGATATTATTGATTTAGAGTTGAAGAATGATATTTCTCGTTTAAAACAGATAAAAGAATCTGATTTAGATCAAATGGAAAATATTTTATCTAGAATTACAGAGGAATTACCTTTAGTTAAAAATGATGGAGATAATCAAGAATTTGGTTTAAATAAAGTTGTAAGTGGAATATAATTTAGTAATTAATTTATTTTTATATGAAAATATGGAATCAAACAATTAAAGAGATAGCAGGTTCTCTTGTAATTGTAGAAAAAGTTAAAAATGTTGCTTTTGAAGAGATTGTAGAGATAAAAGATAGTGAAGGTAATATTCGTAGAGGAAAGGTTTTAGAGGTAGATAGAGATATTGCTGTTGTCCAATTATTCACAAGTACACAAGGTTTGGAAAATAAAGATGCTCAGGTAGCATTTTTGGGTGAAACACTAAAATTCGGAGTAAGTGAAAAAATGTTAGGAAGAATATTTACAGGTTCAGGTGAAGTCAAAGATGGAGGACCTAAGATTTTAGCTAATGAATATTTAGATATTAATGGATTTCCGATTAATCCAGGTATGAGAGCTTTTCCTAGTCAATTTATTCAAACTGGAATTTCTACAATTGATGGCTTAAACTCTTTGGTTAGAGGTCAAAAGTTACCTATTTTTTCTGGATCAGGATTACCTCACAGCGAATTAGCAGCTCAAATTGCAAAACAGGCAAGAGTTGTAAAAGTAGAGAATGGAGAAAAAGTTGTAGAGTCAGATGAAAAATTTGCAGTTATTTTCGCTGCTATGGGTGTCACATTTGAAGAAGCAGAATTTTTTATCAGTTCTCTTGAATCAACTGGAGCTATGGAAAGAGCAGCTGTATTCCTTAATCTAGCTAATGATCCAATTGTGGAAAGAATAACTTTACCAAGATTAGCCTTGACTTTAGGAGAATACTTAGCTTTTGAGAAAGATATGCATGTTTTGGTAGTTATGACAGATATGACAAATTATGCGGATGCACTAAGAGAAATATCAGCTTCCAGAAAAGAAATTCCTGGTAGAAGAGGATATCCTGGTTATATGTATACAGATCTTGCAACTTTATACGAAAGAGCAGGATTAATTCAAGGAAGAAAAGGCTCTCTTACCCAAATCCCTATTTTGACAATGCCAGATGATGATAAACAACATCCAATCCCTGACCTTACAGGATATATTACAGAAGGTCAGATTATGGTAGATAGAAAATTACATAATCAAGGTATTTATCCCCCAATCCAACCGATAGGATCCCTATCTAGAATAAAAGTAGATAAAAAAGAAACAAGAGAAGATCTGTCAGCAGTTCAAGATCAAATGTCATCCTCATATGCAAAAGGTATGGAGATAAAAGAACTTGCTTTGATTTTGGGTGAATCTGCTCTTTCTGATACAGATAAAGCTTATATGAAATTTGCTGATGAATTTGAAAAGAAATATATTAATCAAGCTAAATCAGAAAATAGAAGTATAATAGAAACTCTAGATATTTCTTGGGAATTGTTATCTATCTTACCAAAGAAAGAATTAAAGAAAATCAAGCCTGAATTTATAGATAAATATTCTAAAAATCTAGCTTAAATTAAATTTATGTTGATAAAACCAACTAGACAAGAATTATTAAAATTTAAGAAAAAACTTAAAACAGCATCTCGAGGACATAGACTTTTGAAGGATAAAAGAGATGGGTTAATTCAAAAATTTTTGGCTATCATAAAAGAAGTAGTCACTATAAGAAAAGAAATTAATAAAGATTTATTAAAATCAATTGAGCTTTTTTATTATGCAAAAGCTAAAATTTCTAATTTGGAGTTAGATGAAATAGAAGAAAAATCTAATTCTGAAATAAAAGTAATAAAAACAGATTCTAACTTTATGGGAGTTAATATTCCAAAGCTTGACTTTAATGTTGAAGGAGACCCATTTAATTATGGTGTTTTGAATATTCCAAAAGACTTAGATCAATCAATCCTAACTTTTTATAAAGTCCTGCCTAAATTAATCAAACTGGCTGAACTAGAATATACATCCAAAAAATTAGCTGATGAGATAGAGAAGACCAGGAGAAGAGTAAATGCTCTTGAATATGTTATTGTTCCCGAGTTAAAAGAAAATATGAGATTTGTAGCTGGAGTATTGGAAGAAAGATCCAGACAAGAAAAAGTTACAATTATGAAGGTAAAAGAGATTTTGGGATTGTAGAAATAAAAAACCTCTTTGAATAAAAATTAAAGAGGCAATATATTAATTTAAGAGTTTAATTTAGATATATAAATCTAATATTTTAATGTCTCCAATTGAACCAGTAACTTTTGATTTCATAAAGCGACTAAATTTATATTTCTTTATGCAATAGTTAAAGACATCTAATTTAGTTGTGATATCACAAGGTATTTCTAATTTAAAATTAGAATTTGTATCAAGTTTTTTAGCAAAATTTTTTGAGATTAAAAATTCTGCATAGGCATTATCTAATAATACTTTATTTTCATCTGTAAATGGATTTTTAGTTTTGCCTTGAATAAATTGATCAAAAAGTATCTTATTAATTATTAGGTAGTGAAAAGATACAATATACTCATTAAAAACAAGACCCATTTTTTCACAGAACTCTTTACTCCCTATAAATTCAGAATACTTATTTATCTTAGTTAAGTGTTCAATAAAATTAATTGCTCTGTCTAAATCTCGAATATAATCTTCTTTTTGATACATAATATATATAGGGCTTTTTACATCACCCAAACCAATTCCTGGAATAAGTAATTGTCCTAGAACTACTAATTCTCGTTCATTCATACTTAAAATTTTTGGCATTTCACTGTCCAAAAATTTATTAAAAGGTTTTTTTTCTGAAAAAAGATCAAACTGAATTAAATTAGCCATAAATAACTTATCTCATAAGCTAAGTTTACTGATATAAATTATCATAATAATAAGTTTTTGTCAATATAGGTTGGCATAAAATTCTGTGCCTATTGATTTTATTGAATTTATAAGGTATAATGCTCTCAAATGAGAAAATATAAAATAAATACTTTAAAATATTGTCTTAAATTTTGTACAAGTTTTATTTTAATTATATATGTATTTTTATCAAAATAAACCATCTCAAAGGCCAGCAACTATTTTTCTTGTTATATTTTTTGCTGCTTTAGGAGGATTTTATTATATATCATTTTTACTTAATCCTAATAATATAGGGAATTTATTACCTTATATTCTTGTTCTGATTGCTGAACTTTTTTTTGTTATACAATCATTGATTGTATTTTGGACTATGTTGGTTGGGGAAGAAGACCCTAGAGATTATAAATATTTTGACACTCAAAAGAAAATTATAAAATTGAGTGGATTGAAAATAAATAAAAAAATAGCGAAAGTAAATGTTTTTATTACGGTTTATGGAGAACCTTTAGAAGTTATAAAAAAGACTGTTAAATCTGCTAGAGATATGAAAGGTAAGCACCAAACATATATTCTCGATGATGGTAAATCAGATGAAGTGAAAGATTTAGCAAAAAAATTGAAAGTAGAATATATAAGAAGAGATAATAATGAAGGAGCTAAAGCTGGAAATATCAATCATGCATTGAGTATTACAGAAAGTGACTTTTTTGTTATATTTGATGCAGATCATGTTCCTAATAAAAATTTTTTATTAGAGACTCTTCCTTTTTTTTATGATGATAATCTTGCTTTTGTACAGACACCACAACATTTTGAAGAAATGGCTAATTTTATATCAAAAGGAAGTGGTTATGCTCAAAGAGTTTTTTATACTTGGATAAATAAAGGTAAAAATAAATTTAATTCGGCCTTTTGTGTAGGAACTAATGTTATATTTAGAACCTCAATAATAAATGATATGGGAGGTATTTATCAAAAATCTAATTCTGAGGATATATGGACTTCTATTTTGATTCATGAAAAAGGATATAAATCTATATTTATTTCTGATATTTTAGCTGAAGGACAAGCTCCAGAAACAACTAAAGCTTATGTAAAACAACAACAAAGATGGGCTACTGGAGGGTTAGAGATATTTTTTAAACACAACCCTTTATTTGCTAAATTGTCATTAGATCAAAAAATACAATATCTTAGTACTTCTATGTTTTATTTTAGTGGTGTAGCAAGTTTATTTTTATTTATTTTACCTTCAATTTATATATTTTTTGGTTTAATTCCTATACAAAGTGAATTTGGTATTATAGATTGGGCTATCCGATATTCTGTTTTCTACATATTACAGATTTGTGTGGCATTTTATTTTATGAAAGGATTCCGTTGGGAGACTATGATTGTAGCTTTTGTTTCTTTTCCTATATACCTAAAATCTCTTTGGAATGTAATTACAGGGCAAGATGAAAAGTGGAATGTTACCAACCGTAAAGATGAAGATAGTCCTTTTAATTATATTGTTCCTCAAATTGTATTGTTTTTATTTCTTATAATCACAACTGTTATAGGTGGGTTTGATTTGTTTTGGTATAGAAATAGTGGGATATTGGCTGCTTTCATTTGGAATTTAATAAATACATTTATATTCGGGTTCTTTTTATGGATAACATATAAGGAAAAAAGACTTATGTCTATACAAGATAATCAAATAATCAGATAATTTTTTAATTTTATGAATAGGAAATCAATTGTTCAGTTTGCTAAATGGTTTATAGTAGGTACTATGATTACTACTGTAGCTTTATTTTGGAAGTTAGAAAGACAATCTTATATTGTCTCAAGTCAAGGATCATTACAGTCTAATTTATATACTATCGGAATAGATTATACTGGCGTTATTCTAAATATATTAGTTAAAGCGGGAGATAGAGTATCTAAAGATCAACCTTTAGTTGTTTTGAAGAGCTCAACTCTGATTGATAGACTAAATGAATCTAAAATATCAAAAGATGATTTGATTTATGATCTTACTAGTGATAATAATATATTATTAAAAGCACAAAATTCAGGTGTGGTAGATAAAGTTTTGTTTACACAAGGGTCATTTATCCCTGCTAACTCAGAGATTTTAAATATTGTAGATGAAGGTTATTTTGTTACCGCTAAATTTACAATACCAGAATCTGACTTTTATTTGATAAAAAAAGATATCCCTGCTATTATGTCTATAGGAAATGATACTTATAAAGGATCTTTACAAGATTTTGAGATTTTGGAATCTGAAGATTCATTGATTTATATTGAAGCAACAATTATACCTGAAAATGTGCAAGAGTTTCAAGAGTACCGTATAGGTAGCCCAATTACAAGTAGATTATTGATAAAATCCAATCCATTTAGAAATTTTTTTAAATAAATATATTATTATACCACACATATGAAAAACAAATTTTTTATATTTTTAACATTAATTTTTCTAGGAACTATAGTTTATTTAGTTGTTTCTAATAAGGATTATAAGAATGACTTTAGTAGTAATAATAATGAATCTTATTCTATTGATAAAAGCAATATGCCTGAAAAGATATTTTATACTGAGAAAATTTTTTCAACTTTAACTCCCAAAACTAATAGTTGGATGTCCTCAGCATTTTTTAAAAAAGATTCAGAGCCACTATTTGTTTATCCTTATAGTCTTGATTTTACTGAAAAAGGATTTACTTTAAATATCCCTAATATTACATCAACTAATAATACAATTTTTGGTTCTCATAATCCAGAAATTGAAATTTCTTTTGGAGAAAATTTAGAAACACATGTTATTGATTATGGAGATATAGATGCTACATTTGAATTAAGAGACAATTCTCAGAAAAATATAGCACAAATTAGAACTATAAGAGGAGTTCCTTATATTTATATAAAGGTTATTGAAGGGAATAAAATTAGTATTAAAGCTAATTCTATAAAAAAAGATGACGATATATTTCAAATAAATAATCTTTTCAGAGTATATAATATAGATAATATTATATCTGAAGACTCAGGGAATTTATCTTTTACACCAAATAAAGATCAAAATATAATATTTGGAGCTATTCCAACAAACAAAAAACACTCTTATATTGATAAATATTCAGATACTGTTATTTCTGACATATCTGTAGAAACTAGTCTTAGTGATTCTGAAGTGAAAACTAAATATATTTTTGATACTGTAGATAATAAAGAAATATTATTTGGTCAGTTAAATGATGCCGAACCCATAAATGAGAATATAATTCCAGCAGAAATATCTTATAAAAGTATTAAAGGTAATTTAATAAATTATATAGGAAAAGAATTTGAATTTAAAGATAAATTATTTGATCCTATAACCAAATTAGATCCAACAAAATATAATGATGATCAAAAAAATCTTATCAAAGCAGCTCTTTTAGACGATTTGGCAACAACTAACTTTAAAGATGATACTTATTATGGCGGTAAAACAATGGCACGACAAGCTTATCTGTATGAAATAGCTAGAGATTTTGGTTGGACAGATATATACCCCTCAATTATGAATCCTCTAAAAAAAGAATTAACTAGCTGGTTATCTGATAATGGTTCCAGAGGATTCTTCTATGAACCTAATATTAAGACTTTAGTAGGTGTTCCAAGTTCTTTTGGATCTGAATTAGCTAATGATCATCACTTTCACTATGGATATATAATCTATGCATCATCTGTTATGGCAGAATATGATCAAGATTTCCTGAATACATATAAGGATAAAATATCTTTGATTTTAGATGATTATGGATCTTTAAAAAGAGACTCTGAAACTTTCCCATATTTGAGAGTATTTGATCATTATGAATTACATAGTTGGGCTTCAGGTTTCGCTTTGTTTCAAGATGGTAATAATCAAGAATCAACTTCAGAAGCTATAAATAGTTGGTATGCTATGTATAGATGGGCACTTTTAACAAAAGATACTGAAAAACAAAATATGGCTAAATGGCTATATTCCCAAGAAATTAATTCAACATTATCTTTTTGGCTTGATATAGAAAATATAAAAGAAGATACACTATATGAGGCACCTATTGCAGCTCTTGTTTGGGGAGGTAAGATAGATTATGCAACTTGGTTTAGTGCTACAGATGAAGCTAAATTAGCTATACAGTTATTACCTTTAAACTTCGCAACAGAATATTTAAAAGAATATCCATCTATGATAGAAAAAAATATTGATTATATTAAATCTAGATCTAGTAGTGGAGAATATACAGAGTTTAACGATCTTTTATTGACTTATGAATCAACCATAAACTCAGATGTAATATCCAAAATTCAGAATATAAATTCCTCTAACTTTGATGATGGGAATTCTAAAACAGCATCTCTTGTATGGGCATTACAATTTAAGTAAAAATTTAAAAAATACACAAAAATAAAATTTATGATATAATATAGAAGATAAATCTAAAAAATATATTCATATGAAATTATTATTAATACCAATAGTTATTGCATTAGTAGTATTTATAGCGACTGCTATTACTTTTGTTTTGCCAAGAACTCTAAATTTAGCTAATAGATCTAATACAACAATTAGTGAAACAGCTTCAGTCAGTAACTTAAAACTAGGAGGAGTTTTAAAATCATTTAATAGGGGAGAGACCTTTGATATAAAGGTTAATATTCCAAATCAAGATAAGATGATTTTAGATCAACCTATTCAAAACATGTACTTTGGTGCAGATAACAAAACTCTTTATGCCATTACTCCAATTGGAATATATTATTCTAAAAGTAAAGCTGAGAGCTGGGAGTTAGCTTTTGATGCAACAACTTATCCAATAGATTCATTTCAATTTAATCTTAATAATAATGATGAGATCTATGTAGGAACATCTTTTGGAGGAAAAGCTAGATTAATAAAATATAATATAATAAATAAGAATTATGAAGAGTTATATCTAGAAGCTAGTCAAGGAGTTTTGATTAATTATATCTTTCTAGATAAAAATAATACTAATTATATTAAAATAATTTTGACAAGCGGAGCTACTTTAGTAACAGATAATAATGGATTAGATTGGCGATATGAAGGTGTTTTTCCTGATACAATCCAAAGCATATATATTGATTTCAAGAATCCAAACAATATTTACTTTTTAGGAGGAACGGGTTTATATAGATCAATAGATGCTGGAAGAAATTTTACACTACTGACTCCAGGAGCTAATCCTGATCCTAGAAACAAGAGATATAAATTTACTGTTTATTCTTATGCTGTAAATCCAAACAATAATAATGAGATTTATGTTGGTGGAGTCTCTCAAATATTAAGGTCTATTGATGGAGGGGCTACTTGGGAACCAATTAATATTTTGACTCCAAATTCAAATATTTTGATTCGATCAATACAAGTTCATCCTTCCAATTCAAACATTATTTATTATTCAGGGGCTTCTGTTCTGTATGTATCTACTAATAGAGGAGCAAATTGGACCCCTCTAGAATTACCCTTAAATTTATATGTCAATAAAATCTTAATAGATTCAGAAAACAGTGATATAATATACTTAGGTACAACAGTACCAACGACTAAGAAAAACTAATTATACTATTATGGTAAATTCAACTGAACTAAAAAACTCATTACAAAAAACGATAGACTCATTTCGTAAAGAGTTATCAGGTTTAAGAACAGGTCAAGCTAGTATAGATTTGGTAGAAGATATTTTGGTAGAGTATTATGGAGTACCTACTCCTATGAAGCAAATTGCTGCAATTAGTATCCCAGAGCCAAGAACTATATTAATTACTCCTTGGGATAAATCAGCAATAGCTCCAATAGAAAAAGCTATCTTAAAAACAACTCATTTAGGAATAAATCCTGTATCTGAAAGTTCTAGTGTTAGATTAAATATTCCTACTCTAACAGAAGAAAGAAGAAAAATTTTAGTAAAAGAAGCTTCTACTACAACAGAAAAATTTAGAGCAGAAATTAGAGTTATAAGAGATGATTATAGAGGAAAAGTTAAAGATCAATTAAAGAAGAAAGAAATCTCTGAAGATGAGCAAAAAATTGATTTTGATAATATTGAAAAAATGATTAAGGAATATAACAATGAGTTAGAGGTTATTTTTAAACAGAAAGAAAAAGATATTTTAGCAATATAGTAATATGGATATATCTACAATTTTGATATTTATTTTGATTTTGTTTGTGGTTGTAATTGGTCATGAGTTTGGTCATTTTATTGTTGCAAGGTGGTGTGGAGTAAAGGTTGAAGAATTTGGGTTTGGATTACCTCCTAAATTATTTGGATATAAGCCTAAAAAAAGTGATACAGAATATACTTTTAACTTATTACCTTTAGGAGGATTTGTGAGACTCTTTGGAGAAGAAGGTGAATTTAAAAATGATTCTAGATCATTTGCATCCAAAACAAAGTTACAAAAAATAGCTATTTTAGTCGCAGGAGTAACTATGAATCTTATAATTGCTATCATAGTATTTACTATTGTTGGTATGATGGGAAGTGTAACACTAATAGAAGATACTGATATTGGTAAAGTAAAAGATCCTGCTATATATGTAGTTGATGTTGCAAAAGAATCACCAGCTGGTGAAAAAGAAATTATGTTAGGAGATAAAATAATTTCTATTAATGGAACTGTTATATCTAATAACTCTGATTTACTTAATATTATCAATGATAATAAAGGAAAAGAAATTGATTTAGTTCTAGAAAGACAAGGGGAATCTCTATCTAAAACACTTTTAGCAAGAGAAAATCCACCAGAAGGGCAAGGTTCTATGGGAATAGGTTTTTCTTTAGGAGGATTATTGAAGCTTAACTTTTGGGATGCTTTTGTTAGTTCACTAACAAGAATATACTTCATTTTTTATATGACATTTTATACTTTGTGGCAATTATTTATTGGTATTTTTGTTGATACTCAATTACCAGCAGGAGCTAGTTTCACAGGTCCAATTGGAATTGTAAAAGAAGTTGGTAATGCTCAAGCTATGGGAATTTCTTATTTATTGATGATTACAGGAATGATAAGTACTAGCTTAGCTTTCTTTAATATATTACCTATACCTGCATTAGATGGAGGGAGAATTTTATTTATATTAATAGAAATGATAAAAAAATCTCCTATAAATAAAGAATTAGAAGCTAAGTTTCATTTGACAGGGTATCTATTATTAATAGGCTTAATGTTATTTATAACATTTAGAGATATAATTAATTTATTTTAGGAATGAATAGTCTTAGGAGTATAAAATTAGATTTAGAAAATGAATTAAATAAACTATTAGATTTAAATCAAGATATAATTTTTGAATATCCAATATTTGAATTTGGTGATATTGCTCTTCCTTGTTTTCAATTTTCTGCAAAACTAAAAAAATCTCCTAATGAAATTGCTAATTTTATTAAAGATAATTTACTTTTAGATTATATTGAAAAATTTGAGGTAAAAGATGCTTATCTTAATATTTATCTTAAATCTGATATCATATACAATATTTTAAATCATATAGAAATACAGCAAGAAGATTCTATCAAGAAAAAAGTTGTGATTGAATTTTGTTCTCCTAATACTAACAAGCCTCTTCATCTTGGTCATCTTCGCAATATAGCTTTAGGAGAATCTATCTCAGCAATTATAAAATCACAAGGTCATAAAGTTGTAAAGACTCAAATTTTTAATGACAGAGGAATTGCTCTTGCAAAAATGATGTTAATTTATGATAAGTTTTATAAGAATAAATCTAATTTAGATTATAATATAAAAAAAGATCATTTCACAGGCAAACTATATACTGAATTTGAACAAAAAGTTTTTGATAATCCAGAATTTGAACAGGAAGCTCAAGATATTCTGAAGAAATGGGAAGAAAAAGATCCTTATTGGCAGGATATTTGGTTAAAATTAAGAAATTGGACAGTGCAAGGACAAAGAGAGACTTTTGATAGATTAGGAACAACTTTTGATGAAGAATTATTTGAGTCAGATATTTATCAAGATGGTAAACAAGAAGTAATTAAAGGGTTAGAGGAAAATATTTTTAAGAAAGATCAAGAAAATGGTTATATTTATGCTGATTTAGAATCATTTGATTTACCTAATAAAATTCTAATGCGGTCAAATGGTACAAGTCTTTATATTACTCAAGATATTAGTTTATTGAAAAAAAGATTGCAAGGCGAATCAAAATGTTATGGTTTTGATAAAATGATTTATATAACAGCATTAGAACAAAATTTACAATTCCAACAGTTATTTGCTATTGTTAATCAATTAGGAATAAAAAATAATGGACTTTATCATATAGGTTATGGATTTATGAGAATCCCAGAAGGAAAGATGAGTTCTAGAAAAGGAACGGTTGTTAATATAGATAATTTATTAGATTCTATTGAAAATGAAATATTACAAGAATATTTTATAGAATCAGATTTGTCATTAGAAGAAAAAACTAAAAGGATAAAAGTTATTGTAAAAGCATCTTATTTATTTTATTTATTACATATTAATTCAAAAAAAGATATTGTCTTTGACACAAAGTCTTCAATCAAATTACAAGGAAAAACAGGACCTTATATACTGTATACTGTTGCTAGATTGAATTCAATTTTAGAAAAATCTAATCCTAAATTAGATAAAGAATATAACTTTGAAACAGAAAAGGAATTAATTATGCAGACTATCAAATTTTGGGAATATAGAGATATGTCTGCTAAAAATTTTGATCCTTCTATTTTAGCTCAATATTTATATGATTTGTCTGTTATTTTTAATACATATTATCATCAGACTAAGGTTGTGGGAGATAAAAATGAATTAGCTAAAGCTTATATATTAGAAAAAGTTAATATTATAATAAAATATGGTCTTTCATTATTAAAAATAGAAACATTAGATACAATGTAATATGGCTGAAAGGAAACCAAAATTTGTTAAAAATGAGCCACCAAAAGAAGCTATAATTAATAGAATTCCTCCTCAAGCTCTAGAGATGGAAGAATCTATTTTAGGTGCTATTTTGATTGATAAAGATTCTATTTTGAAAGTAGTAGATATTTTGAATATAGATGACTTTTATCAAGAAAAAAATGGTCTGATATATGAGATAATGTTACATTTATTTAATAACAAAGAGCCAATTGACATATTGACCGTATCTCAAAAATTAGATATAAAAGATCAATTAGACTCAATTGGTGGAGAGGAATATTTAGCATATCTTGCAAGTCTAGTACCATCATCAGCTCATCTTTATCATTATGCAAATACTGTAAAGCAAAAATCTACTTTGAGAAAATTAATTTCTGCGGGCTCTTCTATTGTAGAAATGGGGTTTGATGAAGCAACAGAAATAGAAACTTTATTGGATCAATCAGAACAAGAAGTCTTTAAGATATCTCAAAAAATTGTTAAACAAGATTATGTTAAGATGTCAGATGCACTTAATGATGCCTTTGATAGAATAGATGAAGTTCATAATAATGGTGTCTCTATGAAAGGAGTGAAAACTGGATTTAAGGCTCTTGACAATGCTCTTGGAGGATTGCATCCTGCCAACTTAATTATACTTGCGGCTAGACCTTCAGTAGGAAAAACCTCTCTAGCTCTTGATATTACTAAAAATGTATCCCTTCATTCTGAAAAAGCTGTGGTTTTCTTTAGTCTAGAAATGTCACAGGAAGAAGTCGTAGATAGGCTTATAAGCTCTGAGGCAAGAGTAGATTTATTCAAGATGAAAACAGGAAAACTAAGTGCAATGGATTTTGAGCTTTTAGCACCAGCAATGGATTCCTTATCTAGATCAGAATTATTTATAGAAGATACACCAGGAACAAGTGTGATGAGAATGAGAGCAATTTTGAGGAGAGTTTTGACAGAGACAAAATCACTAGGATTAGTAGTAATTGACTATTTACAGTTAATGGAGTCTTCAATCAAAAATGATAATATTGTACAACAAGTATCAGATATATCTAGATCACTAAAAGGATTAGCAAGAGAATTTGAAGTCCCTGTAATAGCTTTATCTCAGTTATCTAGATCAGTAGAGAATAGATCACCGCAAATCCCAAGATTATCTGACCTAAGGGAATCAGGGTCTATCGAGCAAGATGCTGATGTAGTAATGTTTATTTATCGTGAAGAAAGAGAAAATCCAGATACCGAAAGAAAAGGTATTGCAGAAATTCATATAGCCAAACAAAGAAATGGTCCGATTGGAAAAGTTGATTTAGGATTTAGAAAGGAATATGCGACATTCACCAACTTAGATTATCATCATAATGAAAATAATTAATTTATGAGTAAAATAAAAATACCAGATTCATTAGAGGATTTGATTTTAGATTTGAAAAGGTTCCCATCAGTCGGAAAAAAAACAGCTACGAGATATGCTTATTGGCTTATATCACAAGATCAAGAATATTTAACTGCACTTGCAAAAAAAGTACACTATATAAAAAAGTTGATCAAAGTTTGTAAGATTTGTGGGAATAAATCAAAGGCAGATATCTGTGAGATTTGCATGGATAAATCAAGAGAAAATGGAGTTTTATGTATTGTAGAGCAAGCAGAAGATATTTTACAAATAGAAAAAACCGAAGTATTCAAAGGAAAATATCATGTTTTGGGAGGAATTATTGACCCTTTGAATAAAACGAATTTTGAAGATTTATCCTTTGATAAATTATCTCTTAGGATCAATAATGAAAATATTCAGGAATTAATTATTGCCCTTGGGAATACTGTACAAGGAGATGTAACAACTCTAGCTATTAGAGATTTGTTCAGAGATAGAGATCTAAAGATTTCTATTTTGGGAAGGGGATTATCTACAGGAGCTATGATAGAGTATATAGATACGGATACTCTAAGAGAGGCTTTTCAGAATAAGAGGTAGGGAATTATGATTTTTTATAGAGTATTCAGGATAAATAATCATTTCATATGAAACTGAATACCTTCTAAAATATAGACACTATAATATTCATATGTTATCATTATCTCATATTAGAAAACATTCTCTGAGAGAATATAAAAATTAATATGAACCTAGAATCTAGATTTTTAAATGAAATATTAAATTTATTTTCTAAAGATAGAATTATCTGTATTTTGTTTTATGGAACAAATGCTTTTAATAGAAGTGAGAGCAAATTTAGTGATTATGACTTCTATGTGATGTTTGACAAATTCTTAAAAGAAGATGATATTTTGATTAAACAACTGATAAATTTATTCCCAAATCTAAATATAGATATAACATATCAATATTTAGAAGATTTAGAAAAAATAGGTTGGCAAAATTATCAATTGGGGAATCATGGATTATTTTATATGTTAAATTTTGCTCAAGCTATATTATTATATGGATATAATATATTTCAAAGAAAGTTAATTTTGATTGATAATGACAAGTTAAGAGAATCTATCTTGTTTCAGATACAAGAATATTTTTGGCGACTTGACAATTGGTTTTTAAAAGAAGATGAAAATGAATTATTGTATTCTAGATATAAAAAATATGTAATTAGAATATTAGTAGATATTCTTTTATTCAACGGAGATATTTCATTTCAAGAAATAAATGTGAAATTGTATAAGGAAATTATTCAATTAGTAAACATAAAACCCTATATATCCGATGAAACAAAACAAAAATTAAAAGAAATATATATAATTAATAATAAACCGAATATATATGAATTTAGAGAACTAAAAAGACTTATTTATGAAGATTATTTAATAATTTTACAACAATGATAATTAGAATTTCATTAAACCAATCACTTAGCGGAGATATTTATTTACCTGTTAATAGCAATAATAAAACTATTATATTTTTGGGAGGTATGCCTTCTTATTTTTATAAAAATTCTATTTCAGAAAATTTATCACAAGTTGGCTTTACAGTTATACAACCTTTTTATTATGGCTCATGGGTATCTAATGGTGATTTTTCAGCTAAAAATTGTATACAGACAATTACTGATACAATACAAGCTATAAATAATAATACTATAATCAATTCATACAATAATCAACTACTAAATTTAGATTCCAAAGAAATTTACTTGATGGGAACTAGTTTTGGGTCTACTTTAGTACAAATTTATAAAGATTCAGAATATAAATTAGAAAAAAGAATTTGCCTAGCTGGAATACCAGTTTTTGAACAAAAATATAATCAACAAATTCATTTTAATCATTTAGAATTTATAGATTTTATCAAAAGAGGATTTAAAAATTTATACCGTTCAGATTCTTGGCAAGAATGGGAGAAAGAATTATCAGGAAATGGAGAGTTTTTTCATGATTTAAATTTAAACCCAGATTATTTATTTTTACAAGCGAAAGACGATAATATGGCAAATTATAGTCTAATCAGCTCTTATGCACAAGAAAAACAAATTAAAGCAAATATAGTTGAAATAAATGGAAAGCATTCTTTAGAATCTTTTGATACTTTACAAATAACTAAAAATATTATAGAATTTACATCGTAGTCAATTTTAATATCTTGAGGATATAATTTAAAATGATTAATTGTACTAGTACTTTACCAATTCGCCCTAGAAACAATCCCTTTATAGGTTATTATAGTATTCATGTAATAGCTGATATTATTTCTAGAATTAACCACATGCCTTTTCTTTATCCTATTAATTTATTAGGAATGATTGCTGTTCAAGAAAAAGATGTAAAAATCCATTTAGACAATATTATGGATTTAAAAATAATTCCTAATAAAATTATAAAAGACTCTGACCTTCTGAAAACTAATATAGTAGAGAAAGTTATTAAAAAAGGTTTGGAAGAAGGTTGGATAATTGAAGAGTCTAGAAGATTTTATTCTTGTAGTTGTGGAAAGACTGAGTTTATAGAAGAAATGGAAAATCTTTTTGAAAGAAAGTCTAAAAGGACTGTCTATAAAATAATTAATAATACTCCTATTTGCAATTTTTGTAATAGTGAGGCTGTTATGTATGATGAGATAGTGCTGCTATTAAAAATCCCAGTTGATATTTTACTTTTTAATCAAATTATTTTTATACAAGATTATTTTGAAAAAGATTTAAAAAATCAATTGAAAGAATTGAGAGGAAAAGATATATTAATAAGTAGAAAAAGAAGTAGAGGGGTTTCTATTTTGCTTTATAATAAATTATTTTATATGGATATAGATTTCATATATATGATTTATTTATACTATCTGTATGAAATGGGGTTTTATGTTGATACATTTATAATTGGATCAAAAATAGCCAAACAAACTGCTATGTCATTAATTGTATCTTCATTAATGAATATACAACTTCCTAATAAAATTGTTGCTATACCTTATCTTTCTTTTACTAATGATCTAAACATTAGTACATTTGAATTTCTAACTTTGTATGGAGGTAAAAACTTACGGCTAATTCTTTCTACTAGTTTTGGAGCTAATAAAAAAGAGTTGAATTTGAACTCAAGTTTTATATATCAGGCTAAACAATCTTTGAATAATAAAAATTATGATTTAACTTGTAAAAAGTATTGCCCGTTGGATTTTATATCCTTGTGGCAAGGATATTCAGTAGATAAAATTATGAGATTAGTTTCTAGTTTAAGAAAGCCATCCATAAATCTTAGTGAAAAAGACAAATTACTTCTAGAATATTTAATAGGTTAATTTATTATAAGGATATATATTATTTGATATATCCTTTTTTTTATTTCTACTCAAAACTATACATCCATTTTTTCTACTTATCAATACTTATATATCTTTCACAATCTCCCCATAAACTGATTGAATAGCTTTTTTATTCCCATCATATTTTACTCTGTCTATAGCTTTTTCTACAGATAAAAATTCAAATTCTGTATGCTCATCACTTAGGATAATTTCATTGTTTTCTTCTAATTTATAACCAAAAACATATTCTGAAAGCTCATATCCTTCACTTCCAATATACCAAAAAACACAATTTGTTTTGATTAAATTTTCTAATTTTGTATTTAATGAAAGTTCTTCTTGTAATTCCCTCAAAGCATTTTCTGCAAGTAATCCTTTCATATGAACTCCACCTGTAATAGTTTGCCAAAAAGATCCTTTCTTTGGACTTCTCTTTAAAACAAGAAACTTAGGTTCATTATTTATAATTCTATAACAAACCACATTCGCCTGACAAATTCTATCATTTGTAATAATAGCTTGTATTTTTTGTTCCACTCCTTTTTTCTTTAAATATATATCTTTGTTTTTTACTTGAATAAAATTTATAACTATACCAAATTCTAAAGGCAAAATTTCTCTAAAGAATTTATGATATAAATCAAAAAATTCTTTTGTGTACTTATTTTTTATTTCTGTTGATAATAATTCGTAATTAGTATATGAGAGTATAATCAAAATTTCTTTGGATTTTCTATAATTCTGAATATCTTCCAAATGATTTATATATAGAGAGATATCTTTATCTTTAGCATATTGATAAGCAATTGAAGATAGAGCAATATTGTCTGATTGTAAAAATTCTTCTTTCCAAAATCCTTCAATTATGATTATTTCCATATTTTTAAGGGTTATTTAAAGTTAATTATAGAATATTTTCTTTTTTATGTAAAGAATCAATAATATATCCATAATTCTTTTTCTTGATAAGAATCAATTAATATACTATAATATAAATATCATAATTAATCTAAATTTTAAAAATATGAATATATTAGTAACAGGTGGAGCTGGATTCATTGGATCACATATCGTTGACTCTTTAATTTCTAAAGGTCATAATGTTATAATCATAGATAATATGTTAACAGGTCAAAAAGATTTAATTAATCCAGAAGCTAAATTTTATCAAGAAGATATAAGAAATTTAGAAGAATTAAATAAAATTATTAAAGAGAATAAAATAGAAAGAATTTGTCATCAGGCAGCTCAACTAGATGTTAGGAAATCTGTGGAGAATCCACAATTTGATGCAGAGGTAAATATTATAGGAACTATTAATATCTTCGAATCAGCTAGACAAAATGGAGTTTCTAAGGTGGTTTTTGCTTCATCAGGTGGAGCAATCTATGGAGATACTGATATTATGCCTACCACAGAGACTCACCCAGAAGAACCAATTTCTCCTTATGGAATAGCTAAATTGGTAATGGAAAAATATGCACACTATTACAAAGAGATTTACAATTTAGATTATACAGCTCTTAGATATTCCAATGTTTATGGCCCAAGACAAAATGCTCATGGTGAAGCTGGAGTAGTCGCTATATTCACAGATAGAATGTTGAGAGGAGAGCAGTGCTATATTAATGGAGATGGAGAAAATACGAGAGATTTCGTATTTGTAGATGATGTTGTAGAAGCAAATGTACAAGCTCTACTAGGAGATTTGACAGGAAAATATAATATTTGTACAGAAAAATCAATCTCTATAAATCAGGTATTTGATATTATAAATCAATTATCAGGTGCAAATTTAGAAAGATTATATAGGGAAGCTAAATTAGGAGAACAAAAACATAGTTGTCTTTCTTATCAAAAAATAAATCAAGCTATCAATTGGCAACCTAAAATTGAAATCACTGAAGGATTAGCTAAAACCGTAGAGTATTTTAAAAATAAATTATAGTAAAATATGGATTTAAAGTTTGATCAGATTATACAAGAAAGTAAAAAAAATCGATTAACTGATAAGACAAAATCTATATTTTTGATACTGAAAGAAGAAAATCATCCAATAACTGCTAAATCTATATTAGAGAAAATGAAATCTAAGGATAATAAGGTAGATTTATCTACGGTTTATAGAGCTTTAAAAAGATTAGTTTTACTTGATATAATAACAAAAGTTATTAGAGAAAATGTGGTTTTGTATGAATTATCAAATCAATTTATCAAACATCATCATCATTTCACATGTAATAAATGTCATACAACTTATATATTAGATAATTGTATTGTGGATAAAATTACAAGCGAAGATATAGCAAAATTAGAATCACATTCAATAGAGTTATTTGGAATTTGTGTAAAATGTAATATTTAGCCAAACTGTAATTTAGAGTTAATAAAATGAAAAACCAATGAATCTTATCTCAACATATATATATTTTTTATTGGAATATTCAGTAGTATTAATAGGCACATTTATATTAATTTTTATTCCAAGATATAATAAATTATTTTGGAATATAGATGATAATACAAAGCCTTTAGCTAAGAGCAGAATCTCTACGATTGATTCTCTAAGAGGGATTTCAATAATAGGTGTTGTAATTATACATTCATGCTATTTATTAGCTAAAACAGAAATCTCGGTTTATGAAATTATAAATTTAAGTCTGATAAATAATCTATTTCGATTTGTTATACCTTTATTTTTATTTACATCAGGATTATTATTAAAACTATTTATTTGGACTAGAAAATCAATATTTGAATTTTATAAAAGTAAATTTATTCGTATTGTAATACCTTATTTTTTAGTAACATTAATATTATATTTAATAGGGTATATTGAAAATAAATCTTTACTTGATTTATTAATAACTGGAGAAGCGGCTATACCTCTATATTTTGTACCGCTTCTATTACAAATGTATTTAATATATCCTATATTAGACTACTTTCGTAAAATTAACCCGAATTATTTAGTAAAAATTTCTATTTTAATTTCCGTTATTTCTTATCTTCTCCCATTTACCTGGAATTTCTTTGGAATAACTTCATTTTTCCCTTATTTAATATTTTTTGTTTATGGTATGGTAAGAAAAAATATTTTATACGATAAAATTTCACCCAAATGGAAAGAACTTATCTACATATACTTTATAATACAAATTTTTATTATTTATAGAATATTATCTATTAATATTGACAATAAATTTTTTGATAATATAACTTTATCATTTTACAATACTCAATTTTATTTTGGTTTTGCTATGATATTTACTTTATATAAATATTTAAATGGAAAAAATTGGATTTCTAAAAAGATTAATCATAGTATGTCATCAATAGGAAAAATTAGTTTATGGATATTTTTGATTCACTTTCCTATACAAGAATTTATATTTAACTTTATTAAATTTTCTAATCAAATAATATTTATCCAAGTAATTATAAATACTATATTAACTTTGATTATTACAGTTCCTATTTCTTTTTTACTTAATAGAGTATATAGTTATTTTACTAGAAATATCTAGTGACTTTTTATATCATACATAAATTTGCCAAAATAAAAAATATATGTTATAATGGAATCTCATTAATGGTTATAGGTTGTGCAAATTTTTTATATGGTGCTCTTTCTATATCATCTAGTGACTTTATATTAATTTGCATAAAACTTATATGGCATATAACAATTCTAAACCCTCTTTTAACAGAGGTTCATTTAATAGTAATTCTAGATCTAACAGTAGTGGATTTGGAGGAAGAAGACCATCAAGAGGTGGTAGAGGAGGAAGATTTAAAAAATACATTGATCCAGCTTTATTCGTAAAAGTTGCTGATATCAAAGAAGATGTAGTTATTGAAGAAAACAATATCAAATTTACAGATTTAAACCTAAATCCAATTATAATCGAGGCCCTAAAAGAAAAAGGTTATGAAAAACCTACTCCTATTCAAGCAAAAGCAATTCCTCATATATTAGAAGGAAAAGATGTTATTGGACTTGCTGATACAGGTACAGGTAAGACTATGGCTTTCTTATTACCTTTATTAGATGCTACTTTGAAAGAAAATAAAACTAAAACATTGATTTTAGCTCCTACAAGAGAATTAGCTTTACAGATTGAGCAAGAGCTCAGATCTATCTTAAACTATTCTATGAAAATATTTGTTACTTCTTGTATAGGAGGTACAAATATTAGAAAGCAAATGTTCCAATTAAATAGATATAATCAATTTGTGATAGCAACTCCAGGAAGATTACAAGATTTAGTAGATAGAAAAGCTATTAATTTATCTGAGTATAAGCATGTTGTTTTGGATGAGGTTGATAGAATGCTTGATATGGGATTCATAAATGAAATCAAAGCTATCTTAAGTATGTTACCAGAAAAAAGACAATCTTTATTTTTCTCAGCAACAACAGAAGGTAAAACACAAGATTTAATGAAACAGTTTTTGAAAGATCCTGTTACTATTGAGATCTCTAAAAATACTTCAAGTGAAAATGTTCACCAAGACATTGTTAAAGTGCTAGATAATGAAGTAAAGTTAGATAAATTGATTGATATTCTAAACCAAGAAGTAGTTGCTAAAGCTCTTATCTTCTGTGGGACAAAAATGGCAGTAGACAGACTATGGAAAAATTTGAAAGAAAGTGGATTTTCTGTAGAATCAATGCATGGAGATAAAACACAAATGCATAGACAAGTTGCTTTGAAAAAATTTAAATCAGGTGAAGCCTGGATTATGATTGGAACAGATGTAGCTGCAAGAGGAATTGATGTTAAGGATATTACTCATGTTATTAATTATGAAACACCACAAACTTATGAAGATTATATTCATAGAGTAGGTAGAGCTGGTAGAGGAGGAAATATTGGATGGGCTTTAACTTTCATTGATGATGCTGTAAAAAAAGGTTATGAGCAAGATAGAAAATCAGAACCAAAATATGGAAGATCTTCTAGTCAAGGTTCATATTCTGGAAGAAGATCTTCTAGTGGGGGAGAAAGAGGATATTCTTCATATGATAAAAACCCATCTACTAAAGAAGGTTCTTCATCTGACAGAAAACCTTATAGTCAAGGTGGATACTCTAACGATAAAAAACCTTATAACAAAAATTCTTCTTATAAATCTAATAGATCAGGATCTACTTCAAACTCAAGTTATAGAAGATCTGCTAAATAAATATTAGATAAATTTAGCTTAAAGATTATTTCAATTATTGAGATTGCTTTAAGCTTTTTTATTTTAATAAGTTAATATATATGTTATAATTTAGACTATATAATATAACTAATAATAAAAATGTTGTCTAAATCATTTTTAAAATCTATCTTAGATTTTTATTTAAAACCCAAATTCAATAAAGAGAATAAATTCAATCTAAAGTTTATATTACATGGGATATCTTTAGCAGGATTTATGTCTTTTTTTTCTATAATTTTAATGCAAATTGTAATTTCTAATTCTAATATGGAAATTAATAATTCTGTAGAAAATCTAGTCACATCAGACATTTCTATTTGGCAAATTTTACTATTAGTTTCTATTCTAGCTCCTCTTCTAGAAGAAACACTTTTCAGGTTATTTTTATCTGATAATAAAAAAGTTTGGTCTATATGGTTAATTTTTCTTCCATTTTTAACATGGTATTTTTTTAGATTTGAATCACTTTTAGTTTGGATCTTGATTGGGTTAATCACAATCTTAATCTTTGTTTTATTATTGAGACCAAAAAGAGAAATTTTTATAAAAAGATATGAGATAATTTATCCTTACATTATATATCTATCAGCTCTGATTTTTGGATTGATTCATTTAGGTAATTATCAAGGCTTATCTTTATCAGGAACATCTCTCGTATTTGTATTACCACAAATAAGTGTGGGCTTTGTTTTAGTTTTTATTAGAGTTAGATTAGGATTTTGGTTTGCAGTGTTATTTCATTTCTTATGGAATACAGCTATAGCCCTTATCTTAGTAATTTTGTTTCCAATTTTGCAAAATTTTCCTGCTGAAGAATTAGAAAAGCTTACACCAGATAATTTGCCACAAGATTTACAGATAAGACTTATTACAAGTGGTGGTTTGATGATATTATATTTTGGGTTTATTTTGATTGGAATGATCTGGATTATATATGATTATATCAAATACAAAGATTATAAGTAAATAAAAAAGTGTACTATATTATTTCAGTACACTTTTTTAATATTAATCTTTTTTAAGAGAAATAATCTTTTTATTAGAATCATTTTTCAGGGTCATTTTTATTGAGATTATACCATCTTTATAATCAGCATCAAAAGATTCTTGATCTATATTATTTGGTAATTGAATAGATCTTTGGAAAGATTCTTTTTTAATTTCTCTGAAATAATATTTCTTGCTTTTATCTTCTTCGTGGACTTCTTTTGAGGTATTCCCTTCAATAGTTAAAATACCATTGTCTAAGCTGATTTGTATATCATCTTGATTAAAGCCTGGAGCTTCAATTTTGACGAACAAATCATCTCCTTCTTGATACATATTTAAGTCTCCATTAACTCTGGTTTTAGATAACTCTGGGATAAAATCATCAAAAATAGAGTTAAATAATGGAGAACTAAATCTTGTAGGTAAGTTTCTATATTTCATAGTAGTAAAAATTTAAATTAATAAATTATGTACTAAATTAATTCCAAATTTTATATATTATTTTAGTACACTATAATTATATAATAACTTTTTGGCAGTGTCAAGAGTTGATTGCTAAAAATTGTATTTTATTATAAAACAATATATACTTATAATAATAAATAGCTATTTTTTAATAATATGGACAGTCAAATTAAAAAAGATATACTAAATACAGCATTAAGTAATAGGAATTTAGATAAATCTATTCAAATGCAAAATTATATGCGAAATAAGTTTAAATTCTTAGGAATTCAAACGCCTCTTCGTAAAAGTATAATTAAGCCTTATTTAAAAAAATTTAAGCAGCTCACTTATGATGAGCAAATTTCCTTGGTAACAGATATTTTTCTAAAAGGTCAATACAGAGAGTTACAATATATAGCATTAGATTTATATGAAATAAAATCTGATTTAAAAGAAGAAGACATTAAAACTATAGAGATTCTTGCTACTAATAATAGTTGGTGGGATAGTGTAGACAGTCTTCATAATATATTAGGAAAATACTTTAAAAAATTTCCTGAAAAAAGAACGATTATAACTGAAGAATGGATATCCTCACAAAATATCTGGCTTATTAGGCTATTAATTGATCATCAACTTAATTTCAAAGATAAGACAGATTGGGATTATCTAAAAAATATAAGTTTGAGAGTATGTCATTTAGATGAGTTTTTTATTCAATCAGCAATAGGCTGGAGTTTGTCTAATTATTCTAAATTTCATCCTGATTTAGTTTTGGAATTTGTGAATAATAATAATCTGGGTAAATTTGCTTCTAAAAGAGCTTTGGAATGGATTCGAAAAAAATCTAAATAAAAATCACTCTATTGCAAATTCTATAAGTAAGTTATATAATTTACTTATAGCAATTAAATTTTAAAACTTTATGGAAGGAATAATAGTTCTTATTATATTATTTGGAATAGGATTAGTTATATTAATTTTATCTGGACTTAAAATTGTAGACCAATATGAAAGGGGAGTAGTTCTTACCTTAGGACAATATTCTGGAATGAGAAATCCTGGACTTACAGTGATAATACCGTTTATCCAAAGAATGATAAAAGTAGATATTCGTATCACAACCACAGATATCCCTCAACAAGAAGTAATTACCAAAGATAATGTGCCAGTTGGGATCAATGCAGTAGTATACTTTCAAGTGGAATCAGCTGAAAATGCTATCTTGAATATTCAAAACTATACTCTAGCTATCTCACAATATGCACAAGCAGCACTTCGTGATGTAACAGGAGGAATAGAATTAGATGCTCTTTTATCTGAAAGAGAAAAAATTGCTGAAGAAATCCAAAAGATTGTATCTGAAGCTACAAAATCTTGGGGAATTCATGTTACAGACATCAAAATTCAAGATATAGAGTTACCAGCAGATATGAAAAGAGTAATGGCAAAACAAGCTGAATCAGAAAGAGAAAGAAGAGCTATAATAATTAGATCACAAGGAGAATTCCAAGCATCAGAAAGATTGGCAGAAGCAGCTAAAATTCTTAGTTCTGTCCCAGGTGGAATATCTATGAGAACATTACAAACAATAGAGAAAATTAATCCAGATCCATCAAAGACAGTAATATTTGCATTACCAGTAGAAGTAATGGAAGGAATTCAATCACTAAGCAAACATCTAGGTAAATAGATCTAAATTATCTATTAATCCAAATAAAGAGTTCTGTATATAATTACAGAATTTTTTATTTTATTTGTTTTAAAAATTGCTCTACTAGATTATTCTCATTTTGATTAAAGTCATAGAAATCTTTCCAAACAGTAACAATATCTGCTCCATTAAATATAGAACTTTTGATTTCTTTTAGAGTATCACCTCCGGCAACAGCGATCAAAACATTATTATAAGCTCCCTTGATTTGCTTTATCTGATAATAAGGTAAAAGTTTAAATTTAGAAATATTAGTCTCATCAACTCCTCTATGCAGAATTACAACTTTAGGTAATTTTTTTAGCTTTTTTAAAATTATCAAAGGATATTCTACACCCATCATATCTATCATAGAATCTATATTTAATTCCTCACATTTAGCAATAAAAGTATCTAGAGTCTCAATTGAAGAAATCCCAAGACAAGTTACCGCATTAGCACCAGCATCAAACATCATTTGAACCTCTTTTCCTGCCATATCAGAGCATTTGGAGTCAGCTATCACATATGAGCCTCTCGGTAAAGAATTTTTGATTCTAGTGATAGCTTTGGTACCATAGACTTTGATTAAAGGAGTTCCAACTTCTACCAAAACTCTTTCTTTTATATTAAGGTTTTTAGCTATTTTTTCAGATTCTTCCAATGTACTATTAAGAGCAATATGTAAAAATTTCTTTTTTCTAGATAATTCAATCTTAGGAATCGTTTTTTGGTTAATTGAGTAAGCTTCAATTAGATTTGTATTATTCCCAAAAGCCAGATTAGATATAGAGTTAAGCTCAGTAGTATTTGTTAAAAGAGAGATAAAATCTTTGCCATCATTCTCATTTAAGTTTTTTAATTGTGAGAAGTTTTTAAATTTATTCTCAAGATCTTTGTTATTGAATAAAGAACTAAAGACCATACCCAAAATAAAACTCAAAATGGGGTTTATAAAAAATACAATAAATATAATTAACCCAGCCACTCTCTGCAAAAGTTTTTTTTGTTTATCATCCATATTATTTAGTAAATTTTAGATAGTTACTCACTATATCCTTAATATTTTCTGTATTCTCTGCTAATTCTTGCCATACAATAGTAATATCAGCATCATTAAAAAAAGATCGTCTCACTTCCCTTTGATTTTCTCCACCAGCAATTGCAATCATCAAATTATTATATGTACCTTTGAGCCTATGAATCTCTTTATAAGGTATTGGATTCTCTCTGTTCTTCCCCTCATCAACTCCTCTATGAAGAAGAAGAATTTTAGGTAATTTTTTAAATTTTTGGGTTATTTCAAAAGGGTAGGGGACATTCATCATATCAATAATAGAATCTATATTATTCTTTTCACATTCTTCTATGAATAAATCTATAGTCTCTATTGGTGCAAGTCCAAGACAAGTGATAGCATTAGTTCCAACTTTAGCGAATTCTTGAACTTCTCTTTCAGCTCTATCCATTGATTTCAAGTCGGCAACACAATATATATCTTGTCTATGTTGATTATAATAAGCATCTTTTAGAATTGTAATAGATTCTGTTCCATATTCTTTTACAAAAGTTGTACCAGCTTCCAGAATTAAATTTTCTGATTTTGGTAAATTTCTTACCATTTTTCTCACAATATCTTTACTTCTATTGAAGGCTATTTGAAGATATTTAGTTCGTGGATTTAATGTCATAGATTTAGATTGTTAACTATATTTATTATAGCTAATTTTAGAATATAATACAAATTAATGAATATATAATGTGTTTTAAGCTAGAGAAAAACTATATGTTCTTTTCTAAACAAAAAAACCGAGTAAATTAATACTCGGTGTATATTTTAAGTGAATTTTACTTTATTCTCACCAAATTTTTGAATGAACAAATCTTTGGTTTCTCTAGAAAGTTTCTCGTTTAGATAAATTTCCCCCCAACATGTTCAGGTAAATTCCCTTCGAGTGAAGTTAGAGATTCTAAATTTAAACCACTACCAACATATTTAGGAAAATTCCCCTCAAATGACTCAAGAGATCCTAAATATAAAGTATCACCAACATATTCAGGTAAATTACCCTTCAAAGAATTAAGAGACCTTAAATCTAACCAATCACCAATATATTTAGGAAAATCTCCCTCATATGATTTAAGATGTAGTAAATTTACAGAAGATCCAACATATTCAGGGAAGTTACCCTTAAATGACTCAAGAGATTCTAAATTTAAATATTCCCCAACATATTCGGGAAAATTTCCTTTAAATGACTCAAGAGAATTTAACCATAAATGTCTACCAACATATTTAGGGAAATACCCTTTATATGATTGAAGAGATTCTAAATCTAAATCTCCCCCAACATGTTCAGGGAAAGCCCCCTCAAATGACTCAAGAGATTCTAAATTTAAAGTCCCACCAACATATTTAGGAAAATCTCCTTTATATGACTTAAGACATATTAAATGTAAATTCCCACCAACATGTTTAGGAAAATCCCCTTTATATGATTTAAGTGATTTTAAATCTAAATATCCTCTAATGTACTTAGGAAACTTTCCTCTGAATGATTCAATATCTCTTACATCTAAATTACCCCAATGATAAATAATACCTCCAGATAGAGCTTCATTTTCATTAAAGCTAATCTGGTTTGGGTTACATCCAAAAATGAAAACAAGATCTTTTCTTTTAGCATTCTTATCTTTAGCATCTAAAATCTCTTGTATTCTAGGGTCTATATCATACCCAAATCCTCGAATCTTCCCATCAATCTCATACAGAAATCTCAGCTCATCTCTACCAAGAGAAATCTTATTTTCCCATTTCTGATAAATTTGAGTAAGGAATTTCATATCTGAGGCTTGTTTTTGGTATTTATCCGCAATAGAACCAAATTCCTTAAATTTAGCTTCCAGTACAGGAAGAATATAAGGATCAAGGTTTTGCTTAGGAGCAATACCTCTTGGATTTTCAGCAATTTGGGAGTCCCAAATCATTCTAATAGCCAAACGAGGAACAATAGAGTTTCCCATCGGATCATTAGAATAAAAGACATGAATATCTCCTCCATTCAAGAAATTTTGGGCCGTACTTAAATTCGCAATACACCATTCCAAAGTATATCCTTGGAGGGATTGCACCAAAGCTTTAGCATCAGATTCTTTGGGATATTTTATCCAAACACCCTGAATATTCTGGAGACCTTCTTTAGAGTAAATTGGGAGCTCTTTCAAGAACTGAGCATACAATTTAGCAAAACTTTTATTTTTAACTAAATTAGAAAACTAATCAAGAGATAATTGGGAACTAAGATTTTCTAGCTTATTTCCTAAAAATCCTTCCAAGGAGCCAGAGCATAAAGCGACAGCTCTTGGATTACAGACAGGAAATGGTGATGTAGTACTTTTAGTTCTCGTTTTGAAAACACAAGAATCTATTGTACCATCTTCACTGATTTCCTTTTCTAATTGCCCCATTTTGATAATGGAGAACAGAATCCAAATCTTAGCCCAAACAGGATATTCAGCATCAGCACAAATTAGATAGTCTAACCAAGCCTGAAGGCTGTTACACTGATCTTCAATAATTTGAGAGTTTTTCTTTGTGATAAACTCTTTAGTTATTGGGATCTTGCCATGACCTTGCTCAAATAAAATATCTTGTTCCAACTTATAAGTTGAATAGGGTATATTCTCTGATTTGATAATATAATTCTTTATAAATTCTTTTTGGAAATCTTCTTTATTCCATACAGAAGGAATTTTTTCTAGAAATTGATTAATTCGGATAATAGGATCTGTGTGATTCCCTAATTGAATAACTAATTTTTCTTCTGCAATAAATTTATTCCAATCGTACAAGAATTTAGCGAAATTCATAATTTTTCCTTTGATAAAGTGCGAGGTTATTATATTATAGTTCAGTATTTTTGTCAAGATTGAATGACATAAAGGAATGTGGAGGTTTAAGTTTTATTCTATTTAATCTATATTTAGATAATTTTGGTATAAAATCATCTAAATATAGAGCTAAATAATGGTGATCTCAATTGAGTTTGTGGTAAATTTCTATATTCCATAATAGTATAAGTTTGAATTAATAAATTATGTACTAAATTAAACTATTTTTATATGTTATTTTTAGTAAACTGTTAATTAAATAATAAATAATTATCTATTATTTAAATCTTGCTAAGTAAATTCAATTTTAATCTATAAAATTTTTCTAAAATATGATAAAATATAAGCATAAATTAAGTATAAATAAGTTAATATTAAAATTTTGAAAAAAAATATACTAATTGCATTAATATCTTTTATCATAGCCAGCTTAACAGTTATATTTGCTAGTGGATTTTTATTTAATAATAGTACAGCTAATGAGATTATAGAATCTATTCCTAATGTTTCTATCAATCAAACAGAACCTGAAAAAAAATCAAAGTCTGAAGAGAAAATATCTATTTTACTTCTAGGGATTGGAGGAGAAGAGCACGAAGGAGCTAACCTGACAGACACGATAATGGTGGCTGAGATAGATAATGTCAATCAGACTATTAATTTGATTTCTTTACCAAGAGATTTTTTAGTTTTTTATGATAATGGATTTTATTCAAAAATAAATTCTTTATATAGTCAAGTTTTAACTGAGACTAAAGATGAAAAAATAGCTATAAGTGCATTGCAAGATAAAGTTTTTGAGATAACTGGTATAAAAACTGATCATTATGCAAAAGTTGATTTTAAAGCATTTACAGAAATAGTAGATACAATAGGAGGTGTTGATGTTAATGTTTTAGAGACTATTGATGATAAAAATTATCCAGGACCTAATTTTAGTTATGAACCATTTTATATTGAGGCAGGTCCTCAAAAATTAGATGGTAAGACAGCTCTTAAATATGCAAGAAGTCGTTATTCTTCTAAAGGTGGTGATTTAGATAGAGCAAGAAGACAACAAGAAATTATTACTGAAATTAAAAATAAAATCTTAGATCTAAACCCAATTATGGATATTTCTAAAGTTGTATCATTAATAAGCATTGCTCAACAAAATATAGACACTGATCTTTCATTCAATGCAATGAGGAATTTTTATGATACATATCAAGATATAGATAATTATAAGATACAATCTTTAGTTATAGGCTCTGATTTATTAACTGGGGTATTGAAAGAAGGTACTAGAGTATTTGGTTCAAATCGTGGATTTATATTAGAACCTAGAATTGGAGAGAAAAATTATTTACAAATTCAAGAAGAAGTTCAAAATATTGCTAATATAGATTCTTTTAGAGAGAGCTTAAAAGAAATTAAGAAAGAGAATATTAGTATAGCTTTAATGTCTACATTATCTAGAGAAGATACCTTATTAATACAAGAATTATTAGATGGAAATGGAATAAAAACTGAAATTATTAAAAATACATTTGATGAAATTACTTATAAAGAAAATAAATTATTAAAAGTTAATGTAGAAGAACCTCAAAACATTAACATTAATGAATCTGAGACAGTTGACTTAAACTCCAAAAAAGATAATTTTTCAGAAAAATATTTATTAGACAAATTTGATACAGAATTAGATATTTGGATAGGTGACAAAATTAATAAAGACTATGTCCTTTATATTACAAATGTAGATTTTATAAATAAATTAAAATAATAAAAAAATGAAATTAATTGTAGGTTTAGGTAATATAGGAAAAGAATATGAAAACACATATCACAACATAGGATTTCAATTTTTAGATTATTTATGTAGAAAAGAAAACTTTTCAGAGAATAAAAAATTAATGAGTTTAGTATATAAAGAAGATAGTAAAATTTTTATAAAACCTACGACATATATGAATCTTTCAGGTCATGCTATAAGATTATGTATGGATTACTGGAAAATATCTTTAGAAAATATACTTATTATTCAAGATGATACAGATATAACTTTAGGTGAATTTAAATTTCAAAAAAATAGAGGTAGTGGGGGACATAAAGGAATAATATCTATATCTCAACACATAAAAACTAATGATTTTTCCAGAGTTAGAATAGGTGCCAGATCACCAGATTATGAAAATACAAAATCAAGTGACTTTGTATTAAAGAGAATATCAGATGAAAATCAAGAAATTTTAGAAAATGTATATAAAGAAATTATAAATATAATTAAATAAATTATCATGAAAAGTACAAAAACTCTTATAAAATTATTTCTAGCAGGAATCGTATCAGTATTTAGTATCTATGGTATTTTAATAAAAGTTAATCCTGATCCTTTTAATTTAACTTTTGAAAATTTTCAAGCTAATCTAAGTAGTTTAAATGATAATTCTTTTAGGGAAGGTCCTTTATATGATGTACTAGAAATTATAGATGGGGATACTATAAAAGTATCTGAGTTAGGAACATTAAGATTAATTGGTATTGACACACCAGAGACAAAAGATCCTAGAAAAGAGATTCAATGTTTTGGGATTGAAGCAAATAATAAAACTACAGAATTATTAGCTGGTAAAAAAGTATATCTTCAGTTTGATGGAGAAAATTCTACAAAGGATAAATATAATAGAACTTTGGCATATGTATATACAGAAGAAGGATTAGATTTTAATGCAGAAATGATAAAGCAAGGATTTGCCTATGCTTATAAAAGTTTTAAACATCCTAGATTAGAAGAATTTACAGAATTAGAAAATACTGCCAGAGAGTCTTTATCAGGATTGTGGAGCTCTAATACATGTGATGGAGAAATTAACATAGAAGAAGAACAAATTTAGATTTATTTTTTCAAAGGATGATATTTTGTGTGAGTATCTAGTGCAAATTTATCTGATGCATGAACATACTTGGTTGTAGTTTCTAAAGATTCATGACCTAAAAGTACTTTTAATGCAGATGGATTAGCTCCAGATTCTGCTAAATATGTGGCAAAACCATGTCTTAGTGTATGTGCTGATACTTTGCCTGTTAAGCCTATAAGAGATCTGTAAGACTTGATTTTAGCTTGTAAATAATTACTAGAAATATGTAAGTTTAGTAGGGAAGTATCGATTAAATTATCCTTGATTTCTAAACTTTTCTTTGTTATAAAAACATATTGAAATTTGTTAATAAATATATCTTTCTTTGAGCTTTCTGGTAATTTTTCTTGGATAAATTTATATCTTAGATCCAAATATTCAGTTAAAATTTGAATTGATCTTGGAGTCAAATAAACAAATCTTTCTTTATTCCCTTTACCTTTGATTAATAATTTAGATCTATCCCCCTCTAATTGATCCATTTTTAAACTAATTACTTCTGATATTCTCATTCCTGAAGCGAATATTAATTCTAAAATAGTTTTGTTCCTGTAGCCTATAAATAAGTTTTTTTCGTATAATAAAGGAGATTCTATTAACTCAATTAGTTTTTGGATTTCAGGTAAATGCAAAACTTGTTTTCCTAATTTCATTAATTTAATTTGTTGTGGTAGAATTGGTACTTCATAATCATTATCTATAAGATATGTCAAATAACTTCTGAGACTGGTTAGCATTCTATTAATTGATTTGGGAGTCAATGGTTTAGATTTATTTAAATTAACTAGAGTACTCCTATCATTAGCTAATAGATCAGCTTTATAAATTGTGATAGTTTGTTTATTAATTTTTTGAAAAGAAATTTGATTTACGGTTAAAAATTCTTCAAAAATCATTAAATCTCGCTCATAATTTTTAATAGTTACTAAAGAGTAGTTATTTGTAGTCAAGAAAAGTAAAAAGTCTTCTAAAAAAGGCAGTTTTGAGCTTTTTAGCTTGTTTAAAACATTTTTAGACATTATATTATTAAATTTAAGGTTATTTGTAATATTTTGAATAAGAATTACTTAATATAGTAATTAAAAGCTTATGAAAATATTATATCATGTTTTAAATCATTAAACAAGAGTATAATAATCATTATACTCTGTTAAATTATAACCTGTGGTTTTGTATAAAATTAATTTTTATGATATTATTTTGATACTTCTCTTCCCTATTTATAATTTATAATCCTCCAAAAGTAATATGGTAGAAAATAATAAAAATATTGTTATTCTAGGGCCAACAGCAATTGGAAAATCTAGCTTGGCTTTAGAATTAGCTCTAGAATTTAATGCTGAAATTATTTCAGCTGATTCAAAGCAAATTTATAAAGATTTTGATATTGGATCTGGTAAAGTTTCTAAGTCAGATCTGGAGAAAATTCCACATTATATTATAGATATAAAAGAAATATGGGAAAATTTTTCTGTGCAAGAATTTCAAAACTTAGCTTATGAATACATAGAAGATATAAAAGTGAGAGAAAAAAATGTTTTTATAGTGGGGGGGACTGGATTATATATTGATTCTTTAGTTAAAAATTATAATATTAGTAATATAAAACCTGATTATAAGTTAAGGAATGAATTACAAAAAAAATCTGTAAAAGAACTTCAAGATATAATAAATATAAAAAATCCTAATCATAATCTAAATCATTCTGATTTCCATAATAAAGTTAGATTAATTAGATTTATTGAAAAGATATCTAACACTTCCCTACTATCTTCTGATACATTAAAGAAAAGAAATCCTTATAATTTTTTACAGATTGGATTATATACAGATTTAGATATTTTGGAAAAAAGAATTAAAAAGAGGGTTCTAGAAAGATTAGAGAATGGAGCGATTGAAGAGGTAAAACAGATTAAAGAGATTTTGTCTCAAAAATTAGATAGCACTTCTGCCCTATCCAAATTATATTCTTTTGGATTAGGGACAATTGTTATTAATGAATATTTAGAAAATCAGATTAATTATCAAGATATGATTGATAAATTTGTCTTAAAGGAGTTTCAATATGCAAAAAGACAATTAAAATGGTTTAAGAGAGATAAGAGTATTATTTGGGTTGAAATATAGATTTATTGATCTTGGAGATCTATATGTATATGATAAAGTTGATTTGCATCTGTACCAGGATTAATTCTACTCACACCACAAGATCTTGCAACTCTCATTATACATTGTCCAGTTGGTTTGTTAATAATATTTTGTGATCCATCAGCCCAGTCTACTGCTTTTGCTGGAGATAAATCATGTTGACTTCCACCACCACCATTCCTTTTCGTAGATGAGATTTGGAATTCTCCATATTGAGAACATTCTTTAAATATTTTTGTTGCTACTCCATATAATCTTTGATCTACATTATTCATAGATACACTTCCTTGAAATTTAAATACAGAAGGATCATTTTCTGTACATGTACCTGTTAAACCTCCTCCGTTACATTCTGTACCATTTCCAGTAGGTTTACACTCTCCTGGATTATTACTTGTATATACTAAATTACTATTTAAAGAACTACTAGCCCCTGATCCAGTTGGAGCATTAGGAACAGGAGTAATAGTACATTGAGTAGTAAGAAGACCAGGATTTAATGTATTTAGGATTACATATACACTTAATCCTAAGACTAATCCTATTGTTGAATTTGTGAATATTCCTTTTGCTTGATTTACTCCACTAGCATTTACTCCTGATGATGTATATAGGAATCCTCCATACATATACATTCCTATTACTGATATAAATAATATTGCATATCCTATAAACCATAATGCCTTTGTTAATTCACATAAGCTACTTATCTGTCCTATCCCTGGGAATGATGTAAATGATTTATATGTTACAGGAGTGGCACTGTCAGCCAAAACATTTGGTATTATTAATACTGCAAATATTATTAAGCTTATTAATATTATTATTTTTGTTACTCTCATAAAAAATTTAATAATTTATATATATATATTATATCATATAAATTTACCTTTATAAAATTATAATTTACTTATTCAGATATTTCCCAATTTGGATCTACATTCCTAAAATCTTCTTTGATATCATATAATTCATTTAGGGCTCCAACTATACCAATCATAATGGCATTATCTGTAGTTAGACTCTGTTCAGGTAATTTGAATTCTATATTATATTCAGAAGATAGATTAGAAAAAGCCTTTCTCAGTTCTTGATTTGCAATTACTCCTCCACCAACAGTGATTAATTTAGGGTTATATTTATCCAGAGCCCATTTAGTTTTAGAAATAATAACATCAATAACAGATTTTTCAAAAGAAGCACAAATATCAGCTATATTATTTTCTTTTATAATTGGATTATCTTTAAGATAATATAAAACAGATGTTTTTAAACCAGAAAAAGACATTTTCCCATCACCTGAATTAATCATTGGTCTTGGGAAATTAATTGCTTCAGGATTTCCAGACTCAGCTAATTTAGATACTATAGGACCTCCAGGATAACCTAAATCTAACATTTTAGCCACTTTATCAAAAGCTTCTCCAACAGCATCATCTACTGTTTTTGCAATAACCTTATATGAATTATATTTTTCTACCAAAATCATTTCTGTATGTCCTCCAGATACCAAAATTGATATAAATGGGAAAATATTATCAATAGGCTTTTCTCCTACCAAATTTTTATCAATAAAACTTGACCAAATATGACCGTGTAAGTGATTAATTGATTCAACTGGAATATTCATAGCTGTTCCTAATAATAAAGCCTGATTAACACCAACATATAGAGATGGTGAAAGTCCTGGGCCTGTGGTAACTACTATTTTATCTATATCCCTTCCATTTGTATGTATAAAGTCAATCAGCATTTGGGGTAATTTCTTAGAATGTAATCTTGATGCTAAAAATGGAACAACTCCCCCAAATTTAGAGTGTTCTTTTATCTGAGAATATAAAGTATGATCAATAACTTTATATGTATTATTTTCTTTATTCAGCTCCATTAATGCAAGAGCTGTTTCATCACAAGATGTTTCTATAGCTAGAATTTTCATATAATTTTGATTAATTAATACACAATTTTTTCAAATATAGATTCCAAAGACTTTGAAATACTTTTATAACTAAATTTTTTTTGTAAGACAGAGATAGCATTGTCTCTGACTTCTTTCACTTTCCTACTATTATTTTCTAGAATTTGGAGACAAGCTTTTAATTCACTTGTGGAATTTTCTTTATAATAAATAGCTCCATTTCCTACAAAATTTATATATTCATCTTTTCTTGGTAATATCAAGATAGTTCCTGAAGCCATGCTCCAAAGAATATTTTTTATTATTTTATCATTTATATTTTGATTTATAACTAACATATCAATTACCTCGAATATAACTGGAGAATTATCTTCATCAATTTCTGGGATCAGAATTTCTGAATCTATAATATTATTGATATTTACATATTTATAACCTTCATTATTGATTAAACTTTTTAATAATGAGGGCTCATCTAGAATAGTTGAAAAAGCAACAACTTTTTTCTTTGATATAATTCCATTTTCATATAAAATCAAATTATTATCTTGTTTTATTTTTAAGGATTCTCCTGTATCAAAATCCAAAAAATCTTGATAATTTATCTTTGGATATGGAACATAATCAATTTTACTATTAGTTACTTGAAATATTACAGAATCTTCAATTATTTTATCAAAATCTATTTTATAATCAAACACTTTTCCTATTAAAATTCGTGGTATCTTATTTGAAGGGATATCTTTTAATTTTTTATTAATAAAATCTCCTACAAATATTAATAAATTTGGTTTAATTCTTTCGAAATAAGTTCTGGTAAGATCTTGATTATTAAAAAATGGGATAATTTTGTGTTGTAAATAAAGAATTTTATCCAGATCAAAATATTTTATTAATAGTGAATTATCTATTATATTATTAAACCATGATATAACAAAAAAATCCCATTTATAATAATCAACCATTAAATTAAAAACTTTTAATTTATGATTATCTATATTATCACCTAATATTATAATTGCTCTTTTGCTACTCATTCAAGATTTAATTAAAAATACTATTTATTATCTAGAAATTCTTTTTTAAACTGTAAATGTTGTTCATATGTCTCTGAAAAATAAGTTGTGTATGGGATATCCAATGTAGTTAAGAAAAATAGATATTTTGTATCAGTTGGATTAACGGCTGCTTCTATAGATGAAATACCCATATTAGATATTGGAGTTGGTGGTAATCCTTTATATTTATATGTATTATATTTAGAATCTATTTCTAAATCTTTAAGTGTAGATTGAGCTCTACCAGATTTTGTTATAAAATTAATTGTAGCATCACTTTGTAAGGGCATATCTATTTTTAATCTATTCCAAAATATTCCTGAAACTATTTTTCTTTCACTATCGTTTTGAACTTCTTTTTCTATTATTGATGCTAATATTAAGACTTGATAATCAGAGAATTCGTCTTTATTTTTTAAATAAGGTAAGGCTTTTTTCTCAAAAGTATCTAGCATTCTTGTTATTACTGTATCAGGAGTAACATCTTGAAAAAATCTATAAGTATCAGGAAATAAATAACCTTCTAAAGATTTACCTCTAATAAATTCATAATCTTTTGCATCAAATTTATCTACAGAATTCAAAAATTCTTCACGAGAAAAATTAGTTTTTTCTCCTAAAACTGCAGCTATCTCATCAATTGATAAACCTTCTTTTATTGTTATTTCTATTTCTTCTTTATTATTCTCTAATAAACCCTTATTTAAAATTGAAAAAAAACTCATTAATCTAATCTTAGATGAAATAGTATATTCTCCAGGCTTTGGTGAAAATTTTTTGTAACTTAAATAACTTTTAGCTCCTATAGTTTTGTTTAGAATGCCTTTTTCTTTTAAATTATCTAAAACATTATCCCATGAATCATTCTCATTAACTACAAACTTATTCTGAGGAGAAAAATCTAGATTGGTTTGGAGAGTAGTTATAACTTGATATCCATAAATGATTATACCTAATATTATAAAACTTATGATTACAATAGATGGTATTATAAATTTTTTCATTATAATTTATCAGTTAAATTTTTTGATTCTAATAATTCAACCATTTTTTTCACATTTTGTGATTTTTCTTTGCTGCAAACCAATAATACATCTTTTGTATCCACTATTATTAAATTAGAAACACCTATAGTAGATATTAGTTTTTTTTGATCAGAATGAATTAAGACACTTTCTGAACCTAAATCTAAATATTCACCTTCACCTATATAATGATATTCTAACTGTGAATTTTGTTCAACCAATATATCTTTTAATGCAGCCCATGATCCAATATCACTCCAACCTATATTCGCAGGAATAACAGCTATACTCTGCATCTTTTCCATTATACCATAATCAATACTAATTTTCTCAACTTTAGGATATTCACTTCTAATGGTCTCTTCCATTTCAAGAGTATTTTTAGATTTATTGATTTTATCTAAAACTTTATAAGTATCTGGTAAGTTGAGCTTAAATTGATTTAAAATATTTCCTCTTGTAACAATAAACATACCTGAATTCCATAAATAAGATTCATCCTGAATATATCTTTCAGCTGTTTCTAAATTAGGTTTTTCTACAAATGCTTTCACAGAATATACACTATTATCTGGATAAGAGCTTAATTTATTTGTAATATCTGATTTTATATAACCATAACCTGTTTCTGGAGATGTAGGAGTAATTCCTAGTGTTACAATATAATCAGGATTTTTACCTAAAAATTGATCAGATACTTTTAATAAATTTCTAAATTCTGTTTTTCTTTGAATATAATGGTCTGATGTTAAGAAAGCTAAAGATTCATTATCATCATCACTAGCCAAAATTGCTGATAAACCAATTGATGGAGCTGTATCTCTTCTGTCTGGCTCTAAAATTATATTACTTTCTTTTAATTCTGGTAATTGATTTTTGATTTCATCTAGATACTGTTTGTTAGTTGATATGAATATATCATCAATATCAAATTCATCTAATAGTCTCAAAACTGATTCTTGTAACATTGTATTATTTCCCAATAATTTTTGAAATTGTTTTGGTTTTTGTTTTCTAGATAAAGGCCATAATCTTGTTCCACTACCACCTGCCATTATTATTATTTTCATATATTTAAATTAATTAAATTATTATTTACCTTGTCTTAATTCACGAGAATGATATTCTTGAATTGCTTTTTTGAACTCATTTTCATTGAAATCAGGATAGCATAAATCTGTAAAATAGTATTGAGAATTTGCAGTGTCCCACATCATAAATCCAACACTATTATGAGGTTCACCACCTGTTCTTATCAATAGATCAACTGCTGGTAAATCTTTAGTATATAAATTTTGTTTTATTAGGTCTGAATTAATTACTAAATCTTTATTTTCTTTAGTTTTATTAACAATATTTTGAATTGCTTGGATCATCTCTTCATCGCCATTGTATCCTAATAAAAAATTCAACTTATATTTTGTATAATGTTTAGTCTCATCTATTGATTTTTGAATTACTTTGACTAAATCTTTAGGAAATAACTTTTTCCAATTCCCTAAAACATTAATTTGAACTTTATTATCATGAATCTCTTTATATTGAAGGATTTCTTTAAAATATTTTTTGAATCCAAAATAAAGATTAGCAACTTCGTTTAAAGGTCTTTTGGTAAGATTATTAATTGAAGATCCCCAAAAAGAAATATTTTGTACATTATTATGAAATGCAATCTTTATAATATCTTTAGTTCTCTCAAATCCAATTAAATGTCCTTCTTCTGGAGAAAGACCTTTTTTCTTTGCCCAACGACGATTACCATCAGGTATAATTGCTATATGTTCTATTATATTATTCATATTATTAATAAAAAGTTTACAATTTATTCTACCACTTTTTCCCCTAAAATCCAAATATTTCCTGCTCCCATTGTTATAAAAACATCTTCAGAAGTTAAGTTTTCTAACTCTGAAGTAATATCATCAAAATTAGCAACATATTCTACATTTAATTTAGGATATCTAGTTTGTATTAGACTCATCAAATCTTTTATCGAAATATCTCCTTCACCTTCTCTTGCTGACCCATAAATATCAAATAAATATAATTTTTCAATGTCTAAAAATGAATCAGCAAAGTCATTAATCAAGGCTTTTGTCCTAGAAAATGTATGTGGTTGAAATGCACAATATATTTTTTTATCAATAAAATAATCTTTGGCTGACTGTAATGTAGATTTAATCTCACTAGGATGATGAGCATAATCATCATAAATTAAAGCACCGTTCTGATTTTTTCCTTTAAATTCCATTCTTCTCTTGACTCCAGTAAACTTTTTCATAGCAGAAACAATATTCTTCGAACTATAATCCAATTTACATAATAAAGCAAATACAGCTAAGGCATTTAATTTATTATGATTGCCTATAATATTTAATTCCAATTTGTCTAATTTTTTATTTTTATAGAAAATATAATCTTCTTTATCAATCCAAAAATCATTGTCTTTAGAAAATCCAAATGTTAACATTTCTATATCAATTTCTTCATTTTCTAAAATATATTCTCTTACTAATTCATCATCTCCATTAATAATAGCAAAGCCTTTTTCAGGTAATTTTAATGTAAAATTAACAAATGCTTGGTAATATGAATCTCTATTAGGAAAAAAGTCTGGATGATCAAAATCCATATTATTGATAATAATAGCATCTGGATAAAAATCTAGAAAATGATTTTGATATTCATCGCATTCAGCAACTAAATATTCTTAATTTGTTTTACTAATTCTTGCATTTCCTCCAAATTGAGGTACCATACTACCTACTATAGCAAAAGGGTCTTCACCTAATTCTTGTAAAGTATAGCCAAGTAAAGCTGATGTTGTTGTTTTACCATGAGATCCTGAGACCCCAAGAGCTGTATATGCCTTAGATATTTTTCCTAAAGCTTGACTATATGTAAGTATAGGTAATCCCCTATTTAAAACCTCATTAACCTCAATGTTTTGACTTTTGATACCTTTTTGGTAATAGGCTCCAGATATTATTACAAAATCTATATCAAGTGGAATATTAGATATTTTAAACCCTTCAAAATATTTTATATTAAATTTTTTTAATACTTCATCTGTAAAAAATTTATCAGTAACATCGCTACCAACTACATCATAATTCATAGATTGATACAATTGTGCTAGTGCTGTCATCCCTACTCCTTTAATTCCTATAAAATAAATCTTCTTCTTTAACATAATTATATCAATTTAAAATTGTTATTAATTCTTCTGCCACTCTACGAGCTGCATCTGGAGTAGCAAATGAATCAGCTCTATCTCCCATTTTATTCAATAAATAAGGTTGTTTTATTAGCTCTTCCACTTTAGATAAAACCATATTGACAGTCAAATTAGGCTCTTCTAAAACAACTGATGCTCCTATTTCTGCCATCTGATAAGCATTCTCTCTTTGTTGACCAGCATCAACTGTTATTGGCACGAGAATTGAAGGTTTTTTGGTCAAACAAATATCAGCAATACTAGAAGCCCCTGCTCTAGACAATACCAGATCGGCTGCAGCATATGCATGTTTTAAGTCATGAGTTAAAAATCCTGTATAATGATAAAATCTACTCTGATAAGTATCTAGGGAACGATATATTTTCGATGCATCTCTAACATGAGCATCTCCCACAACATGAATAACTTCAACAAATGATGTTAATTGTGGAATTATTTTCCATACAACTTCATTTAATTTCTTTGCTCCTTGACTACCACCAATTATAAGTAGAACTGGTTTTTCATAAGTTACCTTAAATATTCTTTTTGCATCATCTCTAGAACCTGACCTAATATCAAGGTGTGTCATATTACCAACCAAAGAAGTTTTTTTTGCTGGGAATTTTTCTTTAGCTTTAGGAAAAGCAACAGCTACTACTGTTGCAAATCTAGACAAAAGTCTATTTGCAAGTCCAGGAAGAACATCAGATTCATGAATTAAAATTGGTATTTGATATAACCAAGATACAAAAACAGCAGGTACACTTGCATAACCACCTTTTCCAAAAGTAACATCAGGCATATATTTCCAGATATACCATTGAGCCTTTATTAATCCTTGAACAGCTTTGAATATATCAGTAAAATTATCCATACTCACATACCTTCTAAGTTTACCTGCATAGATTTTTTTGAAAGGAATTTTATTTTCTTCAAGTATTCTTATACCAACTTCATCAATATGACCAACAAATAAATACTCTATTATAAACCCTTGTTCTGAAGCTATTTTGTCTAATTCTTGTTTCACAGATATTACTGGCATTATGTGGCCTCCTGTTCCTCCACTTGCAAATAATACTCTCATAAATTAATTTGTTTAATTTTACTTATATATATTATATTACTAATCAAAGAAAAGTTCAATCTTTATTTACTTAATAAAGATATTAGAGCTTATTATAAATCCTAATATGCTTAAAATTAAAATAAATATCATTACATATCCTCCTAATTTCATTTTTCCAAGACTAAACTCTGGTATAGTATCTCCATTATATTTTGCACTCCAAAACATTGCTAAAATTATTATTCCTAGTGATGATATAAACAAAGATCCTGTCAATGATATTAGATTAATCAAATTAATATCATTTAATAATGTAAAACCAAAAAATGGTATTATAGATAAAATTATGGAAGTAGTTTTTTTGATACCCAAGTCTGAATTATATGTATTAATTAAATACTTAGATAAATAAACAAATATAAATAAAATAAAACCTAATATAACAGTCTGAAATATTATATAAAGTTCATTTGGAATCAAACCATAAAAACCAGTAAGAAAGTTCTGAGAAATACTAGTATTTTGCAAAAAGAATATTATTAAAATAATCCCTATATAAATCAAAATACTTAAACTATTAGATATTATTATAATGTTTTTTAAGAATCTCTTACTATTAACCATAATAGATTCTGACTCTTGTACAAATAAAAAGTTGAAATATACAAACAATATTCCCCCTAAAGATAAAAACAAATTATCTATATTAATATTTTTTTCTACTAATTCAAAACTAACATTATTATCTATTAAGAATATTCTTGCAGATATAATTAACAATAAAAATATAAATAGAGATAATAAGAAAATTTGTAAATTAGAATGTAAATATATTTTTAAATATATAAAAATGAATACTACACCCAAAAAAACAATACTCATTGTAAATGTAGTAAGTCCAAAAATATTTACAAGAATATTAGCAGCTGTTTGAAATAATACCCATCCATAAAAATATCCTATCAAGATAATCATCCCAACTGATAATAATTTACCTAAATTTCCTAAATATTTATGAGACATGTATACTAAACTACGAACTCCTGATGTCCTTAAACTAATTTCTACTAACATTAAATTTAATATTAAGACCATAATACCTCCCAAAAAAATATATAATAATGCAATAATATACCCTACATTTTCTATCAAAATTGGAATATATAAAATACCTCCAACAATAGACATACTAGTAATTAAAGTAATAGATCTTATAATATTAATTTTTATTTCGTTTATCATAGATATCTTAATTTTTATATATTTAAATAGTGGATCTCTAAATTTTTATGTTCTAATAAAATCTTAGCAGGAAATTCCTTAAAATTTTTATCTTGATCAAATAATTTATTTAGAGTATTTTTTTTATTTTCACCTCTTAAAACTAAAATTATATAATCAGAACCCATAATATACCTTGAGGATAAACTAATTCTTTCTTTTATATCTAAATAATCTGGAGCTTCTGTTTTAATAACATTAGGAGTTGTTTCTGTTAAATATGTATTATTAGGAAAAAGAGATGCAAAGTGACCATCTTCTCCTATACCTAGAATAGATATATTAATTTTATCAGGTAATTTTTTTTGGAATATAGAAATAGATTTTTTTATATCATTTTCATAATAATCAATTTTAATATCAGAATTTATTTTAGATAATATTTTTTCCCCTATAGATTCTTTAATTTTTATCCAGTTAGAATATGAGGAATTTTCACTTACAAATCTTTCATCTATACTAATTAAATTTACATTTTTCCAATCTATATCTATTTTAAATAAATTTTTATAAATTGGATATGGAGTATTACCCCCTGACAATCCAAAGCTTATGGATTTATCATTTTTTAATAAGTAAACTTTTTTTTGAATGGATTCTACAATATGATTAATCCATCTATTTTCATCTGTATATTCTTTTAATATATACATATTTAAATTTTTATTTTGATTTAATAAATATATTTAAGTTTATTATTCTTCCAATAGAATATCTTGTACCTTATTCAAAAATTGAACTGCATCATCATATGGTCTTTGAAAAGCATTTCTACCCATTATAGAACCAAAAGCTCCACCATTTTTTAATGATCTAATTTCATCTAGAACAGACTGATCATCTTTTGTATCACCACCCGAGTGAATAACTACTCTATGACCATCATAAACCGCTTTCATAACTAATCTAACTCTATCTTCTAGAGTTTCTGTTGGAGAATTTTTATAGATATCTAATTTTTGATTAGATTCTAATCCATAACCATCAATAGCTGGTAACTTAACTTTAATTATATGAGCCCCTAAGTTAGCTCCTATAGCAGCTCCGTAACTAATAATATCTGTAGCGGTTTCTTTTCCCTTTATAATACCAACTCCTCTTGGATAAACCCATAAAATAACTGCTAATCCTGCTTTTCTTGCATCAGAAATTAATTCTCTTGCTTGTTCTTCCATATCATTACTATATAGAGAGCCTGGATATAAAGTAAATCCTACTGCTTCACATCCTAATCTTATAGCATCATCAACCCAAGAATGTATAGATAATTTAGGGTTTTCGTCATCAGGAATCATTAGGTGATGAGAATTTACTTTTAGCACTGTTGGTAAATTATGTCTCAAAATAACTTCTTGAGCTCTTTCTAATGATCCTAAAGGTGCAGCATATGCATTTACCCCCGCATCGACAGCTAACTTAGCTTGATTAATTGGATCATACATAATAGGATTAATCTCAAAAGATCTTCCTGGACCATGTTCCATATTCTGATCCACAGGTAGAATTAATAATTTTCCTGAACCTGATAATCTACCATAATTGAATATTCTTGATAAATTTTTTAATTGTCCAAATGTAGATGTGTTAGAGTACCAAGATAAAATTTTTTCTACTTTATTCATATTATAAATATTATTTTAATAAATTTGTTTTTACACTTATTAATTATATCACATTATAAAAAATTTTTACAAGTCTTCTCCATATTTTAAATTATCATCATAAAAAGAATATTCTCTATTAATAACTTTAAAATTTTCATCTAATTTATATATAATGATTTTACCTATTGGGAATTCTACTCCTTCTATTTCTGTATCAGATAGATTATCTAAATATTTCAGAATAACTCTAAGAGTATTACCGTGAGAAACAATTATAGCATTTTTATGAGTTTTTAGTTTTTCATAAATCTTTTCTTTCAAAAAAGGTATCACTCTATTATAAGTATCTTCTAAACTCTCTCCCCTAGTCAATAAGTCTTTACTTATATGAGAATATTTAGGATCATTAATAGGATTTCTAGGATCATCATCATCTAATTGAGGAGGTCTTGTATAGTATCCTCTTCTAAAAGCATGTATCTCTTTCAAGTCTAATTCCTCCAAAATTCCAACTTTTGATTTTCCTTGTAACTTACCATAGTTCCTCTCATTTAATTTCCAACTTTTTATTATTTTAGTTTGATCATTATTTAATTCTTCCAAGATAAGTTCCAATGTCATACCAGCCCTTTTCAAAACAGAGGTAAAAGCAATATCAAAACAAAGGTCTTGACTTTTAAGTTTTCTACCTATCATTTTGGCATCAAAGATTCCATTATCTGTCAAATTAACATCTGACCAACCTGTAAACAATTTCTTTTTATTCCACTCACTTTCACCATGCCTAACTAAAACTAATGTATACATTTCTTTGTTTATTTAACTTAAAATTTTAACTCTAACAATACAGGGCAATGATCTGACCCCATAACTTCTGATAATATTTTAGCATCTTTTACGTTATTTTGCAAAGATTGGTTAACAAAAAAGTAATCTATCCTCCAACCAATATTTCTATCTCTAGCTCTTGTTTTTGTGTCCCACCAAGTGTACCAATTCGGCTCAGAGTTAAATTTTCTAAAAGTATCCACAAAATGATACTCACTAGTCAACTTATCAATCCATTCTCTTTCTATTGAAAGAAAACCTGAAGTATTTTTATTTTCTTTTGGCCTTGCTAAATCTATCTCTGTATGAGCAGTATTAATATCACCAGTAATAATAATAGATTTATTTTTATGATCTATTTTATCTAAATAGATTAATAACTCCTGATAAAAATCCATTTTAAAATCTAACCTTTCTTTCCGAGAAGCTCCATTGGGAAAATAAATATTGAATAAAATAAATTTCTTGAATTCCATAATTAAAATTCTACCTTCTTGGTCAAATATAGGGTTAAGTCCAAAGCCAGTTAATACAGATATTGGTTCTTCTTTAGTATAAACAGCAACCCCACTATAACCTTTTCTTATTCCCGAAGAAAAATAGGATTTATAATTATCAATATTTATTATCTCATCTGTAAGTTGATCTATATGTGCCTTAGTTTCTTGAAAGCACAATATATCTGGATTATAAGTATTAATGAATCCACTCAAAATATTTTTTTTACTAAAAGCTCTTATTCCATTTATATTCCAAGAAATTAATTTCATATATTTATTTGTTAAAATAAAAGATAGACTATTAATCTATCTTTTATAATTATTTAAATTATTGTAAATTTGGTAAGATATACAACTGAGCTACAATATTTACAGCTAAATAAATTAGTTGAAATGCAACAATAGTAATAACTACTAATTGAACAGCATATTGGAAAACTACTTTAGCTATTATATGTGTTCTTTCTATGAACTCTTTCTGGTGAGGAAATTTCTTCAAAGTCTTCTTCATAAATCTATATATTAATTATTATTCAGTTCTATATTTATAATGAACTTAATATAATTATATCATAAAAATTTTTTTAGTATAGAAAGTAAAATTACTTTTATTTGATTTATGCTTGCAAAATTATTAATAAAGATTTATACTATAATAAGTATTAGGTGTATAGTTAAATGGTATAACTACGGTCTCCAAAACCGTTATTGTGGGTTCAATTCCTGCTACACCTGCATTTAAATCTATATATCAGAAATTTCTTGAGTTAGCTTTGGTATCTCTTCTGGAATAACAGAAGCTCCTCCAATCAAAAATCCATCTAATTCTTGTATATATTTAAAATTCTTAATGTTACTTGAGTTAACACTACCTCCATATAATATTTCTATCTTCTGAGCTAAGCTAATCCCTAAAATTTCTACCAAAACTCTTTTTATATAAATTGTTACTGTTTCTATAATATTTGCATTAGGAGTAACTCCAGTGCCTATAGCCCAAATTGGCTCATAAGCTATTATTATTCTTTGATTATTTATGAGTGATTTATTTTTCTCAAAAATAAATATTAATTCTTGCTTAAGTAAATCATAGTCTATTTCTTGAATAGTTTTATCTTCCTGATATCCTAAGCAAATAATAGGATTTAGATTATATTGAAGTGACAATCCAAATTTCAAGGAAATATCCTCTAAAGTATATTTTTGATAAATTCTAGTCTCAGAATGTCCGATTAAGGTATATATATAATTCATACTCTCTACCATAGAAGCTGATATTTGACCTGTATATGCTCCTTTTTCTTGTGATGAGATATCTTGTACTCCTAAATCAAAATATATTGATTTTTCTTGTTTAAAATTATCTATTAATCCTAAATATATATCTGGAGCTAAAATTATAATTTCATTTGTACTAACTTGATTTAGGGCTATCTGAACATTTGTTAATAGTTCTAATACTTTTTCTTTATTTTCTGGATTCATTTTCCAGTTAAAAGCTAAAATTTTATTCATAGAGTTATTGATTATATAAATCTTTTACATTTTGCCAAGAAGGATTATATTTATTCAACAGTTGAATTGATATATTGTCTGGAATACCATACTTCCTAAAATCATCTATACCAGGAGATCCCCCTATTTTAAAGATTTCTTTACAATTTAATTCTTTACATTCTAATAATATAGTACCTCCAGCATTTTCTTCTGTCCAAGTTGCGATATAATAATCATTTACATATTTTATATTGGATGATATATATTCATTTTTTTTATTATCATTATTAAGAATACTTTTTATTTTACCTTCTATAGATATTGTGCTTTTTTCTTTATTTAATTTTTCTTCAGATTCATTATATGTTTTTTTAGTTTCATCATTATTTAAACTAGATTCTTCTGTTATTACTGTGTTATCTGTTTTAAAGACAAAATAACCAATTAAAAATATTATTGTAATAAAGGTAACTAATATTAATAAAATATATACTTTTTTCATAAATTAATTATTTACTCTATAATAAGTAATCGGTGTTGCTCCATAAGACCCATCAAAATTAGCGCCAGATCTCCAAGAAAACTTAGCCTTACTAGAACTATTAGAAAGAATTTCTGAGCATCCAGTATTTAAACAAATACCTACATGATCTCCAACAGCATAAACTATATCCCCAGGCTGTGTAGATGTCTGAGTTAATGCTGTTCCTCTTCCTGCTTTAAGTTCATCTTCTGCACTACTTGTACTCAAACCATCTAAAGGAGATAGTCCTGATCTTTCTAAAACTTTGTTAACCATATATTGACAAGCAAGATTTCCATTGCCGCATGCAGATCCACATCCCACAGATGAAGCTCCTTCTAATGAAAGTGCTGCATTATATATATCAACACCTATTTGTCCAGTTGGAGTAAATATACCAGATGCTACAGTAGAACTACTAGCCCCCGAACCAATAGGAGCATTAGGAACAGGAGTAATTGTACATTGAGTAGTAAGAAGACCTGGATTTAATGTACTTAGGATTACATATACACTTAATCCTAAGACTAATCCTATTGTTGAATTTGTGAATATTCCTTTTGCTTGATTTACTCCACTAGCATTTACTCCTGATGATGTATATAGGAATCCTCCATACATATACATTCCTATTACTGATATAAATAATATTGCATATCCTATAAACCATAATGCCTTTGTTAATTCACATAGACTACTTATTTGGCCTATCCCTGGAAATGATGTAAATGATTTATATGTTACAGGAGTGGCTTGAGATGCACCTCCACCTTCCCCTAGATTTCCTCCGGTTGGAGGATCTGGTATAACTGGATTTGTTCCTGGACCTCCATCAATTCCTAGATAATCGTCAATTTTTTTAGATCCCCCTATGTATCTCCAGTGCCAAGGCTCAAATCCAGCACCTTCTGTACTACCTTCTGGATAAGACAATTCAAATCCATAAGTAGAAGCATTATCTTTTAGCCAAGTGTATTCTGGAGTACTAGCAAAACTAGAAGATACAGAATTAATATCTATAGCAAGACCTGTACTATGTTCACTATATCCAGGTGGAGCTGATGCTACAGCTCTTGCTAAATAAGCTGTTTTAGTAGTAGATTTATTAGAATCATCATCTTTATAAAGATTAGCATCTGAAATAGGAGAAGTTACTGTAGATGCTGGATTAAAAAATGTTCCTACTTGATCATTATAACTTCTATACCCTGATATAATATTTAATGTATACCCTGCACTAGTGGCAACAGCTTTCATTTCATTAAATTTTGTTTGTAATTCAGAATCTAGACTACCAACATCTTTATATGCTTTATATCCTTTCTCTTCAGCAACTTCTTTTAAGAATTCTTTATGTTTATCTGTTAAATCAGAGTAACTTGACGGTCTCGATGCTAGAGTAATATTTGGTAATAATACAAACAGAGATATTAGACAAATAATTTTCAACCAGATTTTTATTTTCATATTAAATTCATTAAATATATTTATATTATAGAGTAAATATGAATAAAAATCAAATAAAATTATTACAAATAAAAAAGACCACTTTTATATTAAAGTAGTCTTAATAAAGATTAAATTAAATAATAGGAATATTAGCATCAGCCCATCCACTAACAAGATATTGGGTAGCAAGTCCATTTTCGTTAATGGTAAAGTATGAAACTTCACCATTCCCTACACGGAAAACAATCTCATCTCGGCCGTCCCCAGTAATATCACCCAATCCTTGAGCTTTAATATTAGGATCAGCATAACCAACCCATTTATAGGCATCTTGATTACCATTACCATCAAAATGAACTGCATATATTTCTCCATTGCGTGGATTTCTTAATACAAGTTCATCACGATTATCAGCATCAATATTACCAATACCTACGACATGATAATCACTATAAGCCCATCCCCTTTTAGAAAAGTTTGTAGCTAATCCATTATCATTCATGTTAAAAGCTCCAATATCTCCCCATTTTCCACCGAAAAGAATTTCGTCTCGACCGTCTCCATTGATATCACCAGTACCAATAACTTTATATTCATTAGTACCATATGATCCAAGGAATCTGTAATTAACTGCGATTCCATTAGCATTCATATCAAAGATACCTAATCTGCCATTACCTTCATCAAATAATAATTCTTCTAATTGATCATTGTCAAAGTTTCCACCAGCAATCAATTTGAAGTTTTTATCTCGCTTACCAACCACTTGGTATTTGTAAGCCAGACCATTATTATCAATTAGAAATGAAGCTACTGTCCCATCAGATAGATCAAATATTAATTCTTCTCTATCACCAACTCTGATATCAGCTCCCCCAACTAATTCTATACTACTATCAGCCCATCCAGTGTGATGATACCAGTAAGCAAATCCTTTTTCATTAGTAAGAAATGCTTTTACTTGTCCATCTCCTTGACGGAAGATGATTTCTTCTCCATTGTGATAAGAAATATTAACCGTTGGACTAAATAAGTTGTCTGGAGTAATGTAAAAAATACCATTTGTGGGAGTGTTGTTATCTGTACCTGTTATCGTATCTTGGATTACTCCAGGATGTTGAGAATATAAGATTTCTTGGTCATTTAGGACATCATTGTTATCTTCTAAAAAAGATATTTTTAGGTAATGATCTGGATTAGAGGAAACTGTATTCAACAGAACTTTAGTTCTTTCCAGATGTAAATGAGGTCCACTTGATTTACCTGTGTTTCCCATAATACCAAGATCAGTACCAATAGTAACTTTCTTACCAATAGTATGCTTGTTAAAGGGATTATCTCGTAAATGAGAATAACGGTAGAAAGTTCCATCCTCAGATTTAATAACAATTGAATTTCCCCAACCACTATTATAACCAGAGCCCATAGAAACTATAGTACCTTTAGTAATAGATAAGACTGTAAGATCTCCATAGGCAACCAGATCATAAGCTAGCCAATTTGAATTCTCATTATGACCTATGATCGTTACATTTTTTCCTTTAACCACCTTTGACCATGTTGCTTTATCACCTTGAGTAACTTTTACTTTTGTACCTTTCCGAAAAGGCAAATAATGTTTTGACATTAGCTTTTCCTCGCTATTATAAATGTGCATATCTAAATTAGTTATTAACTTTAGATATTTATATACTATAATATTTTCTAAAATTTGTCAAGAGTATTTTTGTCAATTACAAATATTAGAATGTTAGTAAAGATTGACAATTTTATTCCTACTCAGTCCTATTCCACCATTCTCCTTCTATTTCAAATTTATTCTCTTCATAATATATTTCATCAGCTGGGGCATTAACCTCTTTTAAAAACTTTATAGTCTCATCTACACATTCTTCTTCAGCTTTTCTACCTGAATAAATTTCAAATGGAACTTCATTGACTTTGTTTGTTACTCTATACTGAGTATATAACTCTGAATGATGAGCTTCATGGATTAATGTTCCTGCTAACTGAGTCACTGTTCTAAAAAATTTCATATCTGCTAATAAAGTTCTTGGTATTTCTTCGGAAAGTTGTGAACTTTTCTTTTTATCCGTACACTCAATCACTCCTATATAAGTAATAACTTTGGTATAGAATTTAGGAGAATTATCTTTCATAAAGGCTAAAGCTTCATTGACTTTGTCTTTGCAATACTGATCTCCTATAATTTCTATCTCGAATGGTCCCAATTTGGGTGGATTATACTTCACTGCTTCACATTGCATTACCGTATCTGGCTTTAAGTCTTCGGTATTACAATTATTGAGATCTCTACATTCTCTAGTTCTTTCTCCTTCTTCACTACAATCTCCATATTTTCCCATACTCCAATCATCACAAATCCAATTTGGATTACATTTATTTTCTATCTTTTTTTCCTCTACCACTGATTTTTGTATTATTTCTTCTTTTACCAGATTTAAATCTTCTGGATTTTTTTTATCCAATTCTCTTTTTATTCCTAAATAGCCTAGAAAAGCTATTAGTAGAATCAAGACTAAAATTAGAATTTGTTGTTTGGTCATATTACTTATTTTTTGACTAAGCCTATTGTATATGATTCTATATCAAATAGATTTCTATCTACATTTTCGATATATATATTATAATTTCTTTTATTCTTCAAATTTATCAATTTAACATTTAATTTAGCAAAATCTTGATCTAAGGATGTATCTACATAACTATTTTCTAATAAAAAAAATTCATTATCAGTATTTTCAATTAACTTTGCATTAACGAATACCTCTATATCAATATATATTTTCTTTTCTTTAGTGTCTAAATTATACCTGTAAATTTCATAATTCTTACCTAAATCTCTATGATCTGGCATATAATATGTCACCAATATTTCTTTAGAGTCTAAAGTAAATAATACATTATTTATTAATTTAGCTTCTCCATAATAATCTACAGTGTATGTAGGTAATTCAAATTCAGAGAGATATCTAGCTTCTGTTCCATTTGAATTCATTAAAACTATTTTGCTATTTGAATAGTACACATTTTCATTTACCTCATCATCATTGTATATATAAATTGTCTTATCACCATCTGGAGAATAAAAAACAGATCTTATCTTAGTAAAATTATTAGTTTCAAATCCTATAGCCACTGGTAAGTCTTTTTTACCTGTAACTACTTCATCTTGAATTATAGCTTGAGTTAAATTCTTTTGACCTTCTCCCCAATAGGTAAATTCTAATTTGAATGGATGCCAAGCTAATAATAATTCGTACTTTTCTGAATAAACATCCAAAAATTGATATTCCCCAGTTTTTACATTTACTATACCTATTTTACTATTTGTATTATAATTTTTGTCTATATTTGTAAGAGTTACACTAATATATTGATTATTATAAGCCCATTGAATATTAGAAACTTTAAAATCTTGTACATTTTGATTCAAAATTTGAATTTCTTTTGTCTCTCTGTCATAAATTTTTAACTGACCACTCTTATCCGTATATGCTATTTTTTTTCCGTCTGGAGATAATAATTTATCAGAAACATAAGCTTCTTTACTTTCCTCTGGATCTTTTAGAACAGTAAATAATTCTTTATCTTGATTTGTCTCTAAATCTTTTTCATATACTACATTATTTTTATAATAAATTAAATTATATTCAAAGTCTTCTATTCCTGTAAATTCAGTTTCTTCTTTTTTGATCACAAGTGGTTCTGAGTATTCTGGTAGTGGTGATATTTCTTTTTCTTTTTTTGTTTCTTCTACTTTTTTATCTTCCTCAAGATTATTTTGTACTTGTGTGATTTTATCTTCAATATTAAAATTAGGTTTGATATATTCTGGATAGATTATCCACCCTATCATTCCTAATAGAATTATAATTAATATTACGATCACAGTATTGTAACTTGTACTTTTCATAAATTATATAGATTAAATTTAATATTACATTAATACTAAACTAAAAATATACTATTGTCAATATTTACTAAAAAAGTATTTTTCCTAAAATTATTTATTTATATTTTAATCTAAATTGAATTTATAATCAAAAATACTCCTAAAATAAATCTATATATAACAAAAACTAAGAATGATTGTTTTTGAATAAATTTATATAAAATATGAATACTAACTAAAGTACCAATAATAGAAAACATAAAAGATAAAATTACTTCCAATGACATCTGATAATCATTTATAAAAGAAGGAATCTCTACTATTGTTGCAATAAGAATAACTGGGGCTCCTAGCAAAAAAGCAAATGTAGCTGCATCTTTTCTTTTAAGACCAACAAAGAGACTTGCCATAATGGTTGACCCAGACCTTGAGAATCCAGGAATAAGCGACATAACTTGTCCAAATCCTATCAAAATTATTTTTCCAAAACCTATATTCTCTATATTATATTTTTGTTTGGATATAATTTCAGCTATATAAAGTAATCCTCCTCCCAAAATTAATGAAACACCAATCATAAAATTATTCTCCAGATTTTTGTTCAAAAAATCTTTAATAAAAAATGCTATGACTAAAACAGGAATTGTTGCTAAAATTAAATTAAAACCTAAGATAAATTGCTTTTTGGAATTATAATAAAATTCATTTTTTCCATAATCAACTGTCATTCTACTAAATCTAGGTAATTTATTTTTTAATTTAGATTTATTGTTTTCTTTTAACCAAGTATAAATTGTAATTTTGACAAAATTAAGAGTTCCAACCACTAAATCAAGCCAAATATCATAAAAATAAATCATGATAGCTATCCAAGAACCAAAATTCATTATTACATTAAAAGATATATCTGGTTTTTCACCAAATAATTGAGTAAATAAAATTATATGAGCCGTGCTTGATACAGGTAATATTTCTGTTATACCTTGAATTAACCCTAGTATTATAGCTTCCCAAATACTCATAGATCTAAATTATTCTTTATATCTTGCCAACTTTTAAACAAATAAGCATTTATATTATTATTTTTAAACAATTCTATAGTTGAATCAGTATCATCTAAAAATAACTCTATATTTATTTCTTTTGCAATATCTAATTTTCTTTGTTCAAAGTTAGACTTTAAACCTACACAATATAAATTATCATAATCTATCTTTGCTATATCTCTTAACCAAATTTCTGTATACTTGTAAAATTCTTTTGGTCTAGCTGTAATTATAGAAATTTTATGTTTTTTTGCTATTTCTCTTGCAATCTCAATGTCGATTTGTAATGAACGATTCAAAGTCCAATGTCTAATAACTTGAGGTAAAAAAAAGTTAAATATTCCCAATAAAAACCTTACCCCTAATCTTGATACATGTGTTGGATCTTTTTTACTAAGTACACCATCAATATCATAACCTATATGCATGTATTATAAAGTTTAATTTTTATATTTAAGTTCAAGTAAGATTTTTGCGGCCTGCTGTTCTGCTTTTTGCTTTGAAGATCCAATTCCTCTTGCTAATTCTATTTCATTCATAAATACAGCAACTTCAAATGTTTTACTATGATCTGGACCCCACTGACTCATAACTTTATATGATGGTGTGATAGAAAATTTCTCTTGCATTTTTTCTTGTAATAAACTTTTAGAGTCTACAAATAAATTATTCTGTATAATATCTTCTAGATCAACTATTATATATTTATTTAAAAATACATTCACAACTTCAAGCCCACCATCAATATACATAGCAGCTATAATAGATTCAACAGCATTAGATGTAATATAGTCTTTAGATAATAAGTCATTTTTTTCTCCTCTTGACATTTGAAGATAAGATTCTAAATTTATCTTTTTTGCAACCTTAGCTAAATTTTCACCTTTTACTAACGCTGCTCTATAATTAGTCATTTCTCCTTCTGTACTATTTATATAATTTTTAAACAAAAATTCAGTTATAAGTAACTCTAATACAGCATCTCCTAAGAATTCTAATCTTTCATTATGATCCAAATTAAAATCAGGATTTTCATTTAGAAATGATCTATGAGTCAAAGCTTCAATGATTAAATTTTTATTTTTAAATGTATACCCTATTTTCTTTTCTAAGTCTGATATTTTTTTTATATTCATAATTAATTAACTATATCTTGTTCATTTTCTTCCACAACAGCTTCATTTATTTTAATTTTTTTATCTTCCGTATCTATAAGATTATATCCTTTTGAATCTAAATCATTTACTAAACCACCTAGTACACCATTAATAAACTTACTTGCTGGCTTTCCGCTAAACATTTTACTAAGCTCAATCGCTTCATTTATAGCCACTTTAAAAGGTATATCTTGATCATTGTAAAATAATATTTCAAATAAAGCAATTCTAAGTATATTTCTTTCAACTAAAGAAATAGTTTCTATATTCCAACCATTAGAATACTTAGATATCGTCTCATCAATCTCTGATTTATTTTTAATAATACCAGAAATAACTTCTTTTATATAAGAAGTATCTGTTAAATCAAATGAGAATCTACTGATGCTTTCAGATATAACATCCCATAGATTTTCATGAAACCATCTATCAGTAACATCTATCTGATATAATATCTGCATAGTTGTAGATCTCAATAAATGTCTATTTGCCATATTTTTTGGGTTTTATAATGTACTAAATTATTTATTTAAAATGTATTATTTTTTTACTTCTGGTTTTATAAGAGAATCTTGTCTATCATAAAACTTCTTTAATCTATGAGAAACTCCATTCAAACTAGCCTCAATGTTTTTTATTGCATGATGAGATCTTCTTTTAGAAGTTCTTGTTTGTGACATCCTTTTCTTTGGTACTGGCATATTATTATCTTTAAGCTTATAGTTAAGTACTATTTGATATACATTCTACTAAATTATACATTAATTGTCAATGTATTTATATATATTTATAATTACTCTTGATTTATATCATCATACATACTTTCTGTTGGCAAAATATAACTATCATTATTTCCTTCATCAATTTCTTCTATGGAGGTTGATGGTTCTGTCTGAGCTTCTGTTATAATTTCTTCACTATACTTTGATGCTAAGTTATTATAAAGAGATCTAGTTTGACTTAATTCTGCTTTTAAATTATCAATTTCCACTGATTTTTGATTTAGACTTATGTCTTTTGATACATAACCTATTATAAGTGAGACTACAGTTATAGATAAAATTAGTTGTATTGCTTGTGTTGAATGTTTCATATATTAAAATTTATTACTTAATTATTATAAATAAATTATACCACACTTTTAATGAATAAAATATCTTTTATTTATCCACAGGTATTTTATTCAGTTATAGAATATTCTGTTTTAATTTCTTCTAACTTAGAATCTAAAACTTTCCCATCTTTTAATGTTTTGGCTGTATATTCTACTTGATTAACTACTGTTGGACCTTTTCCAGCTGAGTTGTTTGTATCAGACTTTTGATTTATTGAAGGAGTAAATTGTATTTGAAAAGCTAATTTAATATTTTGGTTTTTATTTACACCAGATGGGACATCTCCTAAATTCCAAAAAACTTCTTTAGTCCTATCATTATATGTGAATTTACCATATCCAAAATTATTATGAATACCTGTAGCTACAACATTTTCTGGTAAATATGTTCTAAAAGTCATATCACTTATATCTTCATTCGTTTCTTCAATTTCCCAGATAACAGTCATTGTAGTAGGTACTGAAACTTTATGAGGAATTGGTCCTGAATTAATTATATTAGGAATAGAATTATCATATAATAATTGGTTTTTTACAATAAGTGGTATTTTTTCCTCAACTTTTGGTCTTTCTATAGAAACTATAGAATCACTACCTTGAATCACCTTGTTAACTCCTAAAGCTGTTGGGATTTGATAACTCTCAAATAAAGAAAAGGTTGAGACTTTATAATCAATATTTTGTAATTCTTGTTCTGTTAAATCTTTTCTTAAAGATATATTATAACTAACTCTACCTGTTGCATTGGGAGGAAAAATCTCTAATATTGGTAATGTGTTTGCTCTCCATGTAATTGTTTTTGAGTTGAAATCAAAATCCCCTCCCCCTGTATTTAATGTTGAAAAATCAAATACATCACTTTTAAACACAGCTTTTATAATTCCTTCTCTAATTGGAACTAAAGTATTATTTTTAATTGTTATTGAATATTTTATATCTTGATCTTTTTTAATAGTTGAAGGATAAAAATTTTCTATACTAACAAAAGCTTCCGCTATCCTTGTTATTCCTTCATCAATTCCATATACTACAAACTTATCATCTATAACTTTACCAATTTGTCCTTTTACTGATTTTCTTTCTGATTGATTACCTATTAATTCACCTCTTATTGTAAAATCGTACCTCCCATTACCTTTTAATATTGGTATTTTGAAAACATTATTATCTTTTGATGCTTCTTTTGTTATATCTATAATTTTTAAAGTTTCTGGATATTCTAATCTTAATTCAAGATCGCTTAAGTCTTGACTTTTTTTATTATTAAGAGTTATTTTATATTCAACTACCTCACCACTAGCAACATCAAATGGAGCAGCAATATCTAGTATAATTGGGTTATCTATTATATTAATTTTATACTCAGAACTTTGTTTTAATTTTGTAGGAACTCTTTCAGAGTTATATAAAAAATTTGTACTGATAGTATGAATTGTATTTTTCTCTGCTAATATACTCCCTTTAATTTTGATTAATATTTCTTCTTTTGGATCCATTTTTTGAATCACAAATCTCTGACTTTCTGATATTTTTTCTATATCATTTTCATAAATAAATACTTGTTTATTCATAATAGTATCTGGTAGATTTATATCTATCTGAATATCTTTTATAGAAACATCATTATTATTTTTATATTTAACCAAATATTCTGTCTCTTCGGTAGCAACTAGTGAGGAATTTCCTTCAAAAGAAATTATGATATTATTCTCTACAAACCTTGACAAATAAAATTGATAAACTTGATTAATAACAAAAATGGTTACTATTATTAGAATCCCTCCTCCTAAAAACAATGTGAGTATTTTTTTATATTTAGATAAAAATGGTGTATCAGCTTCTTTAAATTTTTGATACTCTAATTTATCATTTGATAAATTCTGATTGTATATAGTGTATTTAGTTAGATTTTTTCTATCAGAGTCAAGTTTTGCTCTAGTTTCTCTTCTATATATATTTTTTTCTAAATCTTTTAAACTCATTTTATTTAGTAAGATTAGATTATTATTTTAACTCTTCCAATGCTCTCTCTAATTGAGGATCTCTATCTTCTTGATAATCTTCCTTTGATATCTCTATTTTAATATCTGGTTCTATTCCTTCTTTATCAATAGTAATCCCATTTGGAGTCAACCATTTTGCAACTGTATATTTTAATACAGAATCATCATCAAACTCTTTGATTTGTTGAACAACACCTTTCCCAAATGTTTTTTGGCCTATTAATTTTGTATTATTTAAATCCTTTAAAGCTCCTGCTGTGATTTCTGAAGCACTTGCCGAACCTTCATTTATTAATAAAACAAGATTCATATCTTCAAATTGATTATCTTTTCTTGTTTTAAAAACTTGCATAATTTTTTCATCTCTACCTTGTTCAGTAACAACAACCTTATCTTTACCTACGAATAAATCAACTAAATCTACAGATGAATCTAGATAACCACCTGTATTATATCTTAAATCTAATACTACTTTGGTTATCTTTGAATTTCTCAACTCAAGTAATTTTTCTTCTACTTGTTTTGCTGTATCTTTTTGGAATGTACTTACTTTGATAATACCTACATCATTCTTTATTTCAAACTCTACATTAGGAACAATAATTACATCTCTTTTAATTTTTATTTCTAAATTCTCTAAATCTCTTCTAATTGTTAATTTAACTTCTGTATCTTTTTCTCCTCTTATTTTTGTGACAGCTTCTTCAACTGTCATACCTTTTGTACTTAAATCATCTATAGCAAGAATCTTATCTTTTGGTAGAATGCCAGCTTTATCAGCTGGGGTATCTTTGAGAGGACTTACTACAATTAATTGTTCTTCTCTAATACCTATTTCAGCTCCTATTCCTTCAAATGTTCCATTCAGACTATCCATAAATTCTTTATATTCATCTTTAGAAAAGTAAACAGTATAAGGGTCTTCTAGGGAAGAAACCATACCCTTAATAGCACCTTCTCTTAACTTATTTTCATCAAAAGACTTATCTTTATAAAGAGAATTATTTTGTAAAAATTTTGATACCTCTTCTAAGGATGCTGAATAGCTTATATCAGAAGATTCATTCTCAAAAATATTAGTTAATAAATTAGTACTAATATTACTTTTAAAAGATTGACTTGGGTTATAATTAAATATTAATGCACCCAAAAGAAATGATATTGCCATTAATAATAATGTTTGAATAATTGAAAGATATTTCATAGTATTGTTATTTAATTAATCTTGGATTAAATTTTCTAAAAGTTTTCTTAAAATATGTGAAACCATCTTTTATATGAATTTTATAAGCTCTATTAAAGAAAAGTTTTTTAATAAAATTTTCATCTCTACTTGACTTTCTATGATAATGATAAATTTTTACTTCTGGATAATAAATTACTTTATATGAATTTTCCCATAACTTCCAGGCTAAATAAGTATCTGACAAATATAAAAACATATCTTCATCTAAATGACCTATTTCATCCATAACCTTTTTAGGAAACATAATAGCTGCTCCTAAAACCCAATCTACTTCTCTAGTTGTTGTATGATCCCAATCCTTCATTGTAAAATAACTCAACTTTTTCTTTGCAAATGGAAGCAATCCTAAAAAGGTTCTTCTATATAAAGCGATATCTGGTGTAATAAATCTATAAGCTGATTCTTGAATAGATCCATCAAAGTTTAATAGTTGAGGACCAATTATACCAACATCTTTATTATTTTCTAAATATTTAACCATCTTTTCAACTACACCTTCCTTTAAAATTACATCTGAATTTATATTAAATATATATTCAGCATTTGTATGTTTTATAACCTGATTGACTCCTTTTGTATACCCTGAATTATATTTCATCTTAATTATCTTAACATCAGGAAATTTTCTACTAATCTCATATATTGTATCTTCTTGATCTATTGAATGATTATCTAAAAATACTATTTGATAAGGAATAGTTATATTTGATTCAATTATATTTTTTAAACAATATAAAGATAATTCTTTAGTATTATAATTAACAATTGTAATAGCTAACTTGTACTTTTTATCCATAATTTTTATAAGGTTTTTTGAGTTTCCTTAGATTCCTCTTCTTTAGAATCAATAGTTTTGTCTTGATTTACTTCTTCATTAGAAATCTCATTTTCACTTTCTGATACAGTAGCAAATATATTTTGAATGTCTTCCTGAAAAACTGAAAAATTACCAGCTCTAGGTATTATTATATACCCTAAGCCTTCATCCGTCTTAGAAGTAAAAGGTCCATCAGCTGAAGTATCATAACCTTTTTCTATAATAGAGTTTAAATCCAATTTTCCAACTAAATCTAATGAACTTTTCATTTCATCAACTGACATATCTGTCTTTACATGATTTCCCAAAGATTCCAATGTTTCCAATAAAAATACTGGATTACTAAAAATGCCTTTAGCTTCAGCTTTGTCTTTTATAGCATTAATAACTTCTCTTTGTCTTCTTGATCTATCAAAATCATTGGTACTTAGTCTTGCCCATACATATTTTAAAGCTTTATCACTATCCATTTCATTTAAACCTTTTTTCACTCTAATTCCACCTTCATAATTTGGATCATAAAAGTCTTCAGCTGCATCCACAGTTATACCATCCAAAGAATCAATAATCCCTTTAAAAGCGGTAAAGTCTATGGTTGCACCATAATGAATCTGCATTCCTGTAGTCTCTGATAAAGTACTTTTTGCAAACTCTAATCCTTTATCACCATTATCTTGACCAAGAGCATGAGCTGCATTTAATTTAACAAATCCTTTATATCCAGGGATAGTAACTCTTAAATCTCTTGGGATAGATATCATAGCTGCCTTATTTGTGTTTTGATCAATAGATAATATTATAATTGAATCTGTTAATGTTCCTCCGTTAGGATCATTTTCACCTCTCATACCTAAAATTAGTATATTTGTTCTTCCATTTTCATTAGCTAATAGATCTTTTTTTCCTGGCAAAAAGGTTTTAGCTGTCTCAAAAATAGAATTAGACTCACCAGTTATATTATTTAAAGTATTATTAGCTCTATTTGCAAAAATAAAGAATATAATCCCTCCAGAAAAAATTAAAACCAAAATACTTGTTACTATAAATTTTTTCCAAGTCCACTTAGTTAATAAACTTTTTAACTTATTTTCTTTTTTTAACATAAATTTAAATTGATTCTAATATATTTAAAGTTTCTTTGGCTGTCTTTTCCCAAGAAAATTCTTGCGATCTTTGATGACAATACTCTTTAATTTTATCATATAAATCTTTATTTTTTAATACTGTTAAAATTTTTTCTTTAATATCTTCTGGATTTAATGGATCAAAAGTAAGATTGATGTCTCCAACAATCTCAAGTAAGGATGGTGTGTTTGATACTAAAGTAGGTAATCCACAAGCTCCAGCTTCTAATATTGGCAATCCAAAACCTTCGTATAAAGATGGTAATACAAATAATTTTGCTCCCCATAAAAGTGGTACTAACTCTTTATCTTGAAATCTTCCTGTAAATATAATATCTTCATTCATAAGATCTTTTACTTCTTCCATAACTTCATCTATTAGCCAAGCACTCGCACCAGCTATTACTAATTGAATTTCTTTATATTCTTTTTTTAACTCGATAAATCCTCTTATCAAATTTTGAACATTCTTACGAGGTTGAACATTCCCCACATAAATAATATAAGGTTTAGTAATTTTATACTTGCCTAAAACTTCTTTTATTAATGGTTTATCTTGATCATTCATCAATCTAAATTTGTTTTTATCTACACCATGATAAACAACACTTATTTTTGATTCGGGAACATTATATTCTTTCAAGATATCATTTTTGGTAGCTTCAGTAATTGCGATTAAGTGATCTGCTTTATATATAGCTTCTTTAACATAAATTTTATGCAAAATCCTATCCTTTAATGGAAAGGTCTCTGGATAATAAAGAAAAGCTAAATCATGAATTGTAACAACAGATTTTTGGTTTTTATCCTTTAGAAATGGTAACATTTGAATTGGCATAAATAAAAGATCAGGTTTATCTTTTTTTAATATTTGGGGGAAAACTCTTTGAGTCCAAGCAAAGGGTTTTGTATTAATAATATGATAAAAATTAGGAGCTTCTATTTTTTTATTTGATTCTTTTGAATAATAAAAATTATATTCATTTTTATTATCAATTTTAGCTAAATTTTTAAAAAGATTTATTATATAAGTTTGATTACCATCTTCTCTTTCTTGAGAAAGATGCGATGCATGAACTGCTATTTTCATATTAATTATAGTTTAAAATTATTCTTATAAATTATAACATACTGAGTTTATAAAAGATAGAATTTTATTATTCTATCTAATAATTTTACCATTTGGATAATCTATAAATTTTCCTTCTTTTATACTAAATTTACCTGAAATAATCTGATATTCAATCCCTGATTGATATTTTCTGACTTTATCAAAATCAATATTTTTTTGAAATAATGACATATTTATTAAATTAATATCAGCTATAAATCCCTCTTTTATTAAACCTCTATTTTGAATACCATAATGCTTAGCTGGTATAGATGTTATTTTAGCAATTGCTTGTTCTAAAGATAAATCTTTACCTACATAATTATTTATATATTTAGGCATGCTATAAAAACATCTTGGATGATCATACAAATTTTTCTCAAAAAAAGTGTCGTCATACCCTACTCCATCTGTACTGATTATAGAATTTTTATTTATAATAAATTTTTTGATATGAATATCATTTATAGAATTAATCATTACTTTAACTCCTCCTTCAGAAGCTATAATCAAATTCAAAATAGATTCCTCTATTGACACTTCTTGATTTTTAGATATCTCCTGAATTGTTTTTTTAACAAAGTTTTTTCCTTCTCTAAATTGAGATATTACCATAGATGAGTAATCTACATTGTTCATCTTCATCTCGGCAATAACTTTTTTCCTAACTTCAATATTATGTAACTCTTTTAACATATCATATCTACCGTTTTTTGTGAGCCATTTTGGTAAATGTATATATAAAACTCCATTATTATAATTATAGGGAAAAATATCAAATTTAATTGGTAATTTATCTTGGTCAATAGTATGTGACAACATATTATAAACTTCATCAAAATATTTCCAATTTTTTTTACCTAAAATTTTTAAATGACTAATCTCAGTATTAACTCCAGTTTGTCTAACTATATCTATAACCTCTTGAATTGCACCAATAATATGTTCAGATTCATCTCTTAAATGAAATGTTAGGATTTTTTTATGTTTCTTCAATATCTGAGCTAACAATAAAAGTTCAGTTTTATCAATTAAATGTGAATGAGTAAAAGACAATCCTACAGATACACCTAAAGCACCTTGATTCAAACCTCTTTCTATAAACTTTTGGATATAATCTAATTCAGTGTCCAATAAAGGTCTAATCTCATCCTTCAAAAGTCCTCTTCTAACAGTAGAATATCCAATTAAAGTTGAGTAATTTAAATATAACTTGTTTTTCTCCAATATCTCATAATATTCTTTAACCGAATTCCAGTTGATATTAATTTTTGATAAATTTGTCCATTTTTGTATAGATTTTAAAGAATCTATACCACTTAGAGGAGCTAAAGATCCGCCACAATTACCACCAATAATAGTTGTTATGCCTTGACTAGCAAGACTTTTTAATTTACTTTGGTTAAATATGGTCAGAGATGTATCTGAATGATTGTTGACATCTATAAAACCTGGAGTGAGTAATAAATTGTCGGCATCTATAGTTATTTTTGTTTTATAATCAGTATCTTTACTAATAAATTCTATGATTCCCTGATTTATAAGTATATTAGATTTTGTAATTTTAGCTCCTGTCCCGTCTATAATTTTTGCATTTTTAATTAAGATATCATACATATTATATTTTTTATATTTATAAATTAAATAAATTTTATATTATCCCATTCCTATTATACCTAGAATTAATCCCAATATACTCATAACCCAAGATACAATCCAAAATCTCATCACAATTTTAGGTTCATCCCAACCAATTGCTTGAAAATGATGGTGTATTGGAGCTGATATAAAAATTTTTCTTTTCAAAAATCTTTTTGATAAAAGCTGTAAAATAGATGATCCCCCTTCAACAAAGAATAAAAATCCTATAATGGGTAGTATAAATAAAGAATTTGTTACAACTGAAATAACAGATAATGTGGCACCCAAGGCAAAAGCTCCCGTACCTCCCATAAAAAACCTAGCAGGATGTATATTAAACCATAAAAATGCTGCCAAAGCACCAATCAAAGTACAAATAAACATAACTAAAGAGTATTTTCCTTGAATAAAAGCTAAAACTGCAAGACTAGAAAAAGTAGGTATAATTGATCCAGCTAAAAGCCCATCTAAACCATCTGTAATATCAACTGAATTCATAACAAAAATAACTACTAATATAAATATAGGTATATACCATAATCCTAATTCAAAATCAACTGGCAAACCAAACAATCCCCCCCCAGGGATATGAATTGAAGTCCAATTAAGTTTAAAGGTAAACCAATATGCACCAAATAGAGCAATTAACATTTGTAAAGAAATTTTAATCTTAACTCCTAAGCCTTTAATTTTTCCTATACCTTTTATATTAAAAAAATCATCTAATGCTCCTAAAAATCCTCCTGATACTAAAAAAAATAACGGTAAAAATGTTTCTTCTCTACTCAAATTAAACAAAGTAAATATAGCTGTTATCCCCCAAAAAAGTATACCTGCCATAGTAGGAGTTCCTTTTTTATAAGAATGCATTGACTGGAATATTGGTGATCCCGTACCGTCCCAAGAATCATCTCGAATATTTTTACCTAATTTATTTTTATATAAAAAATTAGTTAATAAAGGTGTAATTATAATACCAAAGAAAAATGCTAATATCGTTATACTAAGTGTATTTATTAAAATTATAACATTAGGAACATTTTGAACTTGAGCTTGCTCTAAAATTTCTTTTAACATGATTTTACTTATATTAATTTTATTTTTCTATATCACTACTATTATTTATAAGAGTTCTATTTCTTAAATCTTCTAATATACTCAATACAAATTTATCAAACATATTCTTTCTATAATCAAATTCTTCTTTTGATAAAATAACATATTTTATCTCTTTTCCTAATTCTGATTCTATTGCTTCTAATAAAGATTCAAATCTTTTTTCATTTAAACTATCTATAACTAATAACAAATCTACTTTATCATGATCTCTTTGTAAAAATGCTCCCATAACAACACATAAAGTTACTATCCCAAGACTATTGATTTTATTGGTTAAATCATCAAAAAATGTATCACTTAATTTAAATATAATAGTTTCTAAAATAGTTATTTCTTCTATAGGAATTAGTTTATACTCTAAAGATTTATCAGATTTATTTTCTTCCAAAATACCATTTTTCACAGCATTTTTAAGCTCTCTTCTTAATTCATTTGGTTGTATTTTAGTCTTATCAGAAATTATATTTATTGCAAAAGATTGATTTTTATTATGTAAAAAAAACTTTAATAATTTTAATTTTTCATATCCCAACAAATATGTTAATGGACCTCTTATGATCATCTCTATATCATTATTCTTATTAATATTTATATATTATCAGAAAAATAAACTTTTTCATAGATTAAAATAAGAATCTTGTATTATTTAAAAATAAAAGAGATTATCTAAATTATATAATCTCTTTTATAAAAGGTCTTTAGTATAAACTAAATAAACTATTTTACAACAACAGTTGCTCCTGCTTCTTGTAACTTTGCTTTGATTTCATCAGCTTCTGCTTTAGCAACTTTTTCTTTAACAGCTTTAGGTGCTCCATCAACAATTTCTTTTGCTTCTTTTAACCCTAGACCTGTAATTTCTTTAACAGCTTTGATAACCTGAATTTTAGAACTTCCTGCATCTTCAATAATAACATCAAATTCTGATTTCTCTTGAACTTCTCCTGCATCTGATGCTGCAGCTGGCATAGCTCCCATCATCATAGGTGCTGCTGCTGAAACTCCTAATTCTTCTTCTAAAATTTTTACTAACTCTGAAATTTCTAACACTGACAAACCTTTGATAGTTTCTACAATTGATTCAAATTTTTTTGGGATCTTTACATCTTCTGACATAATTTTAATAAATTAAATTTAATAATTATTTCGAGTCTCTATAAGCAGATAATACTGTTACAAGACTTCTTCCTGGCTCTGATATTGTTCTTAAAAAACTAGTTACAGGAGCAGCAATGGTTGCAACCAATTGTGACTGTAATTGTTCTTTTGATGGTAATTTTGATAATAAAATAACTTCATTTTCAGAAATAACTTTGTTATCTAATAGTCCTCCTATAACAAGAAAAGTTCCTTTCTTAGATTTCTTTTGAAAATCAACACTAACTTTAGATGCTTCCACAGGATCACTAGTAAAGATAACTCCTAAACTACCTGGTAAAATATCTAAATCAATCTCAACTCCTATAGAATTTAATGCTTTTCCAAATAGAGTCTTTTTAACAACTTTATAGGAAGAACCATTTTCTCTTAAATTTGTTCTTAATGATTGTAGATCTTTAACCAAAGAACCTTGAAAATCAGTAAATACCAGTCCGTTACAATCTGCAATTAAATTTTGCAATTCTTGTAACATTTCTCGTTTTTTTGCTTTTGTTAAAGCCATATATATTTAGATTACTTAAATGGATTAAAAAAGCCCGACCTATTGAGCCGAGTAACATTAAAAATAAATTTTTTAATGCCTATACAAGTCTTATTTTTATTGCTTGTAGTCTCTGGCTATATGCTTTCTATAATAAATATTATCTTAAATTTAATATCTTGTCAAGTGATCATTTACAATATAAGCAAAATAAAACACCTTATAATTTTATAAAGTGTTCTTAATATTTAAATTATTTAAATTTAGCCTTTACTTAAAGCAACTTTCATACCTATAAAAATTAACAATCCTCCTAAAAATTTATTAACTTTATCTTGAAATTTTTCAAAAATCAAGCGAATATTTTTTTGAGTTATCAGTAATGATAAAAATGAAAACCATATCATTGTGTTTAGTATCATAATTATACTCATTATACCCATAATTGACATAGGAGTTTTTGGAGATATTATAACTGTAAATAAACTTAGAAAAAATAATGTAGCCTTTGGATTAAGTACATTAGTTAAAAATCCAATTTTTAAAGAGGATAATATTGAGATATCTTTACTTTTGAATTTATCAGTAACTTGAATTTTTGAAGACTTACATCTTATAGATTTAATCCCAATATAAATCAAGTAACTTGCCCCAAGAAATTTTATTATATTAAAAATAATAATAGACTTAGAAACAATGAAAGCAATACCTGCCAAAGATATAGATATATGAATTAAACAACCTATACCTAATCCAACCGATGTCCAAATACCAGATTTTCGTGAATAAGTTAGTGCATTTCTACATACTATAATAAAATCAGGTCCTGGAACAATAACTGCTAACAAATGAGCCGTAGCAACTGTACCTATTAACGAGAGGTAGTTCATTTATTTTTAAGATATCTTTTAATTTATAAATGTGCAATTTATTTATAACATAGATATTAATTTCTGTCTATTCTTTCTTAATTTAATCTCATTATATATTTAATATTAATTCTATGATATAATAGATATTATTAATTTAAATAACAAAAAAGGTCTAAAGCTCTTTACAATATCCTTATTATTCTGTATATTATTGGTAAATTAACTTTATTAAATTTATGTTTGATCCATTATTCAATTTCCTAATAGAAGGAGGAGTTCCTAAAGATACTATTATAGTATTACTAATGTTCCCTATTATAGCAAGTTTTATTGTTGCTGCAAGACAAATTGTTGGAATAAAAGCTTTTGGTATATATGCTCCTTTGATAATAACCTTTACTTTTCTTGAAGTAAATATAAAGTATGGATTTGCTATATTTATTATGGCTCTTTTAGTTGCATCTCTAACAAGGTTTGTTTTAAAAAAATTTAGTATCCTTTATCTACCTAAAATGGCTTTAATACTATCTATAACTGTCATGACTATGTTTTTTATATTGATTGAAGCTATCTTGAATAATAGAACTATTCTGGTTAATCTTCCAATTTATCAAATTTTGATTATAATCACATTAGTTGAAAAATTTATAAATGTACAAATAGAAAAAGGTTATAGAACAGCTATTGTTTTATCGGTAGAAACTCTCATTTTATCTAGTTTAGGATATTATATTATAAGTAATGATTGGATCAGAGAACTTGTATTTAATAATCCTTTAATAGTAATTCTATTCTTTATTATAATTATATTATTAGGTAAATATGATGGATTAAGAATTAATGAATATATAAGATTTAGAAAATTGATTTCTAATAGATAATTTTTATTATTATGAATATTATAAAGGATTTTATTTTTAGTCAAAAAATATTAGGAATGAATGCAAGAAATCTTTCTTATATTAAGCCTTATAATAAAAAAAAATGGATTCGAATTGTAGATAATAAAATCACATTCAAAAAGGTATTAGAAAAAAATGATATTCCAACACCAAAATTAATTGGACTAATACAAGATTATTCTCAGTTGAATGAATTTGATTTTACCAAATTACCAAAGAGCTTTGTCTTAAAACCAACTAATGGATTTGGAGGTGAAGGAATTCTTGTAATATTTGGTGAGGATAAAAAAGGGTCATCTAGTGGAGAAAGGATTTGGGTAAAAGGAAAAGGTGTAAAAATCACTGAGTCAGATTTGATTAATCATATAAAAAATATTTTAGATGGAACATATTCTAGAACAAATAGTCCTGATATAGCTTTTTTTGAAGAGAGAATAAAAATAACAAAACAATTTAAATCAATTGCTTATAAAGGTATTCCTGATATTAGAGTAATTGTCTTTAATAGAGTACCTGTAATGGCTATGTTAAGAATACCTACAAAAAAATCTGATGGGAAAGCAAATCTTCATCAAGGAGGTATTGGAGTTGGAATTGATTTAGCTAATGGTATAACTACTAATGCCATAATGGATGGAAATCTAATTGAATATGTACCTGAAACAAAAATCATTTTATCTGGAATAAAAATTCCTTATTGGGATAAAATCTTAGAGATTTCAGTTAGAACTGCAGATGCAACAAATATGGGATATACCGGAATTGACATATCTCTTGATAGGGATGAAGGACCGGTTGTATTAGAAGCAAATGCTAGACCTGGTCTTGCTATACAATTTGCTAACCTAGCTCCACTAAAAGAAAGACTTGAAAAAATAGCTAATTTAAAAATAAAGACTGTAAAAAGAGCCATTCAAATATCTAAAAATCTATTTGGAGGAGAAATAGAAGAAGAAGTGGAAGAAATTACTGGAAAAACTTTAATTGGATTAAAAATTAAAACTAATATATTTGGATTAGATGAAAGATACTCTGAAGTTGACACAAAAGTTGATACTGGAGCAGATTCTTCTAGTGTTGATGCTACTTTAATAGAAGAATTAGGTTTTGGGTCTGTATTTGAAGAGTTTAGGCAATTAAATTTACCTAATGAAGTAAATGAGAAAAATAGATTTGAAATTAATAAACTTACAGATAAAATTAATTTAGACCTTAAAAATAACAATTCAGGATATTTAAAAAAAGTAGCCATAGTCAAAGCTGGAAATGGATTTAGCTTAAGACCTTATGTCCAATTAAAATTAAAAATTGAAAATGTTTATATTATATCAACTTGCTCTATCGTGGATAGAAGCCATTTAAAATTTAAAATGCTTTTAGGTAAAAAAGATATGAAAAATTTTATTATTGATCCAACTAAAAGATAATTTATATGAAAATTGAAATTTACACAGATGGAGGTTCTAGAGGTAATCCAGGAAAATCTGCCATTGGATATATAATTCATATATCTAATCAAGAACCTATACGACATGGTGAATATATAGGAATTACAACGAATAATGTCGCTGAATATACAGCTATTCTTAATTCTTTACAAAGAGTTAAACAGGAATTGAATGGGAAAAATTTAGATAAATTAGATATAGAACTAAAACTAGATTCTGAATTAGCTCAAAAACAACTATTAGGTATCTATAAAGTAAAACAAGATCATTTAAAGCTATTTGTTAAATCTATATTAGATATATCAACTGAATTTAAATCAATCCAGTTTATTCACATAAGAAGAGAATTAAATAAAGAAGCTGACAAAATGGTTAATATAGCATTAAATAATCAATTATAATATTAAATTTATCACTATGAATCCTAAAATTCAAAATTTCATTTCATTTTTATTAATAATTTTGTTTTTAATAGTAGCTCCTTCTATAATATTTTATGCTATGGGATATAGATTAAATAAATCTGCTTATCAAAACAAAAATGAACCTATTATCAAGGCAACTGGGGGGATTAGAATAGATACTCCTATTGTATATAATATAGAAATAGATGGTATAGAAAAAAATACTAAGACACCTTTCTTAAAAACTGGATTAGATACTAATCCTATTAATATAAAATTATCTAAAGAAAACTTTTATTCTTGGGAAAAGATTTTAAATATTGAACCGAATATTGTAACTCTTATAAATTCAGTCATATTATTCCCAGAGAATCCTGATTTAAATAATATATCTAACTTAATTTCACCCTCTGAGATAATAAAAAGTTTTACAGAATCCATATTATACTCATCTTCTAATCCAAATTCTTCCGGTCTATGGATATATAATATTATATCTAAAGAGAATATTCCTTTATTAAATAACTTAGAGATTAAAGGAAGTATTGATCAAAAATATGAGCTTATTTATTCAAATATATCAGATCAAATAATTATTAAAACATCTATTTTAGAAAAAGATCAGTATTATTTAATTAGCTTACAGAATGATGAATCTACAACCCCAATTAATATAACAGATTTCTTTAACTATGATGTAAATTTAGCAAATATAGAAATAGTAGACTTGTCAAATAATATTCTTACATATTTACAGGGAGGTCATATTTTCCAATATAACCTAGCTATCAATAAAAAATCTAATATTATATTAAGTAATGTGACAAAAGCTAAATTAATACAAAATAATATATATTACTTAAAGGAAAACACAAATGAAATATATATTTATAATTTAAACAATGATATCTCAACTTTACTAATTTCTGGACAAGAGAGTATAACTCAATTTTTTGTATCAGATAATCAATCTCATATAATATCTATTGAAAATAATATATTATGGGTAAAAAATCTATTAGATAATTCATTAGAAAGTGAAAAATTAGATAATTTAGAGCTTACAAATATTAAGTTTAGTTATGATAATAAAAGGGCTTTATTATATGGAAATAATGGTATATATATTTTATATTTAGATAAATTTGAAGGTTATCAAAACAAAAAAGCTGGTGATTTAGATATTATTTATAAATCAGATAGAAAACTTACTGATATAGATTTTTTCAAAGGATCTGAAGAATATATTACCTTTATAGAAGAAGATATCTTATATTCTATTGAAATTGATGTAAGGGGAGATAAAATAAATAAATATAATTTAGGAGAAGCTAAATCTTATTATCAATTCATAAATAAAAATGATAGTATTTTTATTCTTAATTCTAAAGATAATTTAAAATCTTTTCAATTCCCTATCAGAACATCTTTGTTTTAATATTAATTCTAATGTAAAAAATATTATATTAGTATATTACTATTAAATCTTTAATAAAAAATAATTTTAGCTATTTTGTATTAATTAATAAAAATCTAAAATTAAATAAGCTAATCCTTATTTCTAATCTTTGGAGTTACCCAAAATCCTAAATATTTACCAAGAAACAACCTTATCTGAGCTTCTATAGCTGGTAGAGACCCTAAGAATAAAGCTACAATTGGAATTAAAGCCCACTGTAAATACATCATAATATTACGAATAAAAGAATATTTTTTTGGTTTTGGAGGTAATAGAACTATGTTAATATAAGTGGTAATTATTACTCCTGTTAATGTTATGTTCATAATTGTAGAGACATAAATAGGTAGATTATTAGAAAGAACACTGTCTTTAAATTCTTTCCCACCAAATATTATAGGTGCCCATACATAAAATGCTAATATAATAGCTGAGGTAGCCCAAGTATAATGACCAATAATCATATTAAATATTCTTCTCCATTTTTGGAAAAAAGGAGCTTTTTTATTAATTGCATAAGATCGCATAGTTGTTGCCAAATTTTCTATTCCATATGCCCACCTTCTTAATTGTTTATATTGATTTGAAAATGCCACTAAAGGATTTTTATCTTGAACAGCATCTAGAGAAACTGATAAATGGATAGGAACAACTTTATAATCTCCATTATAAAAATCTACACATTTCCAATATATTACCGAATCATCTGAAACCATGTTAACAGGCCAATAATTAACCTTTATCAATGTTTTAAACATCATTGAGTGTGAAGAAAATGTTACCATTCTGTCAAATCTCACAGATTCCATCATATGCCAAAAACTAGAACTAATAGCAACTACCCTAGCAAAAGCTGGTGCCTCCCAAATATTATTATGATACATAGGTAAAGGCTGATAACTTGCTTTATAAGGGTTATCTTCTTGCATAACTTTATAAGTAAGTCCTGCAAAATAATTAGGACTAACAATAGTATCACTATCAAATACTGAAATAATAACTTGATCCTCTTTTATGTCCAAAGATTTTATTTTATCTCTTAATATCTTTGCTCCAAATGTAGCATTAGCACCTTTTGCTTTCATTTCACCTTCAATACCATCAGGATGATTTGTTACTATAAAATCCTTAAATACTCCTTTAAACCTCTTTAATAAATACTTTTCTTTTTCTAATCTAAAATCACCTTCTCTCTCTTCTGTAGCAATCACAACTATCATTTTATCTAAAGGATAATTAGAATTTTTAATAGCATTAATACTATCTTCTAGAATTTCTTTTGATTCATCATAAGTTAACAACATAACAGCATGATACCAATAATCAAATTTTTCATTATTTTTTATTTTATCTAACCAATTTATTTTCAAATCTTTTTTTAATTCACTATAAGCATATATCAAATGTATACTTAAATAAACTGACTTAAATAACCAATATAAATTATATATTAAAATGAAAATAGCAACCCAAAATGGAACAAGAAGAGATAATATAATCAATAATATAAATGTACCAATTGTTAGTACAGCTGGAAGCATCTCATAGAACCTTTGAATTCTAAGATCTTTTTTATCTTTTGTTTTAGGATCTGGGTATGTATACATATATTAAGAATTAATTGTAATAACTATATCTAAATAAAATCTTATAATTAATAATATTAGTATATTACTTATAAAAATCCAATTTAAAATAAAGTGTTGAGCTAACTTGTTAGAAAAAACTTTAATCTGAACAATACTAGCAAAAAATAAATTTACTAAAGAAAATCCAATAGAAATCCAAATATAATTATTTAAATTTGAGGATTCATTTATAATTGTGGTTCCTTGAAACATATTAAATCTCATAGCAATAACAGAATTGGGAAATAGATTCTCTATAATATTTTTTGAAGTTAAATATAACCAAAAATTTAAAATAATTACAATAATAAAGTAAATGACAATATATCTTCTTTTAATAAAATTACTAATATTATTTATATTATTCATAATGAATTAACTTTAATGTTTAATTTATCTACTACATATTTAGGATTATGTATATTATCATTCATAATTGCTTTTATGTCAAATTCATAGAGTTTAATTTCTTGTGCCTCTAAATTATGAGTAACTTCTATATTTAATATATTATTGCTAATTGACTTTGCTTTAGAGAAAGATAGATTTGGAAAATTTTTTCTAATAAGATTATCATACAAAAGACAAATTGATGTACTATTTACTTTCAAACCTATATCAGTTTTATCATTATATTTCTTATTAATAATTTTCTTAACCCTCATATTTCTCTTTTTTTACAACTTCTGCAAATATCTTACCCCTATATAAATCTACTGATATTGTATCTTTTATTTTCACTTTGTCAATATCATATAAAATTTTTTTATTTAATCTAGTTAAACTAAATCCTATTTTTAATAATTTAACAGGATTAAAATCTTCTATATATTTATTTAAATACCCAACTTTATCTTTATATGAAGAAATTTGATTTGTAATCTTATTATCAATAATATCATATTTAATTTGTAACTGAGATTTATAAGATGATATAATTTCTTTAAATATAAATATATTATTTTGGTACTTTCTCAAAATAATATTATAGTCCGTAATAAATCTACTAATAGCTTTTTCCAAGGAAACTTGTATTACAAATATTTTACTATTGTACTTATCAATATTATATATAACTTTATTATTAACTTGAGAATAAAAATTATCAATCTGCTCTAAAAGAGTAATTTTAGTTGGTACCAATAATTCTGCTGCATTAGAAGGTGTAGAAGCTCTTAGGTCAGATACATAATCTACAATTGTAAAATCTCTCTCATGTCCAACAGCAACAACAATTGGTTTTTTACTTGAAAATATAGCTCTGACTACAGATTCATCATTAAAAGCATGTAAATCATCCATAGATCCCCCACCTCTTGTCAAAACAATAACTTCTATTTCTGGATGAGCATTAAGTTGTTCAATGGACTCTATAATTGTTTCTACAGCTTTTTCTCCTTGAACTTGGGAGTGTGAAAAAAATATATCTAATCCACCTATTCTTTGATTTAAAACTTTTAGGAAATCTTGATAAGCAGCTGCATCACGAGAAGTAATAAGACCAATTTTTGTAGGAAGATAGGGTAATTTTCTTTTTCTTGATGTATCAAATAAACCTTCTGATTCTAACTTTTGTTTTAATAATTCAAATGATTTTAATAATTCTCCTTCTCCTGAAATTTGAATAAAAGAAACATTCAAGCTAAACAATCCTGATTTAGAACTTATTTTAGCATTGCCAGTTAATATAACTTTCATACCATCTACAGGTGAAACTCTAGATTTTCTCAAAGTGTATATTGTAGTAAAACATCTTATTTTAGCTTGTTTAAATTCATCTTTTAAATCAAAAAATATCCATTGATTTTGTCCAAAATGTGAAATTTGTAGAGAAGATATTTCTCCTTCAACCTTAAAAATATCTGTATCTATTTTTAAATTTATATCATCTATAAATTTAGATACACTAAATATCTCATCTTTCGTCACATCTTTTTTAAGATATTTATTAATAAATAAATTTAATTTCTCATCTTTATTTGTTTTTATAAATTCTTTAAAAAAATTCTTAGCTAACTCTTCTTGATCATAAAGTAGAGTTTTAACAACCTCCTTTTTTACCAAATATGATCTATCATTATATAATAAAGGCACAAGATAATCATAGATTTTATCATAACTAAAGCTTCTAAGACATTTTACTGCAATTTGTCTAAAAGTAGATTTTTTATGATAGAGAAAAACTTGAACACTATATATAGATTGATCTTTTTTATCTAAAACTAAATTTTCTAAATATTTTTCTAACTGAATATTTGTCATTTTATAATACCATCTTTATTGACCTAAACTATCAGTGTTTTCTATATTAACATCGGGTTCTTGTGTATTTGGTTGATTTAAATTCAAAGCTAACTCTACTTGAGATACAGCATTCATAACTCTATCTGCATACCATGATTGATTGCAACCACCTACATAACACATTGCTGCTTTTCTTTCTAATTCAATATTTCCATTTATACTTTGATTTCCTACTTTACCAATCAAAATATTACCCATAGCTAGCATAGCATCCTCTATTTTCCAAGGATTAACCTGAGAACCTTTTATAGCTTCCAATTTTTTTTCATATCCTAACCATGTTGTAGGCATAACTTGAGCTTGCCCCATAGCACCACCTGTTCCTGATTTGTATGAACTACCTTCACGAAAAGGACATCCTGATACTGGCTGAGTAACTGAAAGCCCTAATTTAGCAACAATTGATTCAAAAGCAGCTTCTTCTCTTGCCACATTAATTTTTGTATTATTCCCTTCTTTTGCTGCACATCCACTCAATGCATCTTTATAAAAAGATCCTCCTGTACTTCGTCCTAGACCAGATTCAACTTTCATAACACCAACTAGGAACTCAGGCCTAACTTTATTTTCTAATAAGTTTGCATTAATTTTAGCAAGATTATAAGCTTCTTCTAGAGATAATGCATTATCTTTTCCTCCACCTAGTAAATTAATTGTATTTAGGATAGTTTTTCTTTGTTCAAAAGATACTTTAAGTAATTCTTCGTATTTTTTTTGTTCACCTTTAGTTTGGTCCAACAAAGTTTGCTTATCCAACTTAGCCAACTCTAAAAATTTTTTTTGGTCTTCCTGTAAATCCCTCAATAAAATTAATTCTTCCTCTTTCTGGAATAAATGATCTTTTTCTAACAATATCTCTTTTTCTTTAATCTCAATTGTTTTTATAGATTCAGTAATAAAATCTTGCATTACTCCAGATTGCTTAATTGACCCAAGTATTTCTGATAAATTTTTATTTGTAAGAAATATTTGGAATAAATTAATCTCTGGTTGATAATAAAGAGAACTTATATACTCTTTCATCAATATTTTTTTAGAATTAACCATCTTTTCTAAATAAGAAATATATTCTTTTGTTTCTTCTAATTCATTTTGAACAGATTGTATAGATGATATAGTCTTAGACAATTCAATTTCAGATCCATTAATATCATTATCTAAAAGAGACAGTTCTTCTTCTAAAGTTTTTACTTTTAAGTCAAAAACTGACTTCTCTTCTGTAATATTCTGAATTTTAATTGTTTCTTTTTTCAAAGAATCTTCTGCTTGCTCTAATTTGGTTTGAGAAAAAGTAGAATCTACATTAATAATTAACATCCATATAAAGATAAACTTTATTATTAAATTTTTATTCATTTCTATATTTTATTAATAATATTTAGACTAGATTTTATTTCATATATATAGTATAACTTATATATAGATTTTATTCAATATAATTTATTAATTTTATGAAAAATAATCAATTAAAGAAATCACATAGAAAGAACCTATTTAGTAAAAAAAGTATTAAGAAATTTATTATAAATTCTTTTGTATTTACAATGATATTTGCAATAGTTTTAAGTTTACTTTTACCTTCTTTTTTTTAGATTATAAATATTTATTATAATTTATTTTTATCAAAGAAAAAAGCTAACCACTTTTCTCTATTAGTCAGAGATACTTTAATTTCTTCCTGATTGGGATCTTTTAAAACTCTTATTAATTCTTCATCACTCATATTCTCAACAATACTGGCAGGTGAAAGATTAATTACTATTTCGCCTTTATCTTTAACATCTAATTTTTGTTTAACTTCTTTATTTTTATAATCAGGATCATTAATTATTGCTTTTAATTCTTCTAACTTTTGTGATTCTTGGTTTATTTTCTCAATTTGAGATAAAATATTTTGTTTATCTTTAGCCACAGAATAGCTTTTCATATAATTTATAAAGGTACTGTATCCTACAAAACCTATTATTACTATTAAGAATAAAATTATTGTAATTTTAATAGCCTTTTTCATTTAATTTATTATTTATATTTTATAAAAATATTATATGTTGCCGGACTAGGATTCGAACCTAGATTAACAGGACCAAAACCTGCCGTCCTACCATTAGACGATCTGGCAATTATTACATTTTTAATTATAGCAAAAATTATTACAAAAATCAATTAAATTTTAATAATTTATTAATTAGGACAACTAGCTTTATAATAATTCAATGGATTTAATGTTCCTGATAAGCTAGGATTACTATTTTGAGTTATTTTAAAAGAATCATAAATTGAAAAGTGTAAATGTGGACCTGTAGAAAATCCTGAATTACCTATCTTTCCTATTGGTTGTCCTTGACTAACAGATTGGCCAACAGAAACTGAAGCTGATCCAGATAAATGAGCATACATACTGACATGTCCTGAATTATGCTTAACTGCAACCCAATTACCCCAACCACCACCACAACTACTATAAGAATTACCACATACTCCACCATATTTGGCTATAACAGTTCCATCTGCAATTGAGAATATTGGATTACCTCCTCCTCCTATATCAATTCCATTATGTATTTGTCCCCCATAAAAGCCTGTTTTAGCAAAACTTGTCATACCATAACCTTGAGTACATTTATTAGAAGTTGTTGGCCAGACAATACTACCCAAAGGACTATTAGCAGAAGCTATTTGCTTTGCTTGAGATTCTAATCTAGCTAATTCAGCATAAAATTTATTCATCTGATCTCTTAGCTGCTTTTGTTCATTACTTAAATTAGCTAAATTTGCATCCAATTGATTTGTTATTTTTTCAGTAGAAAAAACTTGACTTGAAGTCTTATTTTTTTCATTTTCAGCTGATATTCTTTGTTTTTCTAGATCATTTTTTACTGAATCAAGATTAGATTTTTCTACAGCAAATTTAGATTTCTCATTTTCTAACCAAGTTTTATGATCTATAGCTTGTTTCATTTTTTCTTCAAATTCAGTCTGAACTTGCTCAGAATAAGTAACTTGAGCAAACATATCTGATATAGAGTTAACACTCATAAGATTAAATACTTCATTTTTAAGTAAAGATTGCTTATATACTTCCTGAACCATTTCTCTAATTGTATTTTTTTGATTTTCTAAATTTTGCTCTAACTCTTCGATAGTCATACTTGTTTTTTGTATAACTTGTTCTTTTTCTTGAATTTGACTTCCAACTTCATTAATTTTATTTTTAATTGCAGATATCTCAGAGTTCAAAGTAGATATTTCTGATTTTAGTTTATTTAATTCAACTTCTTTAGCTTTCTTATCTTGCTCTGTTTCTGCTTTTTTATTTTCTATTGCACTAATTCTATTTTGAATGTCTTGAATCTGAGAATTTTTTTGATCAATATCTTTTTGAGATGCAGCATAAGTGAAAGAAAAACTTAGTAAAAACAAACCTATAACCAGAATTATTTTTGTAAATTTTATCATAAATATTTATCTAAATTTATTAATTGCTTTATCTATTCTATTGATACTCTCTTTTTTCCCAATAATATTAATTATTTCAAAGGGTGATGGGGATTGTGACTTACCTGATAAACAAACCCTCAATGGCCATAAATATTCTCCAAAATTCAAATTATTTTTATTGAGTTCTGACTTTATTATATTTTCTATCTCTTCAAATCTACTTTCTTCTGTATTAGTAATTATATTATAACACCATTTTAAATTTTTGACAATTTTTATTTCTTTCATGTCTTTCCAAATCAAAATATTTTTATCATAATCTATTTCTTTAACTAAAAATTCTAAGCCATTTCCTAAATCACTAAATTTTTTTATTCTATTACATTCCATTAAAATTAACTTTTGTAATTTATCCTCTTCTAGGTTAAGTAAATCTTTATTTATAGATTTTTGTAGAAATTCTTTAGCAAATCTAATTTTATCTTGATCAAGTAATTTTTTAATATATTTTGAATTAATAGAGTCAAGTTTTTCTATATTAAATACAGCTCCACTTTTTTGTACTCTTTTTAAACTAAATTTTTGGATTAATTCACTAATCGAATAATCTTCTCTATCATTACCTTCATTCCATCCTAATAATGCAAGGAAATTAATTAAAGCTTCTGGTAAATACCCAGCTTCAATATATTCATCAACTGATGTTGCTCCAAATCTTTTTGACATCTTAGATCTATCAGGAGCTAAGATTAAAGGTAAATGAGCATAATTTTTTCTAGAAAAATCAAGAGCTTTATTAATTAAAATTTGCTTTGGTGTATTAGAGATATGATCTTCACCTCTTATAATATGAGTAATTTGCATTAACTCATCATCAATTACCACTACAAAATTATATAAAGGCTCCATTAATGATTTAGCTATCACAAAATCACTCAACAGTGATGTATCAAATTCTATCTTTCCTTTGATTTTATCTTCAAACCTTATAATTTGATTCTCAACTTTGAATCTTATAACTGATTTTTCATCTGGTGCCAACTTTTCATATCTTGATTTGGGACGAAATACAAGAGTTTCTTTTTTATCTTTAGCCTCTTGATTTAATTCATCTAACTCTTCTTTTGTAGTATTATCCCAATAAGCTAATCCTCTTTCTAATAAAATTTCTAAATATTGTTTATAAATTTCTGTTCTTTCACTTTGTCTATAAGGACCATAATCTCCTATTTCTCCTTCTAAAGTAGCTCCTTCATCTGGATTTAGTCCAAGCCAAGCCATTCCTTTTAGGATATCGTTTTCAGACTCTTTTGTAGATCTAATTTTATCTGTATCTTCTATTCTAATTACAAATTTACCTTCTTGATTTTTAGAATACAAATAATTAAATAAAGCTGTTCTAGCTGTTCCTATATGAAATTTTCCCGTTGGTGATGGTGCTATTCTTGTTTTTAGCATAAATTTTTTAGAGTTAAAAATATTATTATAAATATATACAAAATATAATTTTTATAATAATTAAGTTTATAAAATTATTATACTTTAATTTTATAAATTAGTCTATCTAATCTACTAGATTAGATATATCGAAGACAAACCAAATTATAATAGAAATTAATTAAGGTTTTTCTTTACATTCTTATCTCTAGTTTCAATCACAAAATTATAAACCCCACTAATAACAGTTAAAGTTAAAATAACAAACAAACCTACAATCATCGTTGGTAAAAATACCCCTTCCCTTCCTCTATCAATATATATCGGTAGGTTGAAAAAAATATGTGTAGCTAAAAATGATGCCGAAATATAAGAGATAAAATAATCATTTATTGATAGTGACTTAGAATATAATTTAACTCTTTCTACTAAAGTTACAGTGTATATCATAAATACAGCTAAAATAGCTAGTATAAATATCACAAACATTATAAATGTTGGGTCATTGCTAATATTATTTTGTATTAAACCTTCAGGATTATTAACTCTATGATAAAAAATCTTTAAAGCTTCCATATCAAACACTATCAATATAAAATAGCTAGAAATTATTAAGGTTATATTTTGCATTAAAGTTAACTTGGATGATGGATTTTTTAATAAAGAAAAATCATCTGAAGGAAGAAATTTTGAAAATGTAGGAAAATATTTAGATGGTTCTTTTTTTGTGGGTTGACCCTGCTCTCTTAATTCTATATTAGTCTGTCTTGTGTATACAATAAGCATAATAATTCCTACTGTTAATATAACTCCTGTCAATATCATCTCAACATCTTTAATTGGAGTTAAATAATATACAATAAAAATAAGTAAAGATATTATTACATATATTATTCCAATATTTACAATTAATTTTCTTTTTTGTAAAGAATCATTTATTTTAATGTCTTCATTAGTTATTTTATTCATATAATTTTATTATTTGATAATTTATTTAATAATTAGTTTAAAACATTTTATATTGTTTCAATAATAATATTATATCATATTATTGAAATGTCATACATAATATTTTTAGAATTACTAGATTTTTGTTTATGATTATAGTACAATTATTAAATATCCTTATTAAATTTAATCAACCAAAACATGACATACGGTATATTATTTGCTGGAGGTAAGGGATCTAGACTAAGTCCTATCACAGACTCTATTCCAAAACCATTAGTTAAAATAAAAAACAAAACTTTATTAGAAAGAAATCTAGATAATATCTATGATATTGTGGATGAATATATTATTGTAATATCTTATCTTGGAGAAAAGATTATAAATAGTATCGGAGATTTTTATAAAGAAAAACCTGTAACATTTGTTTTTCAAAAAAATCCCAAAGGAGGAACTCTAGATGCTCTTAGATCTGGATTATCTAAGGTGGAAAGTGGTGATCATAATTTTTTAGTTATGAATAGCGATGATATTCATGGTCAATATCTATTTGAAAATATGCTAACTCACATAAAAAATACACCTAATAGTCCAGCGATAGGAGCTCATATATATCCTATCAAAGAAAGATTAAATCAGTTTGGGATAGTAAAAAAAACTATTGAAAACTTATTTGATGGATTGATAGAAAAGCCTCAAGAATATGTCTCAGATTTAGTAAATATTGGAGTTTATTACTTACCTAGCTTTATTCTTTCATTAATAGATCCATATAAAGAAAATTTATCTGATAAAGAAGAGTATATTACAGATTTTATAAATTTGATAAATGAAACCCATAATATAAATGTAATAGAATCTCCTGATATATGGATACCGATATCTTATCCAAAAGATATTGATGATGCTAATAAAAACGAGAATATAATTTAATAGTCATGAAATATAGAGTAATTACAAAAGCTGATATAGGTAAAGCTGACTATGGATGGCTAAAACCAAATTATTACTTTAGCTTTGCGAATTATTATAATCCAGATAGAATGGGATTTGGTAAATTAAGAGTACTCAACAATGATTGGATTGCTCCATCAAGTGGATTTTCTCCCCATTCTCATCAAAATATGGAAATTGTAACTATTGTCTTTGAAGGAACTTTAACCCACAAAGATAGTCTTGGAAGCATTGGTCATATAAAAAATGGTACTATTCAAATAATGTCAGCTGGATCAGGTATTACTCATTCAGAATATAATGATAGTGATAAAGAAGCTGTTACACTATTTCAAATTTGGATTGAACCCAATAGACATAATATTAACCCTCGTTATGAGGAAAAATCTTTTGATACAACAAAGAAAAATGAAGTAATCCCTCTTATCACTCCTGATAATAATGACTTTTCTTTAAAAATTTATCAAGAAGTTTATATATCTTTAATAAATTTAGAAAATTCTGAAATAAACTACAATTTAAATAATTCTAAAAACGGATTATTCATAATACCTTTTCAAAATAATATTACAATTTCTGATATTAATGTCATTCTAGAAGAAAAAGAAGCCATTGAAATAATTGATATAAAAGAAAAAAGTATCAATATTGGATCTGATACTTTATCCTCTTTAATTGTTATTGAAACTACTCTTTAAATCAAACTTTATTATTTTTTTGTAAGTAAATCTCTAATTTCCTTTAATACGAGTAATTCTTGATTGATCTCTTTCTTTTTAACTTGAGATTCTTTTTTATCATACTTATTTATTTGCTTAATAATAATGAATATTACCCAACTAACAATGAGAAAGTCTATTACAGTGTTCAAAAAAATACCATAATTAATAGAAATTGAAGCTATGTATCCTGAACTTTCTTTTATAACCAATTTCAAATTAGAAAAATCTACTCCTCCAAGTAAGTATCCTATTGGTGGCATTATAATATCATTTACCAAAGATGTAACTATTTTACCAAAAGCTCCACCAATTATAACTCCGATTGCAAGATCTGTAACATTTCCTTTAATGGCAAATTCCTTAAATTCTTTAAACATAATATTGATAATTTAAATGTATATATCTATATTGTATCCTATATTTAATATTTTTTATATAAAAATAAATTAACTTATAAATATTATTTAAAAATAAAAAACTCACTCTGAATAGTTCAGAATAAGTTTAAACTTAAAATTTAGTTACTTTAGATATTAGTTCTTAGTTGGAATCATTCTACCATTAATATATCTATATAGTCCAAAAATACAAGGTTGTGCATATAGACCTGAACCTATATGTATGTACTTTTGCCCATCTACTAATAAAAATTTATTAGTATTAGATTCGACTTCATTTTCTTTTTCTGTTTGGTACATAATTTTTCTAAACGAACTATCTACACTATATATAATACAAATTTATTAGAGTTTTGTCAATTATAATAATCAATTTTATTATGAGGTTATTTTTTCAAATACTTCTAAAAACTTATCTACTTCTTGTCTTGTATTATAAATAGATAGGGATATCCTAATACAAGAATTTGCCCTTTCTTGACTTTTAGTAATCTGATATACCGTCTCTGACATCTCTATACTACCGCTATGACAAGCAGATCCAGCAGAGATTGCTATTCCTGCCAAATCAAATGCAATTACCAACTCTTCTGAAGTCATTCCTTCTATAGAAATATTAATTGTATTATAATCTATAAATTCAATCTCACCATTCAGCTTAACTTTAGTATGGTTTAGTAATTTATTTAGAAGATAATCTCTTAATGATTTTATTTCTTCTAGTTTAATTCTATATTCTTCTTCACTAAGAATATCAAAAGCTACTTTCATTCCATAGATTAACTCTGGGCTAATTGTTCCAGCTCTCATAGAATATTCTTGACCTCCACCAAAATTTAGAGCTTGAATTAAAGTTTTTTCTTTTATAAACAAAGCTCCAACACCTTTCGGACCATAGATTTTATGACCTGAAATAGAATATAAATCTACATTTAAATAATTCAAATTTAATTTAATATGACCAACTGCTTGAGCTCCATCTGAATGAAAGTAAGGGTATTTAGAATTATTTTCTTGTCTATATTTTTTAATAATTTTTCCTATTTCTTTGATCGGTTGAATTGTTCCAATTTCATTATTGATATGCATTACACTAACCAAAATAGTATTTTTTGTAATTAAATTTTGTACTTCTAAAGGATCTACTACCCCATTCTCTCCAATAGATAATATATTTATTTTTAATTTATCTTTAAATTCTGAACCTAATTCATAAATAGTATTTAATACCGAAGAATGTTCAATTGGGGACACTATAATCTCAGCATAATTATTATATTTAAAATAATTTCTAACAACTCCTTGTATAGCAATATTATTAGATTCAGTTGCTCCAGAAGTAAAAATTATTTCATTAAACTTAACTCCTAAATAATCTGAGATTTTTTTCCTGGCAATATCTACATAACCAATTGCATTTTGTCCTAGATAATGTGTGCTATGAGGATTTGAGAGTTGGTTTTTATATAAATCAAAAATAGATTCAGCAACTTTAGGATGAATTAAAGTACTAGCTTTAGAATCAAAATATATCATTAGCTTAAAGTTATACTTTCATTAATTTTAAGAAATTTTCTTGATCTTTCTGTTTGAAATTCCCAATCAAAGCTAAGTTTAATTTATCTTCTAAACAATATTTGTTCATGAAATCTTGAATATCTTGCTTTTTAATTTTATCAAACTCTGCTAACTCTTTTTCCACATCGAAAGGCTCTTTCAATTGAAGTTCGTGCATAGCTACAGCTTCTGCTATATTATCACTTGATTCTAGTCCCATAACCATGTGAGCTTTGATATTTTCTTTAGCAATTTTTAATTCTTTTTCAGTTATTCCTGTTAGTTTTATTTTAGCAAATTCTTTACTAATTATTTTAACTGCTTCTAAAACTTTATCATTTCTAATTCCAGCATTCACAGCAAGATAACCAGCATCATCAAAATGATCACTTGAGGCTCTGACATAATAGGCTAAACCTCTTTTTTCTCTAATCTCTGTAAAAAGTCTTGAGCTCATATACCCTCCTAGTATTGTAGAGATCAGATAAGCTTTATATTTTTCTTCTGAGTGAACATCTACTGTTCTAAATCCATACATAATGTGACATTGGTCTGTCTTTTTGTAATCAATAAAGACTTTTGCTGAATCTTGTATCTCTTTGATAGATTCTCTTTCTGGGACTTGATTTACTCTGATATTTTTAAATTTCTCTTCTACCAAATCTAATGTTTGGGAATTTACATCTCCAGCTACAACTATATAAGTATTTCCCGCCACATATTTTTGATTAAAATATTGATCAAAGTCAGGTTTTCTAAAATTCATTATATGATCTTTTGTACCAATTATTTCTCTTCCTAAAGGAGTATCTCCATAAAGTAAAGTTTGGAATTTATCATGAATTGATCTCATTGGTAAATCCAAATACATATTCAACTCTTCCACAATTGCTCCTCTTTCTACCAAAATATCTTTTTCTGCTAATAATGAGTTTTGGAATATATCTGATATTACATCAAGAGCTATATTTTTTTGAGTATTCCTTACTTTGACCCAATAACCTGTATATTCATACCCTGTAAAAGCATTATATGAAGCTCCAAGAGCATCTAATTCTGTAGCTACAATTTTGGCTGATGGTCTCTTTTTTGTTCCTTTAAACATCATATGTTCCAAGAAATGTGACAATCCTCTTTCTTTTTCTGATTCGTATCTTGATCCAACTCCTACCAAAACTAATAGTGTGGTTGTTTGTGAGTTTTTAATTGGATAACCTATTATTGATAAACCGTTATCTAAGACTCTTTTTTTATACATTGTTGTTTGCTTAATTATAATTAATATTATTATAGCTTAAATATTCCTTTTTTACAAATAATAAACTATTATCTTTACTATATATTAAATTTAGATTATAATATTTTTATATTTATAAAATAAAACATATGATCTGGTTCTTTATTTTTCTACTAACACTTATAATTCTAGCTATAACAGCTCTGTTATACCATAATTTACTCAATATCTCTTCTCCACCTTATGTTCCAACCATAAACAAAAAAGTAAAGAAAATAATTATCCGAGAATTAAAGAATTCTAATATTTCTACTTTTTATGAACTTGGATGTGGTACAGCTGAAATATCTTTTTTTGTCAAAAAAAATTTCCCTAAAATAAAAGTAATTGCAATAGAGCATGATATATTTATCTATTTAATAATAAGATTAAAAGGTATTTTACTTGGATCAAAAATTAAGTTTTATAGAAAAGATATTCAAAAATTTAACTTCAAAAATAAGAAATCTCCTAGTTTAATGTATTGCTATCTCTATCCAAAATATATGGATTATCTTTATCATAATCAAAAGTTTTACAATAACAAAGTTATTTCACTAGATTTTGAGATTCAAGGAATAAAGCCAGAAAATAAAATTATTCTAAATAAATTCAATTTTCAAAAACAGATATTAATTTATAACTTTCTTTCTAAATAAATAATTTAGTCAGTTAGTATTGACAAAAATTCATTAATGTGATATTATCTCTTTGTTGTTCTTTTACAAAAATTATGTTAAATAATCTGCTTTCTGTTTTTCCATCCTTTAAAAAAGCTGCTTTGAAAAAAGAGCTTAAAGATTTTCTAAATGATATAATCAATCAAATTAATAAGATTAGTCTAATCGAGAATCCTTTAGAAAGAATAATTTCTTTTTTTAATCTTCTTAGTATTTATCATGATAATATAAATGATTTCAATAAATACTCAAAGATTTTCAGTGAAGAAGATTTATCCCTTCTTAAAGGGAAAATAGCTTATATGGGAAGATGTTCTTCAGGTATGAATCGAACCTCAAAAGGAGAAATTGTAACCGAACATAATGTTTGGTTAGGGAATGTCTATGGACTTGTAACAAAGCCTATTTCTGAATGGGAAAAAAGTAAAGAATCTCAGCCTGGATGCTGGGGATTTGAGTACATTTATGGAGTTAAATCAGAACAATTAAATCCATATAATGTTGTTTGTTTACAAGCAAAAAATTATGTGACAGACAACACATTATTGTTAGTGCAGATCTGTACAGATATTATTGATAATCTTGAAAAATAATTATTGACAAACCTTCTAATTTAAAAATTTAAACTCTAAGCTGTGAAAAATTATCACGGCTTTTCTTTTTATTTACAACTTATTTCTTTTTAGTAGATTTTTTCTTTGGATAACTGGTCTTTTTAGCATTCTCAATATAATCACAATCTGGATATCTATTGCAAGCTTTGAATTTTAGACCTCGCTTTTTCCCTTTTTTCCAAACTATATCTCCAATCTCACATTTTGGACATTTATCACCAGTTTTCTCCTCAATTTTCTTAATATTTTTACATTCTGGATAATTGGAGCAAGCTAAGAAAGGACCAAATCTTCCTCTTTTGACAGCCATTATACCATCTGAGCATTTATCACATGGTTCTCCATTATGTTCCTCGTCAAATTTTTTATCATCTTCAGTTTTATCTGTAAATTTACAATCGGGATAATTTGTACAAGCAATGAATTTACCAAATCTTCCTCTTTTATATTCAATTTGTGATCCACATTCTGGACAAACTCTATCTGTAATAATTTCTCTATGTCTCTCCACAGACTTTTCCTTTTCATTCAGATTAGAAAGAAATGGATCATAAAATTCAGCTAACATCTGCTGATAAGTTTCATCTCCATTAGAAATATGATCAAATTGTTGCTCAACCTTAGCTGTAAAATCAACATCCACAATATCCTTGAAATGTTGCTCCAAAACTTCAGTTACTATTATACCTATTTCAGTCGGATAAAATCTCTTCTCATCATTACGAGCTACATATTCCCTAGCCTGAATAGTAGAAATAATACTAGCATAAGTAGAAGGCCTTCCGATATCATGTTTTTCTAACATTTTAATCAAAGTACTTTCTGTATATCTTCCTGGAGGTTGGGTAAAATGTTGGTCAGGAATAATCTTATCTGTTTTTAATGATTCTTGTTCATCAACTGATGGAAGTAACACATCCTCCGATGAAATATTATAAACTCGCATAAACCCATCAAATTTTTGAGTTTTTCCATTTGCCGTAAATCTATATTTTTTATCTTTGGTATCTTTGATAGATAAATTCGTATTCTCAAAAATAGCCACACTCATCTGAGTTGCTATAAACCTTCTCCAAATCAGATTATATAATTTGTATTGTTTATCATCTAAATAATCCTTTATATCATCTGGATGAAGATTTGGATTAGTCGGTCTGATCGCCTCATGAGCTTCTTGAGCATTTTTAGACTTAGTCTTGAACCTCCTTGGAGAATCTAAGGTATATTCTTTTCCATACAAATTAAAGATCACTTTATTTGCCTCAGTCAAAGCTTGATCTGACAAAAATGTAGAATCCGTTCTCATATAAGTAATAAGACCAGTTTGCCCTAATTTACCAAGTGGAATACCTTCATACAATTGCTGAGCTATCATCATAGTTTGCTTTGAAGAAAAATATAATCTACGAGATGCATCCTGCTGTAATGTGGAAGTAATAAAAGGTGGATAAGGAGATTTGGTAACTTTTTTATTTTCTATAGAATCAATATGATAGTCTAAATTTTGCAACTTAGATAATAAATCATTTGAATCCTCTTCATTTTTTAAATAAAATTTATCTAACTTTTTATCATCAATATGAGACAAATTAGCAATTATAGGGTATGACTTATCTTTAGCCTCAAAAAAACCTGTAATTGACCAATATTCTTCTTTAATAAAAGCATTAATTTCTCTCTCACGATCAACAATTAATTTCAAAGCAACAGACTGAACTCTTCCAGCTGAAAGTCCTCTTTGGACCTTAGCCCACAAAAAAGGAGATAATTTATAACCAACAATTCTATCCAAAGCTCTTCTTGCTTGTTGAGCATCAACCAAATTCTGATCAATAATTCTTGGATTCTTGAGAGCTTCTTCTATAGCTTTCTTAGTGATTTCATGAAAAACCATTCTTTTAGCTTTTTTAGTATCCAATTTCAAGATATAAGCCAAATGCCAAGAAATAGCTTCTCCTTCACGGTCTTCATCCGTTGCTAGAATAATATCTGTATATTCTTTGGATAGTTTTTTTAATTCTGATACTGTTTTTTTTGCTTTAACTGGGATTTCATATTTAATTTCAAAATTCTTATCTGGTTCAATTCCTAGTTTAGATTTAGGCAAATCTCTGATATGCCCCATAGATGAGACAACTTTATAATCTTTACCTAAGAATTTACCAATTGTTTTTGCTTTTGTAGGTGATTCTACAATGATTAGAGTTTTAGACATATAATACTTAATTTATTTCTTTAACTTAGTTTACCGACTTTTTATGATTTAGTCAAATGATTAATTTAGTTTTCAACCTTAAATATACAATATTTTTGATATTTACTATTGACAAAATTGTATTTGTATGATATAATTATTTGGTAAGTTAAGGTTTTAAGAGTTAGTCTATGGTATAAAAACAATTTACAAAATACCAGGTTTAGATCTAACCGAATAAAATCAACTATTCTAAAATAACCTATTTGAGAAAATATTCTTGATAGGTTATTTTTTTATTTTGGTTTATTTATAAAAATATAAAAAAAATATAAAAATACTATTTTGAACTTGAACTTATTTTAATCCATTCTCTAAAAAACAATCTATATATTTTCTATCCTCATCACCAATATGTCCTACTATCCAATCTTCTAGAAAATCTACAATTTTTATATCTAAATTTTCATCTTTATTATTATCTAACTTATAGTTAAAAAGATTAACTTGTTCTATAAAATTTTTATGCTGATTTATATGCTCTGTAGTTCCTTCATAACCAAATTTTTGAAAATACTTTTCTTCTGTTCCAAAATGATAATCAGCATATATATCTAATTTATTTAAAATATCCAGTAGTATTTCATTCGATTTCATTTGAAAAATTGATTGATATAATTCGTCAATTATTTCGAATAAAACTTTATGTTGGTCATCAATTTCTTTTATTCCTAAGCTATACTCATCAATCCATTGTATTTTTCTTTTCATATAATTTCATTGTATGTTAAATAATATACATGTACATTATATTCCTTTTATTTTTAAATGTAAATACTATTAATCTCTAAAAAATTATATTAATATAAGAACATAATTTGAATAAATTTATATTATTATCTGATTTATACTTTTTATCCAAATCTTATTGTTTTTATGCTATATTATATTGACAAAATAAAATATTATGGTATTCTTTATGTGTACTTACTTTTATAGATTTATTATGTTTATATTACAGGATATTCTAGAAGAAATTGATCATGAATTGATAATTGAAGAAAATTCTAATGGGTTCATAGTATCTGGGAATTCAGATATTCAAGATATTTGTAAAAGATTTCTTGAACAAGGATACCTAATAGTATTATGTAGCGGTGGGGCAATTTTCCCTAAATCTATTTGGGATAATGAATATGAAGAGCCTCTAGAGATTAAAGAGGTATCTTTTTTAGAAAAAATTATGAATTTTTGTAAATTAATCTTGACAAAAATTAAATTTATGTTATAATGTATTTGTAAACATAAAGAATTATTGCTCTAAAGGCTGAATATAATTCTTTATATTCATAAGTTAAAAAGAGGTTAATTATCTTCTTATAAACCAACTGTAGAGGATCTTACAGAAAAATCTTTTAAAGATTAGGCTTATTAATCTTTACATACCCTGAGTTGCTATAAATGCTATATTATCAGGATTGTAAAGATTATAAGTGCATCCCTCTACTACAAAAACCCTATTCAATTTGAATAGGGTTTTAACTTTGTGTTTTTATTTTTCTAAAATTTCTAAATTACTTCACACTAACACATTTTATTGTTTTAAGCTTTTCCAATAGAGTTCTATCTTTTAATACATCTATCCTATTCACTATATCATGATTAATAGGTTCTATTGTAGTTGTATCAATTTGAAATAATCCTAAAATATACGAGTTTTCTTGATTTATTGGAAGCCCTTCTAATTTAAATTCATCATATTCCAAAACTTCACCACATTCTTTCTTTTGTAAATTCATAATGCCGTTTGTATGATTACCATCTGGAATATCCTTAAATTTTAATATTGTTTCTATACTCATATGCGGATTTTTTATTAGATGTCTATTATAACCCTCATTTTCCACCTTATATCTTAATACATCTGAATATATAATCTTTTCTCTAGAATTTGCACCTTCTAATAAATCTGGATAAAATTCCTCTACCAAATAATATCTAAAGATTTGATCAATGGAAATTAATATACCTTCACTATATATAAAATAAGCTCCTCCAAATTTCTTATAAATATTGGCAAACTTATTTACTAAATTTTCAATCTTTCTAAAATTAAACCAAGCATAAAATTCGACACATTGGAAAAACATTTCTTGAATTTGAAATAATGTCAAAGGATTATTGTCTTGAAAACCTATACCTAAATCTAACATTTTCTTTTTTATATCTTCAGTTAATTTTATAGGTTCTTCTATTTCTTGAATATATTCATCAATACCATTTTTCTTGTACAAATAAGTCATAAAATTTCTGACTTCACTTGACCATGATAGTCTATCATTACTAGGGAAAAACTTATCCAAATAAGCATACCCTTCTTTTAGAGAAAAATTATTATTTATATAACCATATTGATCATAGTCATTTTTAGAGTCAAGTTGCTTATATTTAATATGTGTAACCTTATCAATCAACATTGAATTATCATTAGACTTATATCCATATTTATTTACAACATATTGAGCTAATTTCTCTTGATCTATAGCAAAAACAAATAAAATTTTATCAACAGAATAAAAGTGTTTGATATGCTCCATTAGATTAAGGACTGTTTCTCCTTGGCATCTATCTAAATCATCCACAAATACTATTACTTTATTTGTTCCTAGAATCTTTTTAAATTTATTTTTAATAGTATCAGACTTTTTTATCCCATGCTTTATATTTTGTATAAAATCTTGAGAATTCATATTCAGATTAAATGGTCCCATATTGAAATTTACACCTATTTTAGTAAAAGATTTCATCAAATACCATGCTACAGGTAAAGAAATTAAACCCAAAAACAATACTGAGATTACAATATATAATAAATCATAATTATTTACCAAAACCCAAAAATTATCTATTTGTGTGTTAATTTTTTCTATTTTTTCACTAAATATTATAGTAAAAAATAACAAGGTACTCAATACTAACCATATTCCGAGATAGTTTTTTATTAAATTCATTAAATAACTACTAATTTTTTTTAAAAATGGTAGACTTATTTTATCTTGAATTAAAGTCAACAATTTCAAATCCAAATCTTTTCCTTCATCATCATATTCCCAAGGCTTAAACCAAACAATTTTGTAATCATTTTTTAATTTCTTTTCAGTTTCTTCTAATAAAGTTGTTTTGCCTGTTCCCCATCCTCCATACAAAGCAAACATTCTATTATCCTTTAAATCCTTTTTTGAAGCAAAAAACTCATCTAATAACTTAGATAATTCTTCTGCTTTTTTCTCAGTACCCTCTATCAGAAATCTTTTTGATTCTTGATCTAAATTGTCTTTATTTCCCACCATATCCTACCAATCCAAAGTTCCTCCTGTTTGGTATTCTGTAACTCTAGTCTCAAAGAAATTCTTTTCTTTGGATAGATCCACTGCTTCTGACATCCAAGGGAAAGGATTTTCTGTTCCATAAACTGGAGCTAGGCCTACTCTTTGTAATCTTCTGTCTGCGATATATTCTATATAATCTTTGAATCCTTGTTGTGAAATTCCCATTATTCCTTTTGGGAAACAAGTTGTCGCAAATTCATATTCTAGATCTACAGCTTGTTTTATAAGACCTGTAATTCTATTTTGGAATTCTTCTGTCCATAATTCTGGTTGCTCTTGGATTATTGTCTCGATTAGATCTGCTCCGAAATTTAAATGATTGGATTCATCTCTCATTATGTATTGGATTTGCTCGGCACTTCCCACCATTTTATTTTGTCTCTGGAAACCAAAGATTACAGCAAAGGCACTGTAGAAAAATATCCCTTCCATTATAAGTGAGAAAACACAAAGATTCTCTAAAAATTTCTGATCACTCTCAAAGGTTCCTGTTTTGAAATTTGGATCAAATATTCCTTCATTAAAAGATAATATAAAACTTGCTTTATTATAAATTGATTCTATCTCTCGATACATATTGAATATTTCTCCACTATCTAAACTTAATGACTCTACAATATACTGATAAGCATGTGTATGTATTGCTTCTTCATAAGCTTGTCTTAATAGGTACATTCTGACCTCTGGAGAGGTGATATGTCTATAAGTTGCAAGAACGATATTATTGGCTGCGATTGAATCTGCCGTGGTGAAAAATCCTAGTACTGTTTTGAAAGCTAATCTTTCATCTTCGGTCAAAACATCTTTTGATCTCCATTGCTCTACATCTTTTTGCATTCCGATCTCAGTTGGAAGCCAATGATTAGCATTTCCCATATTGTAGGCATCCCAAGCGAAGGTATGTTTCATTGGATATAATTGGACTACATCAGCATCTTTTCCATTGATTATTCTTCTATTATTAATATTTACTCGTGGTTTATTAAATTCTATTGGCATATTATTTGAAGTTATTATTGATTAATTTCTACTGACAACTCTCACAGATTTGTCCTTCTGCGACTGCATAGATATTGTATTTAGGTTTATAATCTGTACCTAATTTAATATTTTTTGGCTTTAATTCTTCTTTAACCACTTCTACTTGTTTTGTTGGTTGTGCAAATGTCACCTCTACTTTTGGCTCTACAGGAAGTACTGGCTCGGCTGGTTTTACAACTCCATTAGCACTATTATCTCTTTTGTGAGTTTTTCCAAATTGAGCTGTATTGACTGTAGATTTTTCTACTTGTGATACCGCCAAACTTCTCAAGTAATAAGTTGTCTTAAGTCCCATTTCCCAAGCATACATATAGATATCTGCAATTTCTTTTCCTGAAGTTCCTTTGTAGAAAATGTTTAATGATTGACTTTGATCTAACCATTTACCACGATAAGCTGCAACTTTGATAAGCCATCTTGAATCTATATCGAAAACTTCTTTATATTTTTCTTTGAGATAAACTGGTACTTCTGGAATTTGGGCAATGGAACCGTCGTAGAATTTTAATTGCTCAAACATCTCTTGATTCCATAAATTCTCTTTTTTCAAATCTTCTACTAGATAATCATTGATTATAATAAAATCTCCTCCTTGATTTGCTTTGACATAAAGATTTTTATAAATTGGTTCTATAGCTGGAATTGATCCTGCTATATTTGAGATTGTTGCGGTTGGAGCAATTGCCATTGTATTGGAATTTCTCATTCCGTGTTTTTTGACAGATTTCCGAACAATATCCCAATCTAATTTACTAGATCGATTTACATCTATAATAGATTCTCTAGATTCTTCAACTAGAGAAATAGTGTCTACTGGAAATATTCCCCTATCCCATTTAGAACCTTTATAAGATTCATATTTACCTTTTTCTTTCGCTAAATTGGATGAGGCCAAAATTGTATAATAAGAGATAACTTCCATGGATTCATCAGAAAATTCTACTGCTTGTTCGCTATCAAAATTTATATCTAATTTGTATAAAGCATCATGAAATCCCATTATTCCAATACCAATTGGTCTATGTCTTTTATTGGATAATTCACCTTCTTTGGTTGGATAAAAATTTATATCTATAACATTATCCAGCATTCTAATTGCAGTTGGAACAACTTTAGCTACAAGCTCTTTATCAAATTTACCATCTTTGATGTAATTAGTTAGATTAATTGACCCTAAATTACAAACTGCTGTTTCTTCTTCGGAATTATTAAGTGTAATTTCTGTACAAAGATTAGAATTATGAATTACTCCGACATGATCTTGTGGGGATCTTAGATTACATGGATCTTTGAAAGTTATCCAAGGATGTCCTGTCTCAAATAACATCGTAATCATTTTTCTCCATAAATCTTTTGCTTTGATTGTTTTGTACATTTTGATTTTACCAAGTCTTGCTTGCTCTTCATAATATTCATATTTTTCTTTAAATTCTTTCCCATAAATATGATGTAACTCCAAAACTTCATCTGGTGAGAATAATGTCCAATCTTGATCTCTCTGTACTCTTTGCATAAATAAATCAGGTATCCAATTAGCAGTGTCCATATCATGGGTTCGTCTTCGTTCATCTCCTGTATTTTTACGAAGTTCTAAGAAATCATCCATATCTAAATGCCAAGTCTCCAAATAAACAACTGCTGCTCCTCTTCTTTTTCCACTTCTGTTAATAGCTGCGGTTGTGTCATTTGCGACTTTTAAGAAAGGTACTATTCCTTGACTTTCTACTCCAGTACCTCTAATCAAAGCTCCTGTTGATCTGACATTAGTCCAATCTGTCCCTATTCCTCCTGACCATTTTGACATTTGAGCATTATCGCCAACAACTTTGAAGATATGTTCCAAATCATCATTAACAGTGTTTAGATAACATGAAGATAATTGTGGATGATTTGTTCCTGAATGAAATAAAGTCGGAGTTGATGGAACAAAATTTAGGGTTGACATAACTTCATAAAATTCCAATGCCTTCTGTTCTCTATTTTCTGGTAATTCTGCTAAGGAAAGACCAAGTGCTACTCTCATCCAAAAAGCTTGTGGGGTTTCAAAAATCCTTTTAGATACAGGATCAGTAATGAAATACCTATCATACAAAGTTTGCATTCCTAAAAATTTGAACATTTTATCTCTTTCTGGTTTCAAATGTGAAGCTATCCATTCCAGATTATAATCTAGAAGTCTTTCATCCAAAAAATTTAACTTTACTGCATCCTTTATATTTTTTACAAAAGCTTTTTTATAAATTGTATCTATATTTGTATATTCTATTTTTCCACCAATAACTTCTTTATAAAGTACATTTAAGAGTAATCTTGAAGCTAAATAAGAATAAGCAGGGTCTCTTTCTATATAAGTTCTACCTACCATTACTAATAATTTAGATAAATCTTTAGTTGAAATCTCATTATAAACACTATTAAGAGTTGCATCTACCAAATTATCTATATCAATAACATCTTGATACCCTTCACTTGCATAAATAAAAGTCTGTCTGATACTTTCAATATTAAGAGGTACAATTTGACCTGATGATTTTTTAACAGTTAGAGTTGGATGAAGATTTTTTTGTTTTAACTCTTTTTCTACTCTTTCTTTATTTTTTTCACTTCTATACAAAATATATCCTTTTGCTACATCATAAAACCCTTTTTCCATTAACTTTCTTTCTACAATATCTTGAATATTCTCCACATTAGGAGTAATACCCACAAATTTTTGATTTAATTCTTCTACTACAGCTTCAACTAACTCTTCTACTTCTCCTGCTTCTTCTAAACTGAAGTTACTTTTGACATCCAAAAAAGCTTTACTTATTGCCTTCCAAATTTTGGTTTGATTAAAAGAAACTATACTTTTATCTCTTTTTTCAACTTGTGTTACAGACATATTTTCTATATTTAAGATTATTATTAATGATTCTGGCTTTAATACAGCCTATGAATATTATAGCAAATTTTTAGAAAAAATACTATATATAGTGTGTGGATAACTTTTTTTAACACTAATTAGTCTGCATTGACAAAATGAAAAGACATAGTCTAAAAAACTATGTCTCTATTAATTACTCAAATCTCTTGATCAAATCCTCTTCAAAGTCAATTGTTGCATTGTAACCTGAATCCAAAATATAAGTTTCTAATT
>CAZWIJ010000002.1:0-129363 GCA_964633865.1 uncultured Candidatus Saccharibacteria bacterium
TGATCTAATGCTTTCTGTATTGTATTTATATTTGCATATCTTGATGCATCTCTTGCTTTTCCTATTTGTCTTAATGGATTTATTGCGACTATTACTATACTTGCTATTATTACTATTGCTGCTATTACTAATAATATCTCTAATAATGTAAATCCTTTTCTTTTTTTATTCATATATTTATTTCTTTATATTATTATTTCTTACTTTGATTAATTATATCATATTTTTTATCTTTTATACAAGTTTTTAAATGATTTATTAATCTATAAAATTTTTAATCTTCAATCACTATTTATAAGCATATTTTAAAATAGGCTTTTTATTTTTGGTTGTTTTACAAATATTAATCACAATATCTGTTTTTCTAATATATTTTTGTCCCAAACCCTTGACACCTAACACAAAAAGTGTTATAAACTATTAGCAAACTTTAATCCAAGAGGAAAAAAGAATGGTACATTTAAAAGTAAAGAAAGATTTTAAATTATATAATTATCAGATAGAAGTATTTGACAAAACAATTAAAGCTCTACAAGAAAAACAAAGAGCTCTGATTGTAATGGCTACTGGTACTGGTAAAACAGATACTAGTATTAAGATTTTGGAGCACTTCCTAAAAAAAGATTCAAATAAAGAAGTTTTAATCTTATGCCATACTGTGGAGATCTTAGATCAACTTAGTGACAGATTAGAGAATTACTGGGAAATTAAGGTGAACAGATTTTATGGGAATAAATTAGATCATAATTCTAATTTTACCGTAGCATCTTTTCAATCCGTGCATAGCTTACTAAAAAATGGAGGTTCCATTAATTGTGATTATTTAGTTGTAGATGAATCACACCATTCTAGTGCTGAGACTTATAAATCTGTGCTAAATAATATACAATCTGAATGGAGATTAGGGCTTACTGCCACTCCAAACCGATTAGATGGCAAGGATATCCGAGAACAATTTGGGGAAGAAGTTGTTAATTTAGATATTACAACTGCTATCCAAAACAATTATCTTACTCCTTGTAAGATAAAAATTATGTCTTGCGATCTCACTCAAGAGAAATTAGATCTAATTCGTAAAGAATTAAGAAGAAAAGATTTTAGCTTAAAAGATCTCGATAAATTAATTTTTATTAAGCAAAAATTAGAATCTGAAGCTAAAACTATTCAAGAAGAATGTGGGGATAAGCAAGCAATTATCTATTGCTCTAGTATTAACCATATTATTCAATTAGGGAAATATTTGCCAAATTCTAACTCTATTCATGTTGGAAAAGAACTCAAAGATAATCAAAGAATTCTGGAAGATTTCCGAGAAGGGAAATTTCAATTCATTCTGAGTATAAATAAGTTGAATGAAGGAATTGATATCCCTAGTGTTCCCTATGGTGTTTTTATGAGAAGCACTCAATCTGAAAGAATTGTCTTACAGCAATTAGGAAGGATTCTAAGAAAATTTGAGGGGAAAAAAGAATCTATTATCTTAGATTTTGTTTCTAACTTGAAACATCTTAAATTTTTGAGAGATTTAGAGTTGAAATTTAGTCAAGTTAATAATTCTGTAGATTCTGACAGTGAGGAAGATTTTCAAACTGATATTATCATCTCTAACCAAAACCTAATTTTTGAATGGAGTCAAGAAGTTCTAGATCTCTTAGATTTACTAGATTCTCTAGATAAATATGAGACTTTGGAAGAAAATCGAGAGGCTTGGTTAAAATTAGTGATTGAGCATAATTTGGATAATGTTATAAGAAGTTATTGTAAAAATTATAGATTAGATCCTAAGCTTTTGTGTTGGTATTCTATCAAAGATAACTTTGGGATTACTGGTTGGAATGAATTTTTAGATCAAGTTAAATACCAATCTATTGAGGAACATCGAGAGGCTTGGCTAAAGTTAGTATCTTTACATAATTTGGAGAATAATCGAACAAGTTATCTCAATAACTATAAACTTGATCCTAAGCTCTTATCTTTTTATGCTGTCCAAAATAAATTTGAGATTAATAGTTGGGAAGAATTTATTACTGGTAATAAAAAAGTTAAAGTTAAAGTTAAAAAATACCAAACCCTTGAGGAACATCGAGAGGCTTGGGAAAAATTAGTGATTGAGCATAATTTGGATACCAATATAACAAATTATCCCAAGAATTATAAACGAGATCCTAAGCTTTTGTCTTGGCAAGCTATCCTAAATAAATTTGGGATAGCTGGTTGGAAAGAATTTATTAATTCATAAATCTTTTCACTAATTAAATATTATTTCTCTTCACTTAGGTGAGGGGATTTTTTTATTTAGATTCTCCATTTAAAAAATCCTATAAATATGTTAGAATATAGTTATAAAAATTAAATAATTTATATTTATGGAAAAAACAGATTTAAACAGTCTATCCAATCTATCTTATCTAAATATACCAGAACAAGACTTTGCGAATTTTGAAAATTCATTTAATAGTATTATAGATTATATTCAGGAATTAGACTCTATTAATGTCAATACAGATGCTATCAAACCGACTTATTATAATCAATATTTAAGAGAAGATATAGAACTAGAAGATAATTTGGCATTCGATGGAGATATAAGATCAAAAATCATAAGTGCTATGCCTCAAACAAAAGATAATTATCTTGTTGTAAAAACTATTTTAAATAAATAATTATGTCACAAATTAACTCCATAACCGAACTCCATAAAGCTTATATAGATAAAGAAATTAAACCTTCTGAATTTATTTCAGATATTATCAATAAAATTGAAGAAAAAAATCCAAAACTAAATGCATATTTATCAGTATTTAAAGAAGAAGCTATAGAAAAATCTTTAATTTTAGATAAAAAAATTTCTAATAATCAAGATATATCTCTTTTGGAAGGAGTTCCTATTTCTATCAAAGATGCTATTTTAGTAGAAGGTCACAAAGTCACATCTTCTTCAAAAATTTTGGAAGATTATACTGCTGTTTATGATGCTACTGTTATCCGAAAACTAAAAGAAAAAGGTGTTATCTTGATGGGAAAAACTAATCTTGATGAATTTGCTATGGGATCTTCTACAGAGAATTCTGCTTTTGGGCCAACCTTAAATCCAGTTGATGAGTCAAGAGTACCAGGAGGTTCATCTGGAGGTTCTGCCTCTAGTGTCAAAGCAGGATTATGTCTAGCTTCTCTTGGATCAGATACAGGAGGTTCTATAAGACAACCAGCTGCTCTTACCGGTATTGTCGGATTAAAGCCTACTTATGGTAGAGTTTCAAGATTTGGGTTGATAGCAATGGCATCTTCGCTAGATCAAATCGGACCTTTTACCAATAATATTTTGGACTCTGCTTATATCCTAGAAGCAATTGAGGGAAAAGATTCAATGGATGCAACTTCTGTAGAATTAACTTTGGATCAAAAATTAAATTTTGACACCATTCAGAATAAATCTATACAAGGAATGACTATTGGATTACCAAAAGAATACTTTATTGATGGAATTAGTCCTGAGATAAAAGAGGCTATCAATAATACAATTGAGCAATATAAATCTTTGGGGGTTAATTTTAAAGAAATTTCTCTCCCCTACTCAAAATATGCAATTCCTACTTATTATATTCTTATGCCAGCCGAGGTAAGCACAAATCTTGCTCGCTTTGATGGGATTAGATATGGATTATCTGAATTTGAAAAATCAAAAGATTTAAGAGATTTATATTTTGATAGTAGAACCAAGGGATTTGGTAAAGAATCTATGAGAAGAATTATGCTAGGATCTTATGTATTATCTAGCGGATATTATGATGCATATTATTCCAAAGCAAAAAAAATTCAATCTTTGATCAAACAAGATTTTGATAAAGCATTTTCGGAAGTAGATGCTATCTTGACTCCGACTACACCAAACACAGCCTTCAAATTAGGTGAAAAAACTAATGATCCATTAGCAATGTACTTGGAAGATATTTTTACGGTGGCTACTAATATTGCTGGTATTCCTGGTATTTCAATTCCAACTAAAACAAATTCAGGCCTACCGATTGGATTTCAGTTAATGACAAAACATTTTGATGAGAATACCCTACTTCAAATTGGACATAATATAGAAAAAATTTTATAAAGCTAAATATATGTGGGCAGAATTTATTTTAATCTTAGAAACAACGGTTTTTATCTTAAAAATAATTTCTGCTATTGTTTCTATTATAATGCTAGTTTTAATTGTATGGTTAATAAAAGAAACAAATTTTTATGAAAGTAAGATCAAAAAAATATTCTTTACATATAAAGAAGCTAAGTCTTCTGAATTAGAAATCAAAAATAATGAGTTCAAAAAATTTATCCAAGAAAAATGGGCTGAAATCAAGGCTCAATCTACAAAAGGAGATATGGTTCATTGGAAACTTTCTATTATTGAAGCTGATAAATTAATTGATACTGTTCTAAAAGAACTTGGATTTATTGGGAATACTATGGGAGAAAGATTAAAGACAGTCACCGAAAAAGATCTCCCCTCCATAAATAGTCTTTGGCAAGTTCATAATCTAAGAAATAATCTGGTTCATACTTCCGACTTTAATATAAATAAAAGTCAAGCTGAAAAGGCTATCTCAATTTTTGAAAAAGCATTAAAAGAGTTTAAAGTTATATAATATGTATTATAACACTGACTCATATTCTGGAGAAGACTTTATTATAAAACACTATATAATTTCTTTACTTGTTGCAAGTGCTATTTTTATATGGACCGCTATACCTATTGTTCAAGAAGCTTATAAATTAATTTATATTTATACAAATTATAATGAGACTTCTGGAGATATAACAAAAGAAGAATATGGACGACTGACTACTTGTTATTATAAATATACAGTCAAAGATATAATTTATGAAGGGAAATATACTGTTGGTGGTTCTTGTCCACATTCTTTTGAAGAAACTGTAGTTTCTTATAATAATCAAAATCCTAAAATATCAATATTAAAAGGTGAAATGCTTGTACATATATACTTAGTAGGGTTAGTAATAAATATATCTATGTTATTCCTTATACTTAATATAATAAGTTATAGAATAAAGTATTATTAGTACAACCACTTGCATAACTAACCTTTTTTTGGTAATATATTATATGTAAAGTATGTATTGATGGTGTCTATAGTTTAATGGTAAAACATCGGGTTGTGGTTCCGACGTTACGGGTTCAATTCCCGTTAGACACCCCAATGTATATTTTAAAATTAGAATAAATGAAAAAAATAGGGATAGATGCAAGGTTTTTCGGTACAATAGGAAAAGGATTAGGAAGATATACCCAAAAATTAATTGAAGAATTAGAAAAAACAGATAAAGATAATCTTTATTTTATTTTTATTAGAAAAGAAAATTTTGATGAATATATTCCACAAAACCCTAATTTTACCAAAGTTTTAGCTGATATATCTTGGTATTCTTTGGAAGAGCAGATTAAAATGACTATTCTTTTAAATAGATATAATTTGGATTTAGTTCATTTTCCACACTTTAATGTTCCTTTATTTTATAGAAAAGATTATGTGGTCACTATCCATGATTTAATTTTGATAGAATACCCTACAAGAAAAGCTTCTAAGCTAAATTCTTTTATGTATTATTTTAAAAATTTAGTTTATAAAATTGTTATTAGAAATGCTATATTTACTTCCAAAAAAGTTATAACTATTTCAAAATACACGGAAAAATCTATCCTAAAAAATTTTAATATAAAAAAATCTAAAATTAATATGATCTATGAAGGAGTAGATTTAGAAAAATTCAATCTCCAAAATGAAGAAGAATTTGATTATAAAAAATTTAATATAGAAAAAAATAATTTCTTATTATATGTAGGAAATGCCTATCCTCATAAAAATATAGATGGATTAATATTAGCATTTAAAAAATTAATTCAATCCAAAGACATTAACCCTAATTTAAAACTACTTTTAATTGGCAAACATGATTATTTTTATAAACAAATTATTCAATTAGTAAAGAAAAATGATTTACAAGAAAGAGTAATTTTACCCGGATTTGTAAATGACAATCAATTAATTTCATTATTCCATAACTGTAAACTTTATATTTTTCCTAGTTTTTATGAAGGATTTGGATTACCTCCATTAGAAGCTCTTGCTCTTGATGCCAAATTAGTCTTATCTAATGCCACTTGCTTACCTGAAATATTTGAAGACTCAGCCACTTATTTTGATCCGAATAATGAACCTAGTATTATTAAAGCTATTAAAGAATCCCTAACCACCAATAAAAAGCTAGACCCGATTATTAAAAATAAAATTTTGAATAAATATTCTTGGGAAGATATGGCAGAAAGAACAAAAACAGTGTATAATAAAATAAGAGAAATCAATTAACATAAAATAGTATTTATGATAAAAAAGTCTTCCAATATAGTTAATTTAAAGGAAGTTTATCAAGAAAAGTTAAATCAACAAAGATCTAAATTAACAGCATTAAACTTAAAAGAACTAAAACCTAAACTACCTTCTCAAAAAAAAGAAATTGAAGAAAGTAAGTCTTTTGATTTTACAGAAAATAATAATACCACTAAGGATGTATACGAAATAAATACTGAATTTGAAATAGATTTAAATTATGATATAAATTTCGATCTTAATTTAGAGAAAGATTTCATAGATAATGAAAATTTAAATATCACCCCGAATCAAACAATAACTCCTACTATATTCGAAGAAGAAGTTATTCCAGAGAAAATAATTCCTACTCCACAGATAGAACAACCTCCTATAATTAATCCAAAACATCCAATATTTAAAAAATTTGATTTTTCTTTTTATATCCAAAAGTTTAATTTTTTTAAAAATACAATCTCTCCAATATACCAAAAATTATTTCATCAATCACAGAATAATTTTAATCTAAAAAAGAACGGTTTATCTTTTATACCAATAGAAAATAAATATAATTTTGAATTTAATGACATCAAAAAACAATATAAAACTAGATTTTCATTAAATGATTTTACATCATATGTTCAAAATTTATCATTTTTATACCCTAAAAATAAAAAAGTTGCTATATCTTTTTTATCAATTACATTATTAACTAGCTTTTCATTCCCTAGCTTCAAATTAATGTATGATGGATTAACTGTTAAAGATAATATTAATCTACAAATCGCAGCTAGTAAAGAGCTTTTTTCTAGAACAAATGATAATACCGATTTATATCTAACCCAAAATCTATTAGCTCTATCAAATGGACTAGATAAAACATCTAACGATATTGACTTATTACAAGGAAATCTATCTGGTATAATAAATTTATTACCTATACTATCTAGTGTTGGTGCTGGTGAAGAAGTATCTAAAGATCTTGCTAAAATTGCTTCACTATCAGCGGAATTATCAATAGCCATCAAACCATTGCTAGAAGAAAATTTTGATATGTTTGATATGAAAAATGCTAACACTACTACTGATACCATAAAAAAAACAAAATATATCTCTAAACAAATTCATGAAGAATTAAAATCACTAGAAAAAAACATGTCTAAAATAAATACTTCTGTCCTCCCAAAATCCAGTGTAGATGAAATAATATCAACAAAAAAAGCTTTACCTATAATTATAGATTTAACATCTGATACTGACAAATACTTTGATCTATTGCTAAATTTTATTGGTGAGAAAAGAGAAAAAAACTATTTATTTATTTTCCAAAACAACCAAGAATTAAGACCTACTGGTGGATTTATAGGTAGTTATGGATTAGTCAAATTAGATCGTGGAATAATAAAAAAACTAGATATAAAAGAAATTTATAGTGCTGATGGGCAATTATCCAAACAAATATTGTCCCCCACTCCTCTTCAAGAATTAAGCCAAAGATGGTTTTTCAGAGACTCCAATTGGTTTGCTGATTTTTCTTTAAGTTCAGATAAAATGATGAGATTTTATGAACAATCAGGTGGAATATCTACAGAGGGAGTTTTATCAATAACTCCAACTATTATAGAGAGAATTTTAAAAATTACTGGGCCTATAACTTTAGAAAAATATAATGTAACAATATCTTCTGAAAATTTTATTGAGATAACTCAATTTCAAACAGTTCAAGAGAATGCTTTAGAATATAATAAACCAAAGCAATTCTTGGCAGATTTAGCTCCTGTTCTTTTAAAAAAAATTATATCTTTAGAAATACCAAAACTAATTGAAGTCTCAGAGGTATTAAAACAAGGTATTCAAGAACGACTTATATTAGCTAACTTCAAAGATGAGGATTTACAAAACTTTGTAGAAGAGATCAATATGTCTGGCTCATTATATGATACAAAAAAAGATTATTTATCAGTAGTTAATACCAATCTAGGAGGATATAAAACTGATGGAGTCATAGATAATAATATAAAAATTGAAACAAGAATTGAAGAAAATGGAGCTATAATCAATAAAGTATCCATAAAAAGAAGTCACAACGGTGGCGATAAACAATATAAATGGTGGAATGTCCCTAATATTAATTATCTTAGATTGTATGTTCCTAAAGGAGCAAAAATTATAAAAGCAGAAGGATTTGAGGAAAGAGAAAAAGTTCAACTACCAGAATATACTAAAGATTATACTATAGATAAAGATCTAGAAGAGATTTATAAATCTGAAAAATTCATAGAAGAATTTAATATTACAGAAAGTATAGAATCTAATAAAACTGTATTTGGTGGTTGGAAAACTACAGGAACTAAACAAACATCGGAAGTAAGTATAGAATATGAATTACCTTTCAAATTAAAAAAGAAAGATCTATATTCAATAATATTACAAAAACAAGCTGGAGATATTAGATCTAAATACAATCAAAATATTGTATTAGATCCTAGCATAAAATTATCTTGGAGGAAATCGGCTGATGAAATATCAATCAACAAAAATAATATAAATATTAAAGAAAGTTTATTTAATAAAGATAAATTTTTAGTACTTGAATTGGATAGAAAATAATTTATAGATTATGAATGATTTAATCAAAGAAAATATTAATTTAGCTAATTATTCCACATTTAAAATTGGTGGTGATGCTAAATTTTTTGCTATTATAAATAATATAGATGATTTGGTGAAAGCTATTCGATTTAGCAGAGAAAAAAATATACATACAGCAATTATTGGAGCTGGATGCAATCTTGTTATTGATGACTCTGGAATTGATGGTTTAGTTTTAAAAATGAATATGCAAGGAGTAGAAGTTATAGATAAAACTTTAATTGCAGAAGCTGGAATATCATTTAGTTCTTTAGTAGGTAGAGCTCATTCTAAAAATCTAGTTGGGTTAGAATGGATGGCATCAGTTCCATCTAGCTTAGGTGGAGGAATACGAGGAAATGCTGGAGCTTTTGGAGGTGAAACAAAAGATTTACTAAAATCTATAGTGGTTTATCGCGAAGATAAAATACAAGAAATTGATTCTTCTGAATTCAAGTTCAATTATAGATATTCTACTTTTAAAGAAATTGATAATAAAGACATTATTCTTGGTGGTAAATTCGAACTTAGAGCTGGAGATATTAAGGAAGCTAGACAAAATGTAGTCTCCTTTATAACAAAAAAAAGAGAATCTCAACCAACTGGATTTGCTTGTTCTGGTTGTATTTTTAAAAATTATCAGAAAGAAATTTTGGATAAAAATATTTTAGATAAATATCCTGAAATAATAGAGTTTAATAAAAAGAAGATAATTCCAGCTGGTTACTTGATTGAAAAAGTAGGACTCAAAGGTTATCAAATTGGATACTGCCAAATTAGTGAAAAACATGCAAACTACATTTTAAATCTAGAAAATAAAACCTCTTACTCTGATTTAGTTAAACTAATTGAATTGATAAAAGATAGTGTTTATAATGAATTTAGAGTAAATATAGAAGAAGAAGTATCTTATTTACATAAACAACTTAAGTTTTATTAAAAATAAAAGCCCTACACTTTAAGTAAATGTAGGGCTAAAATTTGATTATTTTACAGTATCATCAATGATAATAATACCATTATTGTTGTCTGCAACAAATTTGTCACAGACTGGATTGGACTCGTTATATAATTGGTAGTAACGAGCACAACCATAACTGATTGCATCAAATTGGCTCTTATTGTAGACAACTTTTTCTTCTGAAGAAGAAATTTGATTAGAAAAAACTACAGTGTCAATAATCTCAAATACCTTAGTATTGAGAACAAACAAATAAAGTAATAGATCCATAGTCTATTTATGTTTTGATAAATTACATTTTCATTATATATTAGTATATTATTTTTGTCAATCTTATGTACGAGATGAATACATAAACTTTATAAATCAACTCATATATGATATAATAAAATATATTTAAATAAATAAACTTTATGATTGCACTGTACAGGAAATATCGTCCCCAAAACTTCAATCAAATTTTTGGACAAAATGACACAAAAATAACCCTACAAAATGCTATCCTAACTAATAGAACAGTGCATTCCTATCTTTTCTCTGGTCCAAGAGGAACTGGTAAAACTACCATGGCAAGAGTATTTGCTAAATCTCTTAATTGTGAGAATAGAAAATTTGATGAATTTGAACCTTGTAATAAATGTTATGCCTGTAATTCTATTAATGATAATTCTTTTGTTGATCTAATTGAGATTGATGCTGCTTCTAATCGTAAAATTGAAGATATAAGAAATCTACAAGAACTGATTCGTTTTGCTCCAAGAAAATCTAATGGCTATAAAATTTTTATCTTAGATGAAGCTCATATGCTCACTAAGGAAGCTGCTAATGCTTTCCTAAAAACTCTTGAAGAACCGCCACACAATGTTATTTTCATCCTAGCGACAACCGATCCCCAAAAAATGATACCGACTATTCTATCTAGAGTTCAACAGTTTAACTTTACTCCCCTATCCGCAAATGATCTTTATCAAAAACTATCTTACATATTGGAGCAAGAAAAAGTGACTTTAGATAAACAAATTCTAAATCAAATTATAAACCTTTCAATGGGAGGTGCCAGAGATGCTGAGAGTATCTTGGGAAAAATTCTTTCTTATAAATCTGAGTCTATATCAACTGAAATAGCAGAAATGATTATAGGGAAAAACACATATCAAGCTAGTCTAGATATTCTAAACTTTATTTCATCTGATAAAATAACAGAAGCTCTGCAATTTATTAATTCTTTATCAGATTCAGGATATGATATAAATGACCTTAATAATAATCTAATCAGAAATACACATACTCTATTTTTATTAAGTATCTCAACTAATTTAATTAATACAAACTCTTTATTAGAAGATGATAAGAATTTATTAATCAATTTATCACAAAAAAAAGATACCAAATTTTGGTCTTCCCTATTAAATTCTCTTGAGTCAAGAAAAGAATTCATCCCAAAATCTTATCTTCCTCAAATTCCAATAGAAATTGCTATTGCAGAAAATACATTATACAAATCTGATTCCATAATTATAGTTAATCCTGAACTTATCAAAGAGACATCAGAAACTAAATCAAATCCCCAAATAATACCAAATCAAAACTTGAGTCTTCCCAAGAAACCAATTATAGAAGAAAAACCTACTCCCATAATTCCAAAGCCAGATTTAATACCAAAGACTTCCAAAGGTTATGATAATCCTTTTAGAGCTAAAGATTTCAAACCAAAACCCAATATAGAAGTGGTACAAGAAGAGAATCAAGAGATAGATATTTATTTTATAAAACAAAAATTTAATGATGTAAAACAAGTTTTAAATAGAAAATTCAAAACTTTTATTCCGATCATCAAAGTAGCTGAACCTATTAAATACTTAGACAATACTCTTACTGTCTCACTACCTACTGTATTCTATAAAAATAGATTAGCAAAATTAGCTCCAGAGATTGAGCTAGTTCTAAAAGATATTTTTAATCAAGAGATAAAAGTAGATTGTATTATTGAAACAAATCCTAACTCCACGATTGAAACAAGTCTACCTATAGAAAATATTCAAGATAAAAGTCAAATAATTGATCTTGTAGATTTAGAAGAGAATCAAGAGAAAAAAATTGTCTCCGTAGAAGATATAAAAGAAGAATTTAAAGATTTTTTATAAAATAATCCCCTTAATATGAATTTACCTAAATATTTTGCCACTTCGAATTACAATAAATTAAAGGAGTTTAATCAAATTTTAAACACAGATTTATTACAAATTGATATTGATTTACTAGAACCTCAAAGTTTAGATTTGATAGAAATAGCTAAAATAAAATCCAAAGATGCTTATACAAAGACAAATAAAGTTGTTTTGATCGAAGATACCAGTTTAGAATTTTTAGCTTGGGGCAAATTACCTGGGACACTCATCAAATGGTTCTCAAATTCACTTTCTAATCAGGATTTAATTAATATGCTAATTAGTTTTGAGGATAAAAGAGCTATTGCAAAAACTATTGTATCATTTTTTGATGGTGATAAATTTTATTATGCTATTGGAGAAATAGAAGGATCTATATCTTCTACTCCCAAAGGTTCAAATGGATTCGGTTGGGACTCAATATTTATACCAAATAGTAGTTCAAAAACTTTTGCTCAGATGGAATCACAAGAGAAAAATTTATTTTCTATGAGAAAATTAGCTTTGGAAGAGTTAAAAAAGAAATTGAGTTAAACCTGAACTTTTAGAAATATCTATTTTCTATTTAGTAAATCAAAAAAAGAGGGTGTTGTATTACCCCCTTTTTAGTTTATTAACACTTATATTCTAAGCTTATTTCAAGACTCCTCCCCATTCCACAACTGTAAATCCTTTTCTTTCAGGAGTTTTAATTTTATAGCCTTCAACCTCAATTGGTTTATCTAGTGGTATATAATCCATCAAAACTCTAATTGTAGTATCTGGTTTTGGATTAATTTCTAATGGAGCAATAGAATCCATTTCTTTATTTCCAAGAAAAGTAACAAAATAATAAGGTTTTTCTTGCATTTTTGGCTCCCAAAATTCTAAGAAATCCGCTATCTCTTTTTGATTTAGACCTAATTCAGTCAATTTATCGGTTAAGAATTTATTCAAGTTTTTGGTTTCTGTAATAAATCCTCTTTTAGGAGTCTTATAAATCCCCCCTCTTCCTTCCCAGAATAGGTATGGATATTTTTTATTAGAGCTAATCTCAGTCAATTCTCCTTTTGGTGTAGCCATAACTTTCCAACCATCATTATATTCAGGTTCTGTAAAGGTAAATCCTCCTTTTGGATAAACTTTAACATCAATTTTAGAAGTTTTTTCTGGGTACAAATAAATCACTGGTTTTCCACATTCGGCTGCTGGGATAAATTCCATACTAGTAAATTTGATTATTCTATCAAATGGATCAATATTTTTATCATTTCCCATATTCTATAAATTTTAGTTATATTTTTATAAGTACATTTATATTATATCACTTATTTCTAAAAATATAATAAAGTTATCAACAAGAGGTATAATTTATAAAGTTAACTCAAACTCTTTTATACCCTCCAAATCTTGTAGCAACTTTTCTTCATTGAGTTTATCCATATAATCTACTTGCAGATTTTTACTTTGGAGTACTGTTAGATGATATTTTATCTGATTATTATCTATAGTAATTTCTAAACTCAAACCTTGCTGGGTATCTGAAGAAAAAGTCTGATCAAAAATAAAATTACCTAAAGAATAAAAAATAGCTTTTCCATTGTAAATTTCAATTGGCTGTATCACATGAGGATGATGTCCAATCACAATATCAGCTCCTGCATCTATAAATTGATGAGCTTTTGATTGTTGAGAATTTGAGAAAACTTTTTTATATTCTATTCCCCAATGTGGATTTACAATAATAAGGTCTGTTTTGTCTGACAAATTCTTTATCTCTGCCAAAATTGGTGCCAAATCTGGATTACTAAATTCATGATATCCCACAAAACCTATCTTATAACCTTTAATTTCTTTTATTAAACTTAAATCTTGATTCAAAGGATCTCCAAAATATTCTATTTGATTTTGGCTTAAATATTCTCTAGATTGAGCTAAGCCTTCTTTCCCAAAATTGAGTGAATGGTTATTAGCAAGTCCAAACAATCCAAAGTTTAATTCCTTTAGAGTTGGGACAATTTTAGGATCAAAAGTAAAAGACATATTATTTGGAGCAAGAGCTTTGGGTTTATAATCAGTAAAAGATCCTTCCAAATTAGCAATAACCAGATCTTTTTCCAACAATTTTTCTTTTAGATTCACAAAAGAATATTCTACTCCTTTTTGATTAATAATTTGCCTAACATATCTATCCAACATCATATCTCCAAAAAACCATAAGTTGACTTTGTCTCGACTTTGTTTTGTTGGCTCACCTTTACTAAAATAACCTACAAGATAGCTGACAACTTCTTCTAAATCTGGATTGTTTAGTATTTTGGTAGAATTTGTATTTTTCAGTAATTCAAACTTTTTATATCCAACTTTTTCCAATATTTCCATATTAATTTTCAATGTTTTTGGAGAATCCACATCCACTTCGGAGAAATTAGCATAGTCAAATTTTTGGATAATATTTAGACTTTTCTCGTCATTTCGATCACATAAATCACTGTCTGTATTGTGACAAAAATCTAGCGAAGCCACAAAAAGATATTTTTCTGGTAAATTATCTGATAAAGTCTCAATAAAATTTTGTAAATCTGATTCTCTTGTTATGTCTTTGGTGATAATGGGTAGAATCTTAGCATTAGGTAGATTTCGCTTGATAAATGGAACAATTCCAGAAATTCCATGCTCATTCAAAAAAGGCTTCTCGTCTATATTAATTACTTGATCTCTTTTTAATAAATTAATCATATCCAAATCTGGTTCCAAAGTTCCATAGGGAGTTTTCCAACTATATTCAGAAGTTATCAAGCCCCCACTACCAGCTCCAAAATGATTTGGACTCATCAAAAACACTGTTAGCTCTTCATTAGTTTTCACTTGATTAAAATTTTCTGCTATAAGGTTTTTAGCAATCAAATGATGAGGAACGATAATGGCTTTAATATCTTTTTTCTCTGTTGGCACTGATAAATTTTGGAAAGCTTCTTCAAAAAAATTTTTATCTTTAAGATAAGAATAATGAATATTTGGATTTTCTGTACTTATAACAGACCCTAGTTGAACTAAATTATCTTTGTTATTTATTGTTTGATTTTTATTCCAAAGGTACACAACACTGAAACTTAGAGCAGATATTAGTAGCAATATTATATATTTTAATTTTGTTTGCATAGATTTATTTTAGTATCTTATAAAAATATTTTTTTATCAACCTAAAATTTTTCCACCTAATACTCTTTCTACTTCTTTTATATCAGTAATTCCTTTTAAAACAGCCATTATTCCAGCCATTTCTAAAGTTATCATACCTTCTTTAATTGCAATATCTTTTAATTCCTGAACATTTGTCATCTTTGGGATTAGTTTTTTTATTTCATCAGATATCACAAATATTTCGTAGATAGCTTGGATTCCCGAATATCCGCTTTGATTTTTAAGAGATGGTGATGATTCATAGATAAAATCTTTCATATGATGACTATATTTTATACCTAATTTTTGTTTCAAAATTTCTTTTTCACTATCTGTTAGCATTCTTTTTTGTTTGGTTTGTTCATCTAATTTTCTAATAATTCTTTGGGCTACACTAACATTTACAAAAGTTGCTATTTCTGTGAGCCCAATACCTAAATCGACTAATCTAAGTATTGCCGATGCTGCATCATTGGTGTGAAGTGTAGATAAAAGCAAATGACCTGTGGCTGCTGCTTGAATTGAAGTCTCAGCTGTCTCTTTATCTCTAATCTCTCCTATCAAAACAACATTTGGATTTTGTCTCAAAAGAGCACGAAGAGCATTAGAAAAAGTATAACCTGATTCATTATTTACTGAAGTTTGAAGTATACCTGACATTTTATACTCAATTGGATCTTCAATGGTAATAATTTTTACACCTGGTTGATTGATTGTGTTTAGAGCTGCATATAATGTTGTAGATTTACCTGCTCCTGTTGGACCTGTGACTAAGATTAATCCTGTTGTTTTCTTTACTTCTTTTTCTAAAATAGCAAGATTATACTCATCCATACCAAGTTCTGTCAAAGTTACTCCTTCAATATCTGATCTTAAGATTCTAAGTACTATAGTCTGTCCATATCCACCAGGAACAATTGAGACCCTAACATCAAAATTTTCTTCTCCAAAAATTGTAAATCTTCCCTCTTGAATTTCATTAGCTATATCCAATCTCATTCCTGACATTATTTTTACTTGTCCTAGAATCTGAGGATAAACTGATTTGGATAATCTAACAGCTTCCATCAAAACTCCATCTACTCTAAATCTGATTATAAGGTTAGCATTGTCTGGTTCTATATGAATATCTGTAGCTTTAGATTGAACTCCTGTTGCCATTATGATTTGTAATTGTTCGTCAATACTCATATCTTCCTTAATTTGATTAATTGTATCTAAAGTTACATTTGTCTCTTTGTATTTCTTTAATCTCACTCCTCGGGATAGAGATGATGTCAAACTAGCTTCATAAAGATCATCTATATAATTTGTATTACCAGCAACTGACTCAACTTCTACAAGTGAAGTTTCACCATCTAATGCATGCAAAACTCCATCTTGATAAAGTGTGATCATACCATTTTCGATGGATTTTCTAAAAATTTTAAATTCTGATTCATTCTTTAAGATTAAATCTGCAATATTCTCTTTCATCTCAAAAAGTTCATAAATTGCAAATCTACCTTTATATCCAATCCCTAAACATTCTGGACATCCAACTGGTTTATATAAAGTATCCAAATCTCTTGGAATTGTAAGCCCTGATTTAGGAGAAATAACAGCCAAAGCTTTATTGATTTTTTCTTTTTCTATTTCATCTGGATGATATTCTTCCTTACAATGAGGACATAATCTTCTTAATAATCTCTGTGCCACAAAAAGATTCATAGCAGACACAACAACATTCGTATCCACATTAAATTCCTTCAATCTGGTCACAATTCCAATAGAATCATTTGTATGAATAGTAGAAAAAACTAAATGACCTGTAATCGCAGCATTGACAGCTATATTAGCTGTCTCCTTATCTCTAATCTCACCTACCATAACGACATCTGGATCTTGTCTCATAATAGCACGAAGTCCACTAGCAAAAGTATATCCTCTTTTTACATCTATTTGAGTTTGATTTACACTTTTAAGCCTATATTCAATTGGATCTTCAATTGTAATTATATTCACATCCGAGTGATTGATATAATTAAGAAAAGCATAAAGGCTCGTTGTTTTACCTGAACCTGTTGGACCTGAAAGCATTACTAAACCTTGTGGTTTATCTAAATTTCTAATAATTTTATCCAAAAAAACATCTCTTATCCCAAAAGTATGCACATCTAATTTTTGCATATCTGGATTTAATAATCTCATAACAATCACCTCTCCATTTTTACCTGGAAGAATAGATACCCTAACATCAATTGTTTTTAGTTTTACTCCATCCTCATCAGTAAGTACAATTGAAAATCTACCATCTTGAGAAGAAGTGGTAATATTAAGCATTAAAGAGGCTAAATTTTTTATTCTAGCCACAATAGATTTATAAAAAGTTTTATCAAAATTAATTATATCTTGTAAAACTCCGTCCACTCTATATCTCACCAGTGTAGAGGTTTCTTTTGGCTCTAAGTGAATATCACTTGTACCAGTAGCTAATGCTCCAGCACAAAAAGTTTGCATAAATTCTGAAATATCAGCTCCTTTTAATTTACTTGCCAAATATCCTAGACTCTCTATATTTTCTTCAAAAGTTGTCACTAACTTTTCTGGAACCAATAAAGTTTCTTTTAGGACTGGGGTTTTATCTTGAATAAATTTATATGCATCTAAACCTTTTTTTAAGCTCCTAGATGATATTAAATAGATATCCAAATTATATCCTTCTTGATAAAAGTATTGTAATAAATTTTTAGTTGTAGGATTATTTACATCCAAGAGGGCTATTTTTAGATTCATACCACCTCTTTGGAAAATAAGCATATTTGTAGCTTTAGCTTGCTCAATTGTAATCAATTTTAAAGCTTCAGGATTGATTGGAATAAATTTAAGATTCAGATAAGGTATCCCTATTTCTTCTGCTCTTTTTTCTACAGCTAATTCTTCTGCTCTTACTTTCATATCAGAAAGAGTGTTAGTAAGATCTTTATCTTGCCTTAATCTTTGATGAAAACTTTTCCTTTCCCTTTCTTTTAGATATGCCATATTATTGATTCTTTTTCTTAATTCTGAAGTAAATAAATACTCCTAAACCAATTACTAATAATACTATTCCTAAAATTAATGGCCAAATTGGTGTTTTTGTCTCTTCTGATTCTTCTACTGAATTTTGATTATTTTGTGTTGAATTTGAATCTTGAAATCTTAGTAAAGTTGTTCCCTCTTGATCTCTTATTATTCCATTATTTGCTTGTAGTGTTTGTTCTGTTTTGGTGGAGTAGACAATGGGTTTATTTATATTTTCATCATAATAACAATCCATTATACAGCTAAGTTCTGTTTCTCCTTGCTCATATTCACAAACATTGTTTTGGTTACAAGTAGCATATGTAGTCAAATCTATGTTCAGTTTTGCTCCTGTAGGGCTAATTATATTCAACTGTTTTGCATGAGGATAATAAGGTAACTGAATTGTATTTACTCCATTTCTTAAATTTTCTTTTACATAAATTGTCCATTTATAATCTGGTGAAAAACCTTCAAAATTAAGTTCTAAGTAATTATTGTTATTTCTAAAATTTGGATCATCTTTAAAATAGAATTCATATTCTGACTTTATATTAATTTCAGATACTTTTATATTGTTAATATTTTTATCCAAAAATAGATTATTATTTTCACTATATATATTAATATGATAATATTGCATAGAACTAGTATCTGCCCTAGATATCCTAAGACCCAATATTAATACTAGAATAAATATTAATTTCAGTAAGTTTTTCATATATTTCATTTACATTTACCACTAACTTCGTCTTCCATCATTTTTTTACAAATAGTATTTGCATCTGTAGTATTTGTTTTATTATTAGGCTGACTACAACCTTTTATACTAGCCCATTGACAAAGCTTTTCATTTATTTTATTAGCAGGATTATTAAATGCTTCACAATCAGTTAATCCTTTAGAATTTAAAAATTTAGCTACTGCCAAGTCTTGATTAGCTGGAGACATATCATAATCCATAGTACCAACTCCCCAGCCACTTCCTCTTCCTACTGTTGTTCTAGGAACATTTTTTGGAATACCAGCCGCCGCGGCCCATCCTGTCCATGTTGTATCTATCATTTGATATCTACCATAAGCTGTACTATTACTTGCTGTTATTTTTCTAGGATGAAAATTTGGTGTATTTTTTATTGTTGAACCACCTACTGCAATATAATACGAATCCGCACTAACATTAGTATGCTCATAAAAGTTTATCGTTCTCATAACTGCTTTTACTCCATCTGAAGCTGTTGAATCACTTAACTCTAGACAAGCTACATTTTCAGCTCCTACAGTACTACTATTTCCTGTACCTGTTGCACCAGTATTACTTCCACTTACAGCTCCTCCCAAATTAACTTCTCTTGCCAAAAAATATGATGTACTATCACATTTCACTCTAAATAAGCTAAAATCTTCTCCTTCTTGCTCAAATTGTAATGCATCAGATTCCGTTCCTCCTCCTCCAAATCCTATATTACTTACTTGAAATCCTAACCCTACTAATATAAAATTAAACATTATGAATGCGGATAATGTTAATACTATTCCTAGTATTGCATTCTTAATTATGTCTACTCCTTGCTTATATTTACCTTGATCTCCTGAGGAGATTACCATATAAAATCCTCCTATTACTATACTTATTACTGCCATTACTCCTAATAATTGAAATAAAAAATTCATTATATCTCTTACTAATATAAACATATCACATACTGTACAATCTCTTCCTACTCCACATTGTACCAATCCTCCTTCCGCTCCATACATTATATTGGGGAGCCAAATTAAACTTAGTATTACTTTTTGTATTATTTTTCTCATATAATATTTATAACTTATATTCAATTTAATTATATCATAGATTTCCTTCATCTTCATTATTTATTTTATTTTTTTCTTGATTCTAAAATAAATAAATACTCCCAAACCAATTATTAATAATACTATTCCTAAAATTAAAGGCCAGATAGGAGGATTTTTCTGATTTGTTTCAATTGAGTCATTATCTTGACTATTATCAGAACCAGAAATTCTAGTCAATGTAACTATTCCTTGATCATCTTTAATAAATCCATTTCCCTGATTTAACTTTTCTTGAGTTTGATCAGAATACACAATTGGCTCACCTGTATAATTAATACAATCTGGATTACACATAGAATCTTCATTTAGCTCGAATTCACAAATTAGATTCTGATTGCAAGTAGAAAAATCTCCTACATCCAATGATAGAATATTTGTTTGAGTTTCTACTGACTTTATAGATAATTCCTGAACCCAATTAAGATAAGGGATTATAATTTCAAAAGATCCAACTTTTGGGTTAAACCCAAAATTATGTTTGTAAGTACCATCATTACCAATAAAATCTATATAAAACTTATATTTACTTGATTCATTTTCCCAATCCTTGTCACCTTCTACTCCTCTTGAAATCATACCTTGATAAGTATCTTCATCACTAATTTTAGAATTAAAAACTATATTAGGATTAATACTTTTATCCAAACTTAGAATATTATTTGGCTCATCATAATATAAATATATTTTATAACCTTCAGCCCTAACAAAACTTGGAATCAAAAAACATAATATTATAATGAAATTTAATAGATATTTTTTTAAAAAAGTATGCATAATTTTTTACTTTAAAATTTCCAATTTGACTTCTCCTGTACCATCAGCTTTCATACCAATAGATTCTGCTGAACCTTGCGATAAATCTATAATTCTAGCATAATTACCAGCACCATCTTTAGTAAATGGACCTCTATCATTAATTCTAACTTCTACAGATTTTCCAGTTTTTATATAAGTAACTTTTATTTTAGTTCCAAAAGGTAAACTTCTATGAGCTGCTGTCATTGCATTCTGATCAAAAGTCTCGCCATTAGCAGTTTTCCTCCCATGAAATCCTGGACCATAATAAGATGCTACTCCTTTTATTGTAGAAACCACTTCTCCGGAATCTGCCGTACTACTTCCTGTTCTTGCTGTAACACTTTCGCCCACTACACTTGTACCACCACCAACTAAATTCACCTCTCTTTCTAAGAAATATGAAGTACTATCACATTTCACTCTAAACAAGCTAAAATCTTCTCCTTTTTGCTCAAATTGTAATGCATCAGATTCTTCCCCACCTCCTCCAAATCCTATATTACTTACCTGAAATCCTAACCCTACTAATATAAAATTAAACATTATGAATGCGGATAATGTTAATACTATTCCTAGTATTGCATTCTTAATTATGTCTACTCCTTGCTTATATTTACCTTGATCTCCTGAGGAGATTACCATATAAAATCCTCCTATTACTATACTTATTACTGCCATTACTCCTAATAATTGAAATAAAAAATTCATTATATCTCTTACTAATATAAACATATCACATACTGTACAATCTCTTCCTACCCCACATTTTACCAATCCTCCTTCTGCTCCATACATTATATTGGGGAGCCAAATTAAACTTATTCCTATTATTTTTTGTAAATACTTTTTCATATTTTTAATGATGATGAGTATGAGAAATTTCTCCTTTTTTATTCTTCTTTAATTTTATTTTAGGGTGGGTATATACTTTTGCTGAAATAAAAGTAGTAATCGGCACTGCTAGCACTATTGCGAAACTACCTGCCATTGTCCTGATAATCTCTTGAGAAATATATTCTGAATTAAGGATAACCCAAAGAGGATCATTTCTTTCATTTACATATAAAGTAAGAAATAAAGGAAGAGAAGCACCAACATAAGCCAAAGCAAGAGTATTAATCAAAGAAGCAATATGTTCTCTACCAATAGAAACTCCTGCTAGATAAAGTTGTTTGAACTTAATCTTAGGATTAGCTCTTTTTATCTCATCTAAAGCTGAAGATTGAGCTATAGTTACATCATCTAAAACCCCAAGCATACCGATCATTATTCCAGCAAGATATAGACCTTTTAGATCTATCGTAACATTATTTAGATCTTGAATTAAATATTGAGTATAAAATGCTCCTTCTTCACCAGCCCCAAACATCAAAGAAATATTAGCAAAAAACCAAGATACAAAATATGAAAAAATAAAGGTTATCATCAAACTAATAAAAGCTATTGTAGTTCTTAATCTAAATCCATGAGCCATAAACAAACTAATCGATGCTATAAATAAAGTACCTATTAGGGTCACTATTAAAGGATCTTGTCCTTTAATAATAGCTGGTAGTATATAACTCATTAAAACTAAAATACTCAAAAATAAACCTATAATTGAACCCAAACCTTTTAGTTTAGTCACAATCATAGCAAATAAAAAGAAGATTCCAGTAACCATTAAAATACCATTTATTCTATCCCTATCATAAACAGAATAAGTTATTTCATTAGAATATTTATTTTCTGAGACAATTAATCTATCACCTTCTCTGTAAGTTTGACTTTTATCAAGATTTATAGAATTTGAACCCAAAACTTCAATCTGATCACCTTTTCTATCTCCATTTAAAATTTCAACCCTCAAATCTTGCTTTTTATAAAGAGTCCCATTAATTTCTTCTTCTATAGATTTAACCTCAATTACTTTAGCTTTTATAAATTTAGTTTCTGGAAAAGTATTTTCTTCCATAGATTCAACTTGGATATTAGGGATATCTTCTATATCTTCTATTATCTCTGTAGCAAAAACAAAATTAGAACTAATACTTAGTAAAATTATTCCAAATATAATTATTATATTTTTTTTCATAAACAAAAGTCTTATTTTAACCAGAATTCTAATTTAAATCTTTAATTAATTCTAACATTTTTTATACTGAATGACAAATTTTTACTTTATCAAATCCTTATTTAAATATTTTTGTAAAATTTTTGGAACTCTAATATAACCTTCTTTTGTCTGATAATTTTCCATAATAGCAATCAAAATTCTACCAATTGCAAAGACAGTAGCATCATTCATATGAGCAAATTCTCTATTTCCACTTTTATCTAAATATTGAGTTTTAAGCCTCCTTGACTGAAAATCTCCCATATAATCAGAAGTATGAGTTTCTCTATATTGATTTTGGCCAGGCATCCAAGTCTCTATATCAAGAGCTCTTATATCTGGATTTCCCATATCTCCTGTACATTTAAGGACCATCTGATATGGTAATTCTAATTGTTGGACTAAATATTCTTGAATAGCCACAATAAAATCTTGTTCCACAAAACCATTTTCTTTGGTTGTAAATGTCTCGATTTCTATCTTATCAAATTGATGAAGCCTCAAAATTCCCTTCATATCTTTACCATATGTTCCAGCTTCTCGCCTGAATGCTGTTGAATATCCTACATATCGTATTGGATTCTCTTTTATATTAATAAGCTCATCCATATGAAGAGGTCCTAATGTATGCTCAGCACTACCAACCAACATAAGTCCATCAATAGTAGTTTGATACCGCTCATCCATCGGATGAAGTCTACCCATTCTATCCATAACTTCTGGTCTCATTAGAACAGGGGGAATTACAGGAATAAATGGAGTATCTGATACTTCTAAATTATTTTTTTGCATAATTTCTTTTAAAATTTTTTGATTAGTCAAAGTATCGAATACCATTTGAACAATACTAAATTGTAATCTAACTAAATCACCCACAAGATAAGCAAATCTAGAACCAGAGATAACTGCAGATTTTTGGGTATTAATCAAATTCAATTTCTCACCCAATTCCCAATGTTCCTTTGGGTCAAAATCAAATTGAGAAATTATTCCAACTTGTCTTAAAATTTTATTCTCAGTCTCATTCTTACCTATTGGAGTGTCTTCTGAGTAAAAATTTGGTACCTTTAACATGATATCAAGATATTCTTTATCTATAATGTCCAAATCTGACTCAAGCTTGTTTAAATTTTGTTTAATATCCTTACCTTTGTTTATCAAATCTATTTTTTCATCCTGAGCCAAATCTTTAATATTCTTCATTTGATCAGCAATTTGATTCTTATTTTTTCTTAAGACTTCAACCTGATTCAATAAATTTTTTCTCTTATCATAAATAGACAATAAATCATCAATAGAAATCTTACTATTCTTATTAATCAAAACTTGCTTCATATAAGAGGCATTATTTTTGATAAATTCTATATCCAACATACTAAAAAATTTTAAACTTTTATGATAATATATTAACATCTTAATCAGAAATTTACAAATAAAAATTATTATGTTTAAAAAATAATAAAAGCTAATTTGGTATATTATAAGTAAAATATCAAATTAGATATATAAATACTAAATTAAATTTATTATCGAAATTACAAAAAAATTATTTATTTTGTAATTTTCTATTTTAACTCTAACTTAATTTAAAAAAAACTTACAAACCCCTACCCCCTTCAAAAAAGGTGGATAAAAACTAAAGACTCTTAAATACACCTTTTGAAGGGGTAAAAATCTCTGATTTTTGGGGTTGTAGAATTTTAATTTAAAGTATTATTAATTTGATTTTTGGGGTTGTATTATTTGAAATTTTACCAATCTTATTTTTGGGATTTTATATTATGGCGACAGGGTGTCGCCTTTTCTTCTTTGACCAAATCCGACTTTTTAAGTATAATATACACAAGATTAATTTATTTCTTATGCAAAACTTTATTAAAAATTTCCAAGATTGGTTTTCTTTGAAACCTAAATTAGATAATAACAATCATAAACCACCTTTTGTGTCAGAAAGAGATCTCTGGTGGTGCCATCTTGGGGAAAATATTGGAACTGAAATTAGTGGTAAATCTAATAGATACACAAGACCTGTTATTATTTTTAAGAAACTTTCTAATTATACTTATTTAGTTATACCTACTTCTACAAAAATCAAATCTGGTTCTTGGTTTATAAATTTTGTCTATAAAAATACAAATATGATAGCTTGTCTCAACCAAATAAGAGTTATTGACTATCGTAGAATACAAAATCAAATTGGAAAATTAGATATAAATGATTTTAAATCTATTAAAACTGGATTTAAAAAATTATACAATTTGTAAAAAAAAGCCTCCTATCTCTAGGAGGGACGCGACTAGTGTCGAATACAAAATTATTATACCACACCCTTTCTCCCCTGTCAAATTTAAAATTTTAAAGGATTCACACTCTCTCTATCCTTTTACAACCCCCGTCTCTTACGAGACACCCCCCTTCAAAAAAGGGGGATGAGATACAACTGCTTTAAATTCCCCTCTTGAGGGGTGGCACCGAAGGTGACGGGGTGGATTTCCGAAAAGGGGTAAAAATCTCTGATTTTTGGAGTTTTAAATAACAAAAAAGACAGATGATTTCTCATCCGTCTTAATCTGAAGATTTTATTTTTTAGTATTATTGGAATGATCCAGTTTGAACTCCTCCAAATACGAATGTTAAGATTGTATTGGAAGCTGTGAATGCAAAGAATAAGATAACCATACCGATAACTGCATTGGTCATTCTCTTCTGAGCTGTTTCTGTCTTTCCTGCATCTCCTCCTGCTGTTGCATATTCGAATCCAGCGATCAAGAAGATACCGAATACGATAATTCCCACAAATCCTAAGAACCAGTTAATTACTGTTGATATAGTTCCTATCAAATCTTGTGATTGATTAAGCTCTGTGCTTACTAATACTCCAACTTGTCTTGTATTATCTCCTGTTAGATTTACACCTGTACTTCCTGAAGCACCACCTACACATCTATTAGCAGTACATATATCAGATGCACACTCCCCATTAGTTGAACAATTCTGATTAGCTGCATATCTACATTTTCCAGCTACACCTGCTGTTGCATTCTTACATGCAGTTCCTGCTGTACACGTATTACCAGTAGGGCCTCCACAGTCTGCCCCATAATCAACAACTGCAGCATAACCATAGTTAGGAGCTACTAATACTAGAGCGAATAGGAACATTGAAGCTATTCCTAAGCTTTTTAATAAATTAAGTTTTTTCATATTATATAATATTAATTATAATAAATTACAGAAAGTACTATCTTCAGTTTGTACTTCTGATTCAGATTTTATCAAATTCTTTAATTTTTGTCAATTCAATTTGACCTGTGGATAATTAAAGTTTTTGTGGATAAGTATATAAACAAAAAAGACAGATGATTTCTCACCTATCTTTTTTTGAAGATTTTATCTTTTAGTATTATTGGAATGATCCTGTCTCAACTCCTCCAAATACGAATGATAATATTGTATTAGAAGCTGTGAATGCAAAGAATAAGATAATCATACCTATTACAGCATTTATCATTCTCTTTTGAGCTGTTTCTGTCTTTCCTGCATCCCCTCCTGCTGTTGCATATTCAAATCCAGCAAGTAAGAAAATTAAGAATACGATAATTCCCACAAATCCTAAGAACCAATTAATTACAATCGAAATTGTTCCTATCAAATCTTGAGATTGATAAAGTTCTGTACTGACAAGTACTCCAACTTGTCTTGTATTGTCTGGCTGTAAATTTACACCTGATCCATCAGCATATCCATAACTAGGAGCTCCTAATAATATAGGAAATAGGAACATTATAGTTATTCCTAAATTTTTCAATAAATTAAATTTTTTCATATTGTATAATATTAATTATAATAAGGCTTATAGATGTACTATCTTCAATTTGTACTTCTATATTATATCAGTTTTTTTAATTTTTGTCAATTTTTATTAACTTACAAATAAATCTTGTATTTAATTTTTATTTAAAAATATTTATTTTATAAGGAAACGTATCTTATTTTTTTGTCAATTTAAATTAACTTATGAACAAAAAGTATTTGAGAAAGATTTGAGTAAATTTAAAAATTTTTTGATTAAAAAATAATATTTAAGTATTATTTTCTGGTTTTTGATTTACAAATTTATTTTTTTGTGTATAATAAATCATAATAGGGTATATAGCTCAGTCGGTAGAGCAGAGGACTCTTAATCCTTTGGTCGGTGGTTCGAACCCACCTATGCCCACAAATATTATTTATGTTTTAAAAAATAAAAAAATAAGTACTTTGTAGAATATACTTATTATTATATTTTATAATTTTTTAGTCATTTACTAAACTTGGAAAACAAACCCTATAATTGCATTTGTGAGAACAAAGGCAAAGAATAAAATTAAGGCTCCTATCACTGTATTTGTCAATATCTTTACTGAAGACTCTGCTTGTCCTTGATTTCCTCCTGCTGTTAGATACATGAATCCTGCATAAATTATTAAAATAAATACTATTATTCCTATAAAACCTAGAGTCCAATTAATAGTATTCTGAATATAATCTAAAAGAGTGCCTTGTGCTACTCCGGTAACACCTGGGTCAGGAATTGCTCCTACTGGAGGAAGTGACTCTTGACCTACAGTTGATGCTAATAATTTTATTGTATTTTCCATATTATTATACTGCTAATACAGCACTTATTACATAATTTGTTATTAAAAAAGCTCCTATCATCAAAACTAGACCTATTGTAGCATTACTTATACTAGATAGAGATTGTTTTGCTTTATTACTATCATCACCTGCTGTCATATAATTAAATCCACTCATCAATACTAAACCAAAAAACACAGTACCCACAAGTCCTAATGCCCATCTTATAATTTGAGCTATATAACCTATCAGAGTACCTTCTGTTCTGATACCTGGATTAACTCCTAAAAATTCTCCAAGACCATCTTGTACTGGAGTTTCTGAGTTAGAATTTCCACCACCATCTTCTGAGGTAGTATCAACACATGTAGAAGTATCTTCGTCACAAACTTTTGGGTCAACACATGAGGGATTACAAACAGCATAAACAGAGTTTATATTTATTCCTAAACTACATATTGATAATAAAGTCAGAGTAAAAAATATTTTTTTAGATAAGTTCATATATAGATTTTTAGATTATATAAAAATTATAACATAAATAAATTATTTCACAAATTCACTTACACTATCTGTAATATTTTGTTCTCCCTTCAGAATACTATCTATGGACTCCACTATTCTTTTGTCTTCCTCATAATTATTGGGTTGTTTCCAACTCTGAGCTGTCAATATTTGATCTGCAAATACTCCATAAGTTGGATCCTGTTTTATCGTATTAACAAGATCTATCCTTGGACTAACTCTTTTAGTGAGTTCAAAATATTTTTGAGATGCTTCTTTGGAAGTAAGAAATTTCAAAAATTTATAAGATGATTCAGAATTTTGTGATCTTTTAGCTACAGTATATCCCCAATAATTAGCATAATTAACAGGCAATATACTTGGATCATCTGATATCTGAGGTATTTTGGATACTCCATAATTTAATCTTGGTGATAATGTGGCTAATTGCTCTATATGATATCCATATCCTATCATCATAGCAGCTCTCTTTTGAGCGAACACATCTAGAGAGTAATTCTGAGCCAAATTCCAAGTATAAAGTGTACTTCTAGGATTAGCAAAATCTGTATAAAATTTTAAAACATTTTCAGCTGATGAAAGATAGTTTTTTGTTATTTCACTTCCTTCTCTATATTGTATAGTTCCACTTAAATCTATTCCTCCTTGTAACATAAGGAGAGATATAATATCTGGAGATCTTGCAATATTTGCACCAGCACCCATAGTTATACCAGCTTGAACAATATTTCCATTTAAATCAATTTTTGTTAATTGTTTAGATAAATTTTGAACTTCTTCCCAAGTTGTGGGTGGATCTTGTATATTTTCAATATAATATAAGTCCTTATTATAAAAGAATGCTAGTGTATCTATAAATAAAGGGAATCCCCAAATTTTTTCATCTTTTATAAAATCATTAGGAACTACTTTCACAAAAGAACTGTAATACTCATCAAGAGTCATGACTGAATCTGGCATTGGTTGAGCTAGATTCATTATAGATGCCTGATATGGCCATGTATGATGTATAGCAAATATATCAGGGCCTCTATCCTCAGCTAAAGCCTGTACTAACTCTTTTTCATAATCCGTAATTGCAACTTTTTTATAGGTAATTTTTATTGTAGGATCTATAGACTGATAAGAGGTCGCTAGTTCATCTATAACTGATGATTCGTCCCATAATCCCCACATAATAATTTCTGTTTGTGGTACTTCTTCACCTTTTTTAACAACTGGTTCTTTATCTTTATTTTGAAACTGAGGACCTATAAATATCATACCTGCCACTGCTATTGCCATTACTAAACCTGCAACAATAAACAACCATTTATTTTTTTCAAATGTATTTAATGAATGATTTGATGCCATATATTGTTTTTATTTAAAAATTTTATCTGCAAATATATTATATCATTAATAAGTATATTTACAAAATTATTCTTCTTCCCCCTCCATATCCTTGTCAGATATAGCTATTGAAGCCACTATATCATCTTTTGATAATCTCATAACTTTAACTCCTTGGGTATCTCTTCCTAGTGTAGGAATATCTTTTTTGATATTCACTTTTATAATATTACCACCTTTAGAAATAGCAATAACTTCATCATTTGTTTTATTAACAACCCTTGCTCCAACAACTAACCCTGTTTTATCTGTTACTTTAGATACTCTTACTCCCATTCCTCCTCTATTTTGGACTTTATAGTAATTTAATTTACTCTTTTTACCATAACCTTTTTCAGTCATAATCAAAAGCCAACCTTCTTCATCATTACTGTTGATTTTTTCCATACCAATAATCTCATCTTCACCTTTTAGGGACATAGCTTTTACACCTCCTGTAGTTCTTCCCATTGCTCTTAAATCTAATTCTGCGAATCTAATTGCTTTTCCTAATTTAGTAAATATAAATACATCTGTTTTTTCACCATGAGAAATTGCATTTACAAGTTCATCATTTTCTTTTAGGTTAATCGCAATAATTCCACCTTTTCTAACATTATCATAAACTGATTCTTCACTTTTTTTGATTGTAGCATTCTTAGTAACAATAGTTATATACTTTCCATCATTTTGCTCGGTTGGTAAAATAGATTTAATACTTTCTGTTTTACCCAATTCTAAGAAATTAACTATAGCTTGTCCTTTAGATATTCTTGATCCTTCTGGGATTTCATATGCCTTTAATTTCAAAACTCTCCCTGTATTAGTAAAGAATAATAATTTTGTATGTGTAGTAGTACTTAAGAAAATAGATACAAAATCATCATCTCTAGTCTTAACACCAGAGATTCCAACTCCACCTCTTCTTTGAGATCTATATTCTTTGGGATCAACTCTTTTAATATAACCATCATTTGTCAAAATTATAATTGTAGGTTCATTTGGAATAAAGTCTATTTCCCTAAAATCATCTAAACTATGATCAAATACTTTAGTTTTTCTATCATCTCCATATACCTCAATCACTTCTCTCAAATCATTTTTAATTATATCTAAAATTCTTTGATCAGATGCTAAAATAGATTCCAATTCTTTAATTAATGCCATGAGTTCAGCTAACTCATAAAGAATCTTTTGTCTTTCCAAACCTGCCAAAGTTTGAAGTCTCATATCCAAAATAGCCTGAACTTGAATCAAACTAAACTCAAACCTCTTAATCAAATTTACTCTAGCTATCTCTTTTGTCTCAGAACCTCTAATTATAGAAATTACTTCATCAATAAAATCTAATGCTTTTTTTAATCCCTCTAAGATATGAGCTCTATCTTTAGCTTGTTTTAATTCGAAAGCTGTCTTTCTTACAATCACTTCTTTTCTATGAGCAATATAATATTCCAAAGCTTGTTTCAAAGACAAAGTTCTTGGCTCGATTCCATTTACTAGAGCTAACATATTTACATGATAAGTCTTTTGTAAATCAGTTAACTTATAAAGTTTATTTAAGACCTTCTGTGGATAAGCATCTGGTTTTAACTCAATCACAACCCTTACACCATCTTTATCTGATTCATCTCTCAAGTCTTTAATTCCATCTAATCTTTTGTCTCTTACCAAATCTGCCATCTTCTCTATCAAAGTAGCTTTATTAGTCTGATAAGTCATTTCAGTAACTATAATATTAAAGCCTTTTTTCCCTCTCTCTACAATATCTGCTTTAGCTCTTGTAACTATAGGGCCTCTACCAGTAGAATAAACTTGTTGGATATTCTGAAAATTATAAATTTCTCCTCCAGTAGGAAAATCTGGACCTTTTACAAATTTTAATAATTCATCGACTGTGATATTAGGATTTTCAATAATTGCTATTGTTGCATTACAAATTTCTCGAAGATTATGAGGAGGAATATTTGTAGCCATACCAACAGCAATACCAGTAACTCCATTAATTAAAAGTTGTGGGATTCTTGAAGGCAATACTGTAGGCTCTGTCTCACTACCATCATAATTAGGAATGAAATTAACTGTATCTTTCTCAATATCAACAAGCATCTCTCTTGCTATCTTGTCCATCTTTGACTCTGTATACCTCATAGCAGCCGCTGAGTCTCCATCCATAGAACCGAAGTTACCTTGACCTTTTACCAAAGTATATCTCAAAGAAAAATCTTGAGCCATTCTAACCAAAGAATCATAAACAGCAGTATCCCCATGAGGATGATATTTACCAAGCACTTCTCCAACTATGGTAGCTGATTTTCTAAATTTAGCTTCAGGTTTTAACCCCAATTTATGCATAGCATAAAGAATTCTTCTATGAACTGGCTTTAACCCGTCTCTAACATCAGGTAAAGCTCTATCAACAATCACACTCATAGAATAATCAAGATAAGATCTCTCCATCTCTAATACAATATCTGTCTCTTCGATATAACCTAATTTTTCTATAAATTCTCTTTTATTTGAATTTTCCATACTAATTCTTAAATTTCAACTGATAATAATTTCACTTCCGTTGTGTCATAAGGTAATTCAGACTTCTTAACTGCATATTCACTCGCAAAATCTTTTTTGAATCCATACTCATTAGCAAATCCATCTATAGGATTTTTTTCAACTGAGAAATCCTCATACTGATAATTCATAGGAACCACTACTCTTGGTTCAATTGAATTGACTAAAGAATTTGCTTTATTACTATTTAGGACTCCAGATCCACCTACTGGAATAAATAGTATATCAGGGTTTCCAACAAACCCAATATCTTCACCATCAAGCTCTCTATCTAGGGAACCTAAATAAACAATTAACATATTATTAATTGACATAGAAACTATATTTGTTTTTAAATTATCTAATCTTTTAATTGATTTTACAATAATAGTTGCTGATTTATAAGAATATTCTCCTGCCCCATCTATCAAAAAACAACCTGATTTATTAACTTTTTCTTGTATAAAATGACTATATGTTATTAATTTATAAGGTAGTATCAAAAGAGAATCTTTATCTATGACAACTGTTAACTTATTATTATGTTCATATAAACCAAAGACTACTTTAACATTTGATGTCTTTATTGAAACTGATTCCTCACCATGCCACTTAATTTTCATATTCTTATTCTAATTTAAAGTTTTTTCTAATAATTCTCTTGCTATTTGAGGATTAGCACTTCCCCTACTTGTCTTCATAACCTGACCAACCAAAAACTGAACTGAATTTTGATTGCCAGATTTATAGTCATTCACAACCTTTTCATTATCTATAATAACTTGATCAACTATAGACTGTAAAGCTCCTGCATCATTTACTTGCCTCAAACTTTTTTCTTCAATAATATCACTTGGATCAGAGCCTTTTTGGAACATTTCTGCAAGAACAGTCTGAGCACCAGAAGAGGATATTTCACCACTAGCAACAATTGTAATAAATTCAGCATAATTTTCTGCAGTAATTCTTGGATCAACAAAATCAGATCTATTCTCTCCATTCATTCGAATAAGCTCAGTCAAAAGGTAGTTAGTAGCTAGCTTCACTAATTTTAGATATTTATCACTTTTAAGAGGATTTTCTATATCTTGATTATTTATACTAAACCACTCTAATAATTCAGAAATAGTATTTTCATAATAATTTGCCAAATATCTATCTTTGGTAATAGTCTCTGCTTGTTGTTTTGTCAAACCATATTCAGATACAAATCTTTTTCTCTTAGAAAAAGGTAATTCTCTCATACTTTGATTAGCTTCCAGAACAATTTCTTTAGTATCAAAAGGTGGAATATCTGGTTCCATAAAATACCTATAATCTTTGGCATTCTCTTTTTTTCTTTGAGAAAAAGTCTCTGATTTATTATCATCCCAACCTCTAGTTTCTTGAATAATTTTTTCTCCATTTTCTAATAATGCAGTTTGCCTTTCTATCTCATAATTAATACAATTCTCTACAACTTTAAAAGAGTTTAGATTTTTAATCTCAACTTTAGTACCAAAGACTTCTGTTCCCACTTCTCTGAGTGAAATATTAACTTCACATCGCATTTGACCTTTACTCATATCAGCATCAGAAATATCTAAATGTTGCAAAATTAACTGCAATTCTTCACAAAAAACTCTAGCTTCCTCACCATCTCTAATATCTGGTTCTGTTACAAGCTCCATCAAAGGTATTCCTGCTCTATTGTAATCTACATAGCTATTAGAATCTCCAGTGATATGAGTAAGTTTACCAGTATCTTCTTCCATATGAATTCTGGTAATTCTAATATTTTTTTCTCCTTTACTTGTCTCAATAGTCATATTTCCTTCATAACACATTGGTTTTTCGTACTGTGTAATCTGATAACCTTTAGGCAAATCTGGGTAAAAATAACTTTTTCTTTCAAACCAAGTATATTCTTCTAGTTTACAATTAAGAGCTTTCCCAAATCTTGCAATCTGAACTAAAGCTTGCTTGTTAGGAACAGGCAAAGTCCCAGGATGAGCAGTACAGACAGGACAGATATGTGTATTTGGAGTTTCATCTAATCCTTTGTTATTTTTACAAGAACAAAACATTTTTGACTTAGTATTGGCTTCAACATGAACTTCCATACCAATAATAGCTTCGTATTTAGGCATAATTCTATTTAACTATTTATTATATGTATTTAGTATATCAAATAACAATGACTTTATCAAATTATTTTTAAAAAGTTAAACTTGAATCAAAATAAAAAGCAACTCTTTTTTGGAGAGTTACTTTTTTTATGAATTTATTTATTTCTCAGACAGTATTTTATCGAAATTTTCTACAAATTCTATACTTTGATAAAAAGATATATTAAATCCAGCATCATCTTTATTTTTAAATCCAGCCAATGCTGAACCATCTTGGCCTAACTCAATAAAAAAATATTTTGTCTTACTTTTATCAGATGAATCAAAGAAAAAGCTTGCTCCACCAGCTAAAGCATAAGACTTTGCACTATTTGGACAATTAATTTCTGAAGCTAAATAAGGGTTATCTTCAATTTCTTTTTCTGTTCTACCAAATTGTGTTGCTTCAATATATACTGTTTTAAAAAACTCATTATTTTGTTTTGCTAAACATTTTTTAGGATCAGCTCCACTTAAAAAATCTTTTTCTACAGTTTGTAATAAAGTTAAATTTGTATCTTTTTGTAATACTTCAATAGTATCATCATCTCCCACAGTCAATATATTTCCTGATTCTTTGACAGAATAATTTGAATACATATTATTATAAGGATCACTTGGAAGATAAGTAAAACCTATTCCCAAATTTTCTGAATAGAATATTTTTGTTCCTTCAACTTTATTCTTAAGGTCAAATATTTCTTCTAATTCAGCTTGAGTATATTCTTTTTTAACCTCCTCGACTACAGGACCTTCATCTGTCTCCATAGAATCAACCATAGAACTTTCTTCTGTATTAGAAGGTTCTTCTAATGTATTTTCTTCGGTATCTACCATTACCATTTCTGTTGTTATATTCTTTTTATTTAAATCAAGATGATTTTCACCAGATATAGCTAATAATAGAAACATTGGCACCATTAACAATAATGCTATTACTAAAAAGGGTACTTTGACATGTGCTTCTAATAAATTTTTCATATATATTATTTTTAATTATTATAATTGTTATTTTAGAAATCTTATTGACTCTGTAAAATGTTGTTTTTCAATACCATTAGAAATATATCCATCTTGTGTACTATATAATACATAAGAATATTTAGAAGCATTTAATTTATCTTCGATAAAATAACTAGCAGCATTAGTGACAGCATAAGGTTCTGCTGAAGAACAATTATAAGCACTTTCCCAATATGGGATATCATTATCTTCTGTGGTTATATAATTTATCCTTAAAATATTATGTGCTTCATTATTTATAAACCCCCAATCTTGTGGCTCAACAAAACATTTTTCAGGATTAATTCCTTTTAAAAATCTATCTTCTATAGCTTGTTGTAAAGTCTGATCAGATTTCTTTTCAAATACTTCAATTCTAGGAACATTATCAAATTCACTACCTTGAATCCTTACCACATTACCAGCTTCAATAAATTTAATTTCTTGTTTATCATTACCATATGGATAAGGTAAATAAGTAAACCCTATTCCTAAATTCTTTGAATAAAATATTTTTGTTCCTTCAACTTTATTCTTAAGATCAAATATTTCTTCCAATTCTGCTTGGGTATATTCTTTTTTTACTTCTTCTACTGGTGTATCAATATTTTTAGTATCCGTAATAGTACTTTCTTCTGTCTCCATAGAATCAAGCATAGAGCTTTCTTCTCTATCTACCATTACAACCTCCGTTGTTGTATTCTTTTTATTTAAATCAAGATGATTTTCACCAGATATTGCTAATAATAGGAACATTGGTACCATTAACAATAATGCTACTACTAAAAAAGGTACTTTGACATGTGCTTCTAATAAATTTTTCATATATATTATTTTTTTATAAATTTGTAATTATTTTTTGATTACTGTAGATTACTATCAATAACTTATTTATTTTGTTCACATATCTTTAGATTATTATTTTTAATATTTTATAACTATATATTCTCTTCATATTTTAGTATATAATTATATCTTGTTTTTATTTTAACATATTTTTGATATTTTCAAAATATATTATATTAATTCAAAGCTTTAAGCACTTCATACACCAAATATAAAACATAGCTAGACATGAGAACAATAGAAATTAATTTACCTAGATTAAATCTTTTGGCTATCAAGACAGCTATTAGAGTGCTTGCAGAAGCAATTAATAAAATTATAGAGCTATCTAAATTACTAGTATCTACTGGTATAGGCTCAAACCCAAAAAGTACTAATCCAAAAAACCATGTTAGACCTAAATTTGCTAAAATATCAAAAATATTTGAACCAACTGCATTACTAATTGCAGTATCACCATAACCTTCTCTAGCAGTCTTTACTGAAGCTAATAAATCTGGAACACTCGTACCTACCGCTAATACCGTCAAACTAATTACTACTGGACTAATACCCAGAATATTTGAAAATTCTACTGCAGAATTTACCATCAATGTACTAAATAATATTACAAATCCAACACTAAGTAAAACATTAAAAATCAATTTGAAATAATTAAAAGTTTTATTATCTACTCTAAAAAACAAAAAACTGAATATTTTAGCTACTAAATGATCTAAACTAATAAATGGATTTTTATTCTTATCTAAAGTCCAATTCTGATCTTTGATATGGATCAAAATTTCTTCTTCTGTATCTTTTTCTTTAGCTAACTCTTTTCTAGTCTCTTCTTCTTCGTCAATAAAACTACTATGAACTTTATCATTTAAGAATTGTAATATAAATTTCCATTTTAGAACTATTCCAAAATAAATTCCAAATGATACCAAAAGAAACAAAGATTCTGTTAAAGTTACTAGTGAATCTTTTACTACAAACCAAACTAATAAAACTGAAAAAACATAATATAATAAATCTCTGATTGTTGATGGCCAAGATAATTTTTTTGAACCAAACCAGCTAGAAGCTCCCACTATAAATAATATTGAGAATAATGCTGAACCAATAACAGTTCCGGGCCCCATAGAAGCTTGATTCCCTCCTGTAGTAGCTGCCAGAAATAAGCTGATCGCTGATACAGATAATTCTGGAGCAGAAGAAACAAAGCTAATAATTGTACCTGTTTGGTCATCAGTCCAACTTTGTCTATATTTAAGAGTATAAATATTAGGTATCAAAAATCTATCTACTATCAAGCTAAGCCCCCAAAATGTAAGTATAATTACGAATAAATAAAACATAAGTATATATTATTAATATTTTAATTAAAAATGTAGCGATTCATTTATTTTGTTTTTGAATCATACTCTATATGATAGCATATTTTTTGATTTTTAGTAATTTATTTAAAATGAAATATACAAAATTAATGTTATTAAGAATATAATACTTTAATTCATCTTTAGTCTTTTATCCAAATTTACAGAAAAATAACCAAGACCAATAAATACAAATCCTAAAATAATCAAAGAAATTGGCCATCCCAATGAAGAAGCAAAATATCTATTTGTAATATAAATTATATACCCTGCTAGGAATAATGAGTTAATAATTAATATCCATCTACTCTTTAAGTATAAAGACAATGAATATACTCCTATACTAATTAGAATATATAAAAACTGCCAAAAGACAATTTCTACTTTTGAGATAGAACCTCCAAGAATAAAAATAGTACCGAATATATTAGTCAATGGAATCAAATATTTATTAAATGTATTCTCAAAATATTTAGATAAAATTATATAAATAAAACCAATTAATACGAACACCATAAAAATAGTATCTTGTATTATAAAATTATTATCATCTAATACAAAGAAATATGTCATAAAGAAAAATATTGTCAAATTAAGTAAAGTAAAAAAAGTTAATACAGCTTGCTTCATTGAGTAATTGATTCCAAGATAAAATAAAGAAATTACACCAAAAGCCAGCATAGGAACTAATAAAGTATTCTCAGCTAAAATGAAATTTTTATTTAATTCATAAATTAAAACTGATGTTCCAATCAAATTAACAATTCCTCCTATAAAATAAAATACTATACTTAATAAATTCTTATTCTTTCTTTGAAGAAAAATTGAATTGAATGTAAAGATAATTCCTAATCCCAATGTTATTAAAATTCTGAGAAAAGAAGGGACATCAACCCAAATATTATTTAAAAATACTACTATTCCAATTAAAGCAATAATTATTCCTAAAATATATAAAACTATATTCAAAGATAATTTATAAGTTCCAGTATTTGTTAGATTAACAATATTTAGAATTTCTGCCCTAGAAATTTCTTTCTTTTCTAATCTAATTTTTAAATCTTGTAAAAATTCTTCTTTATTCATGATATTATTATTTATTCTTTTATCCAACCTAAAAATTTATAATTATTATCACCATAATAAAACTCATTATTTGGCAACTTAAGATCTAACTTTTTGCTAAGATTATCTTTGACTAAATAATATTGTCTTTCTCCACCAGAGCTAAAAGGTCCACCATAACTGTTTTTATTAACAACTTCATAACCATCATCTGAAGTAATTTTAGGATTTATATTTAATTTTTCTAATTCTTCTATAGTGAGCTCAGTACTTAAATTTTCTTTATTATTATGCTTAAAGAATTTAACCTCCTTATTTTCATCTTTATCTAAAATTTTGTTACCATTTATATCCTGATCTTGTCCAATTTCTTGTACAACTAATTTATTATTTTCTATTCTATAGTTATTTTTTATAAAATTACATATTGGTTCTCCATTACTATAACCTGAATCCTTACAAGTAAGATATATAAAGTTATAATCTGTTTTCACATAATAAGATGGAATATATACTACACCAAGCATTACTAAAATAAATACTATAGGAAGAGAAAAAGATATGATTATTATAAGATTGTCTTTCAAGAATTTTTTCATATATATAAAAATTAAATATGTTATTAATTTTATTATACTCTTTTTTATTAAAAATAAAAGAAAAGAAGATTTATATAAATCTTCTTTTTACTAAAAATTAATTTCTTAAATTAAAAGTATTAACTTTTAATTCTGTTATTGAATCTTTAATATCCAACTCTTCTGCTACAGCAGAAGTTATTACTAAGTCAGATTTGTTTTCGTAATTTAATCTAGCACTGACTCTTACTATTACTGACCTAGAATTTTTTAAGTTAGTAAGAATTATTGTCTCTCCAATAGACAAATTTTTATGAGCGGCAATAAATTTCTCAGTATTTAAAGTTTTTCCATTAAAAAAACTCTCATTAGAATTTTTCTGACTAACACTAACCTTATATATGTACTCTTCTGTTCTTATTATATCTTCTTTCAAAGAATCTTTAATAAGTAGAACTGCAGACACAGCCATGCTTATACAAATCAGAAATACCATAAGTGATTCCAATGTAGTAATTTTTCTTATCTTTCTTTTTAGTCTTCTAAAAGACATATGATACTCCTATCAAATAAAATGTACTCTTAATTATATTACACTAAAAATATCTATATGTCAATATTAATTGACTAAATTACAAAAACCATCAGTGTATATTGAAATGTATCAAAAAAGAAGATTTTTTAAAAATCTTCTTAAACTTAAAAAAATTACTTATTTTTATAACTATTCAGCAATAGTTATGACTTTAGTTTTAAGCTCAGTAATAGCTTCTCTGATATCAAGAGCTTGTGCAGCTCTTTCAGACAATATTAATCCATCTGTACTTCTATCATTTATCCTTACCTTGATCATATGACTATTCTCAGGATTAATAACTATAATCTCTGTGCCAAATGCCAAAGTGGGATGGGCTGCGGTGAAACTATTGGAATCAAAAAATTCACCACTTGCAGTTAGTTTCCCATTAAAGAAAGAATCACTCCATGAGGTAGAGATTAATATAATGTCACTTTCTATATTCTCATAATATGGATATTTTGAGACATTTTCTTTTTGTTCTGGCTTAAATAAAGCTCCAACAATATATATTGTAAAACCAGAAATAATAATTGCTAATACAAGATAACCCACATAGAAATATCTTGTATTTCTATTAATATAATTTTCTTGATTCTCTTGTTTTCTTTTCTCAAATTTTCTTCTTGATCTAGATCTTGATATTGACATAAAAACTTGTTTTTTCTAATGTACAAAAAAACTATATCATAATATATTATTATTGTCAATATTAATTGACTAAATTTTAATAAACAAAAAAGTGAGTATATATATACTCACAAATTAAAATTAAATTATTTTACCACTATTCACCTGAAGGAGCACAAGTGGTTTTTAAGTGGAGAAAATTGTCTTCACCTGCCCCCACAATAGAAGGTGAAGAATTAAAGCAGGTGGGCTGATGAACCCAACCTGATTTAAACTGTTCCAAAGTCCACCGAGCATAAAATCCTACTAAGTAGGGATTAGATAACAAAAGAAGAAAGAATAAACTATTCCAAACCTTAATTAAAAGATACCAATTAATTTTTGGGAAAGAAATATTTGATTTTCTTTTTTTCTTAGCAATTTCTTTTTGCTCTTGCCCTTGGCTAAGGTTAACATTTTCTAAATTATAAACTTCTCTTTCTTTTTCTTTAATGTTCATATTTTATCTCTACTAAGATAAATTTACATTCATAAGTATATCATATCTTTATAATTTTGTCAATATATATTTACAATTTTAAAAAGACTCTTTTCATTGAGTCTTTTTAAAATATATAGTTTTATACGATAGACTACTCTTTATCTAAATCTTTTATAAATCTATATAATGATCTCACTGTCTGTCCTGTTGCTCCGTTAGCTAAGATAGAGTTCTTTTTATTATTATAAGCAGAACCTGCTATGTCCAAATGAACCCAACTATAGGCTTTTGGAGATTTAATTTTTAGATTCTTATTCCTAAATAAAGTTTGATCTACAAAATGGCTCAAGAATAACCCAGCAGTAATATGTCCACCAACCATAGAATCTTTGGAGGTGTTAATCAAATCAGAGATTTCTCCATTTACTTGATCTCTTAGAACTTCTGGCATAGGTACATAAATAGTCTTTTCTTGCTCATCTTTGAAAACTTTATCTAATTTATCTATCAGATCCTTATCATTACCCATCATAGCTGTAAAATGCTCTGTTATAGCTCTCACACAAGCTCCTGTTAATGTGGCTGTGTCTATAATATAATCTGGATCTTGTAATGTCGCATAAGCTAAAGCATCTGCCAATGTAAGTCTACCTTCAGCATCAGTATTCAAAACTTCAATGGTTTGTCCAGAATATGACTCTAGAATATCATCAGATTTATAAGCATTTCCTCCCACCATATTCTCTACAAAAGCAGATATCCAATGAATTTCTGTACTTTCCAAATCAATCATAGATAAAGCCTTGATTGTCCCAAACATTGTCGCTGATCCTCCCATATCCATTTTCATTGACTTCATAAATCCACCAATTTTGATATCTAATCCTCCTGAATCATAGGTTAAACCTTTACCAACCAAAACAACTTTATGTTTTACTTTACCTGATGGTTTCAAAATAATATGTGCCAAAACTGGATTATGAGAACTAGCTCTACCTACTGCTAGAATTGCATTCATACCCATTTTTTCTAAATTAGTTTTGTCTATTAGATTTATACTAATATTTTTATTATTACCAAGCTCATCTTGAATAATTTGTTTTATACTTGTGGGATTTAAATTCTCAGGGATTTCTTCAATCAAAGTTCTTGTCAAAGTTACACCAGTATTTAGTGCTAATAACTCTTTTTGACCTTTCTCTGTAATTAAGTCTTTGTCTTCTTCTTTAATAAATATTTCTAATTCTTTAACTGTAGATTTTTCTGCTGTAATATATTTATCAAAAGACCAATTACCTTGAAGCATACCTAGTACAAATAAATTCAATGATTTTTTATCATCTTCCAATTCTAAATTTTTAATACCTGAAATTAAAAATTTTGTTATATTGACTTTACTAAGAGATTTTATAACAAGAGCTCCTAATTCATAGAAATCAACTTTATTCCACTCATCATAAGACTTAATAGAATCTTTTTTTGTAATTCCTACTAGAATAAGATTTGATTCTTGTAAAAACAGTATTTGTTTATAATGTCCTTTAAATTTATTTATAGAAGCTAATTTTTCATCTATAAATGAAGTGTAATTTTTATCATTCACAAAGATAACCTTTGTTATATTTTCATCATTTTTTTTCAATACTTGTATAATGTTTTTCATACAATTTATTTATTTAAATTAATAATAAATTACTTAAGAGAATCATAATCTCTTGTAATGATTTGTGAATCTATCTGTTTTCTAGTTTCCAAAATCACAGATACCACAATCAAAAGAGAAGTTCCTCCAATTGCCAGAGAACTATTTCCTGTAAATCCTGTTACAACAAAAGGTAATATTGCAATCAGACCTAAAAATATAGCTCCGAATAAAATTATTCTATTTCCAACATATTTCAAATAATCTGCTGTCTTTTTACCAGGTCTAATTCCAGTAATAAATCCTCCTTGTCTTTGTAAATTCTCAGAAACTGAATCTGGTTCGAATACAATAAATGTGTACAGATAAGTAAATAATATAACCATAACAAAATACATAGCTGAATAAATTACTTGATTTTGAAACAAATCATTTATCAATGTTGCTGTCTGATTCAACCAAGCTATACTAAGATTAGATTGTAATACAAATCCAGCAATCATTTGAGGTAAAGACACAACAGATACTGCAAAGATAATAGGCATAACTCCAGCTTGATTAACTTTCAGAGGTAAATATGTATCTACATGGTTTCTAGCTACAACTCCTCTTGAGCCTTTACTGTATGATATTGGGATATTTCTTTGACCTTCTGTTACAAATATTATTGCATAAATTACAGCTACCAATAAAACTAAATACACAAGATATAATGGGATATCTGACCTATCTGAGTTTAATATGAACTGATAAATTTGAGTTGGTAGACTAGAAACTATACCCGCAAAGATAAGTAAAGAAATACCATTTCCTATATTTTTCTCTGTAATAATTTCTCCTATCCACATTAATAATACTGCTCCAGCTGTTATAACAGATATAACTGTAATTGTCTGTAAAGCATCCAAATCATTCAATATTCCTTGAGATTTAAATAAATTAATCATTAATGTTGACTGAAATATAGCTAGAGGAACAGTTAACATTCTAGTATATTGATTAAACTTTTGTCTCCCAGCTTCCCCTTCTTCTTTATACAAATTATGTAAGGTTGGAACTGCCATAGTTAATAATTGCATAACGATAGAAGCTGTAATATAGGGCCCAATTCCAAGTAAGACTATAGAAAAATTAGAAAATCCTCCTCCAGAGAATAGATCAAAGAATTGAAATATTTGATTTCCACTAGTAAAATTTCTTATAGTTTCAACATCTACACCAGGAACTGGTATTGATGCTAAGAATCTATAAACAACTAAAAGACCAAGAACAAATAAAATTCTCTCTCTTAGCTCTTTTATTTGAAATATTTTTTGCCATCTATTCATATTAGATCAATTATATTATTACTTTTAAACAAAAATAACTATGTATTTTTAAAGAATATCATAGTTATTTCATATAGTAAGTTTTTTATAGAGAATATTTTTCTTGTACTGTTTTAGACAACTCTAAGTTTTCAAATACAAATTTATTTTTACTCTCTCCTTTTGCTAAAATTTTTACAATATTAACTCTTTTTTTGATCAAACCTCTTTCAATTAAAGATTCAATATTGACTGTCTCACCTTTACTAAATACTTTATCAATATCTTTGATATTCAATATAGTTGTATTATTTTTTTTAGTTAAATTAACAATATTTTTTTGTCCTCTCATGATATGAGTTGTTTGTGATCCTTGTCCCATCAATGTTGGAGCTCCTCCAGCAAATAAAGGTGATATATGTGCTCCTGATCTAGCTTTTTGACCTTTCATTCCTTTACCACTGTATGTACCTTTTTTACCTCCTCTACCTATTACTTTTCTAGATTTTAATGGAGTTTTAGGTTGTAAACTGTGAATATCCATATTATTGTATACTTATTAAAGCTTTTATTGTCGCCTTAGCATTATTAATTTTATTATTACTTCCTAACATTTTTGAGGTAATATTTTGGATTCCAGCAAAGTCTACAACAGTTCTAATAGTTCCTCCAGCTACAATACCTTTTCCTTCTTTTGCCGGCTTTAATATAATTTTAGCACTACCAAATTTAGATGACACATCTACTGGAATTGTTCCTTTAACTATATTAACTTTTATCATCTTTTTCTTAGCAGCATTTATAGCCTTATCTATTGCAATAGCAGTATCAGCTCCTTTCCCTGTGCCAACTCCTACTTTACCGTTTCTGTCTCCTATAACTACAGTTGCTCTAAATGAGAATCTTCTACCTCCAGACATAACTCTAGCTACTCTAGCTATATCTATGACCTTATGATCATACTCTTTTTTTTCAAATGGTTTTCGTTGTTTAATCATAGAATTATATTTTAAGACCTACTTCTCGAGCTCCTTCTGCTACAGCAGATACTCTACCTGTATATTTTCTTCCACCTCTATCAAATACCACTCTCTTTATATTGTTATCAAGAGCTTTTTGTCCTATTATTTTACCTAATTCAAAAGCTGACTTTAAATTCACACTTTTTTCTTTAGTTAAGGATTTTGAGCTTATTCCTAATAAAGTATTTTGCTTTGAATCATCAATAATCTGACAATACAAAGACATATTAGATTTACTAACTGATAGTCTAGGAACTGAACTTGTTCCAAATATTTTTCCTCTCACTCTAGATTTTCGTCTTGTAAGACGAATACTCTTTTTTAATAATTCTTTCATAAATTAATTTAATAAGTTAAATTTTTACTTATAATATTAAGAACCTGCCTTCTTACCTACTTTCATTCTTACTACTTCATCGTTATAACGAACACCTTTACCTTTATAAGGTTCTGGCTCTCTTTTTGATCTAATATCTGCTGATACTTGACCTACTAATTCTTTATCAATACCTGATACAGATATAATATTTTTTTCTACAGATAATGTTATTCCTTCAGGTGCTACAAAATCAATTGGATGAGAATAACCTAAATGTAACAAAATACCTTTTCCTTGCATTGCAACTTTATAACCAACTCCCTCTATTCTTAATTTTTTTTCAAATCCTTCAGATACTCCAATAATCATATTTTGTATCAAAGATCTATATAATCCCCAATAAGCACTGATATTTTTGATATCATTTGAAGATGGAGTTACAAAAAGTTCTGTATCAGTAACTTCTACCAAAATTGGATGATTAATAGTTCTAGATAAAGAACCTTTTTTCCCTACAACAGTAATTATAGAATCTTTATATTCTACTTTTACTCCCTCTGGAATTATAATTGATTTTTTTCCTACTCTAGACATAATATTTAGTTAATACCATTATTTTATTACCAAACTCTAAAAAGAATTTCTCCACCCAGTTTGGATTTCTTTGCTGTTTTGGAATCTAATATTCCTTGAGAAGTGGAAACAAACACAAACCCTTTACCATATTTATAGTTAACATCTAAATCTTGAGATTTAACATAAATTCTTTGTCCAGGCTTACTAACTCTATCAATAGCTTTTATACCATCTTTTTTTAAAGTTATCAATATAGAATCAAATGATTCTCCTTTTATTTTTTTAACTCCTGATACGAACTTGTTTGTTTTTAATAGCTTAGCAATCTCAAATTTTATATTAGAGTAAGGCATCAAAACCTCTCTATTATTAACAATTTGAGCATTTCTAATTCTTGTAAGCATATCTGAAATAGGATCTGTCATATATTTAAAATTAAATTACCAACTTGATTTTTTTACACCTGGAATAACTCCATTAGAGACCATTTCTCTAAAACAAATTCTACAGACACCGAAATCTCTTATGTACCCTCTGTGTCTACCACACTCAAAACATCTGTTAACCTTTCTAGTGGAAAACTTTTGCTTCTTTTTAGATTTTGCAATTTGTGCTTCTGTTGCCATAATATTTTATACTAATTGATTACTCTTAAATGGGAATCCCAATCCTCTTAATAATACTTCTGATTTTTTCTTATCAGAATTTGAAACGGTAATATTAATTTGCATACCAAAGTTTATTCCTAATTCATCATTAGATAATTCTGGAAATATTATTTGCTCTTTAATACCAAAGTTTACATTACCTTTATCATCAATTTTAGTAATTTCTATTCCTTGAAAATCTCTTGTTCTTGGTAATGAAATAGATACTAATCTATCTAAAAATTCATACATTCTATCTTTTCTCAAAGTCACTTTAAGAGCAATAACCATACCCTCTCTTGTTTTAAACTGAGCAATAGAAGATTTAGCTTTTACAGATATCGGTTGTTGTGATGCTATTGTAGATAAAACTGATTTAACTTTTTCAAATTTATTAGCATCTCTAAAATTTTTACCAGTACCAACATTCAAAGTAATTTTGGTGATTTTTGGTAAAGCATGTATATTACTAACTCCAAATTTTTTTGATAACTTAGGAGATAGTGATTCTTTATATAACTGTTTTAATCTAGACATATTTTATAACTCTTTATTCAACTTATAACTATATCTAACCTTCTTATTATCAACAATTTTATAAGAAACCTTAGTTTCTTTAGATGATTCCACATCAAAGAAAACCACATTAGATACATCTATCTTGGCAGATTTTTCAATAATTCTACCTTTTTCACCTTGTTGTTTAGGTTTTACATGCTTTTTCACTAACTGAACTCCCTCTACCATAAGTTTATTTTCCATAGGAAAACATCTCAAGACTTTACCTGTCTTTCCCTTATCTTTACCAGCTATAACCTTAACTATATCATTTTGCTTAATTTTCATAATAAAAACATTATTATCTATAAAACTTCTGGAGCTAAAGATATAATTTTCATATATCCTTTCTCTCTAATTTCTCTTGCTATAGGACCAAACACACGAGTTCCAATAGGCTCTTTATTATTATTTATAATAACAGCTGAATTTTCATCAAATCGAATATAAGAACCATCTTGTCTCCTAATTTCTTTTGTTTGCCTAACAATAACAGCTTTAACAACTTCTCCTTTTTTTACAGAAGATCTTGGCTCTGCACTTTTTACAGAAGCGACTATAATGTCACCTACTTTAGCATATCTTTTTCTAGTACCTCCTAAAACGCCAAAGCATTCTATTAATTTTGCTCCTGAGTTATCAGCTACTTTTAACTTGGTCTCTTTTTGAATCATAATATTTAATACTAAATTTTATTAACTACAACCCATCTCTTTGTCTTAGAAAGTGGTCTTGATTCTTTTATAACTACCTTATCTCCTAATTTATAAACATTATCTGAATTATGTGCTTTATATTTTTTCACAGAATTGATTCTCTTCTTATAAATTGGATGAGATTTTGCTTTTGTAACAGCAACTACAACAGTTTTATCCATTTTATCAGATACAATTATACCTGTTACTTCTCTGCTTGATTTTAATTGACTCATATAAATATAAACTTTAAAAATTCTCTCTTAAAACTGTGTTTATTCTAGCAACATCTTTCTTTAAGTTTTTTGAGCTCCTTAATTCAGATTTAATAGATGGATCTTTCGACATGAAAGTAGCTTTTCCTATCTCTACTTTAAGTTCATCTAATTTTTTTAATAACTCTTTCTGAGTCATATTCTTGTATGATAATTGCTTCATAAATAAGTTTAAAAATTATTATTTTACTATAACTATAATGAATAGTATATATTATAATAAACACTAAGTCAAGTACAAATGTCTATTATATCTCTTTTTTGATAAATTTAGTTCTAACTGGTAGCTTATCACCTGCTCTTTTTAAAGCCTCTTTTGCTATTTCTTCAGTTACACCTGATATTTCAAATAGAACTTTTCCTGATTTTAGATTCACTATATAATGATCTACTGCTCCTTTTCCTTTTCCCATACCGACTTCTGCACTTTTTGCAGTAACTGGTTTATGAGGAAAAACCCTAACCCATATTTTACCTCCTCTAGAGGTATATCTTGAAATAGCTCTTCTAGCTGACTCAATTTGTCTTGCAGTAATCCATTTGGCATCTAATGATTGTAATCCATATTCTCCAAAAGAAACTGTAACTCCTCTTGTTGCTACTGTTAGTTTGTGAGAAGGTTTCCCTTTGTGAGCTTTTTTATGCTTAGTCTTTCTTGGTGCTAATAACATATTTTTAAATTATCTTAATGTATTCTTATTACCTTGAAGAATATCTCCTTTATATATCCAAACTTTCACTCCAACTGTGCCATATTTTGTATGAGCAGTTTTTTTAGAAAAGTCAATGTTTGCTCTTAATGTAGCTAGAGGTATTTTTCCTTTTGTCAAATATTCTGATCTTGACATCTCTGCCCCATCAAGTCTACCAGACAACATAACTTTAATACCCTTAACACTATTAGATTCAAAAACACTCGTAATAGTCTGTTTCAAAACTCTCCTAAAAGGAATCCTTTTTTCTACTTGCCCAACAATGTTTTCTGCTACAATTGAAGCATCTTCATTAGGTTTCTTAACTTCTTCTACGGTTATTCTTAGTTCAGTTCCTGAACCAATAATTTTTTTCAAATTTTTCTTTAATAACTCTACCCCAGAACCTCCCTTTCCTATAACTATACCCGCTTTAGATGTGTTTATAATAACATTAATCAATTTAGGTTGTCTTTCTATACCAAAAGAACTTATGCCTAATTTAGGTAATTGCTTATTTAGATATCTTCTAATTTTTGCATCACTAATTAGATTAATTTTCATTGTTTTTCTATCACCAAACCAACGAGATGTCCAATCTTGTGTTATTCCTAATCTATATAAGTTTGCTTGAATCTTATTTCCCATAAAAATATTTATTATTTACCAATATTATTATTGGTCTTGTCTACTTTTTTAGATGATTTCTTTAAAGTAACTTTAGTATCTGATTTTTTTGAAACAGAAGAGTCTTTTTCAGACTTTAAAGATTCTCTTTTCTTCACAGATTCTAATAAAGAAAGTGTCATAACTATGTGAGAAGTTCTTTTTCGAATTGTATAAGCTCTACCAAAAGCTCTAGGCCTAAATCTTTTTAAAACTGCACCACCATTAACATATATTTCTGATACTTTTAATTGTGATGCTAATATATTTTGTGTATTCTGAGCATTAGCTATAGCTGACTTTAAAAGACCATAAATTGGTGTGGCTGATTTTTTATTCAAAACTTCCAAAATGCCTTGAGCTTGTTTTACTGATTTACCTCTAATTGTATCAGCTACTAGTCTTACTTTTCTAGGACTAGTTCTAAAGTTATTTAATGATACTTTAAATTCCATATTAAAAACGATTAATTATTTCTTTGCATGAGCAACAAATTTTCTTGTAGGAGCAAACTCACCCAACTTATGACCAACCATATCTTCTTGAATATAGACTGGAACATGTGTTCTCCCATTATGCACAGAAAATGTATACCCTACCATCTCAGGACTTATTGTACTATGTCTAGCCCAAGTTTTAATAGGATCTCCTCCTGCTTTTCCTTTGGAAACTTTGACAAGTAATTTTTCATCTATAAATGGTCCTTTTTTAAGACTTCTTGACATATTAAATTAAATTACTTTCTTCTACTAATAATAAACTTGTTACTTGCTTTCTTCTTCTTTCTAGTTTTCTTACCTAAAGCAATTTTACCCCAAGGAGTTTTTGGTGATTTCAATCCAATAGGTTGTTTTCCTTCTCCTCCTCCATGTGGATGATCAACTGGGTTCATGGCACTACCTCTAACTGCAGGCCTTATACCTTTCCATCTATTTCTTCCAGCTTTACCAATATTTTCCAACATGTGAGCTTCATTACTAACTTTTCCTATACTTGCATAAACAGTTTTATGAACTTTTCTCACTTCTCCAGATGGCATTTTAACCAAAGCATACATACCTTCTACAGCTAACACCTGAGCTGAACTTCCAGCAGATCTTATTATTTGACCACCTTTTCCTGGAAATAATTCTAAGTTATAGATAGATGTACCTACAGGAATATTCTGAATCATAAGTCTATTACCTGTCTTTAATGGTGCATTTTCAGAAACAATAAGTCTATCTCCTACTTGCAAACCATTTGGAGCTAATATATAAGATTTTATTCCATCAGTGTAAGTAACAAGAGCTATAAAAGCTGATCTATTAGGATCATACTCAATTGATTTTACAATACATTCTATATCAATTTTCTTTTGCTTAAAATCAACTAGTCTGTACATCCTCTTATGTCCACCCCCTTTATGTCTAACAGTTATTATTCCTCTATTATTTCTACCAGAACCTTTTTTCAAAGGAGTCAAAAGACTTTTCTCTGGTTTAGATTTGGTAATAACTTTATTATAATCTATCACTGAACTGTCTCTAGTTCCTGGTGTGATTGGTTTACGTTTTTTAATCATAATCTATATATTGATGCTAAATCCTGGCTTAACAGATATAACTGCTTTCTTATATCGTGAGGTTTTTCCTTTTTTCCCTCTTACAAATGTATTTCTTGGTTTAGAAATAATAATATTAATACTATCAATTTCAATAGAATATAAAGATTCTATTGCTTTCTTAATTTCAATCTTATTAGCTTCATTTGAAACTACAAATGTATACTGATTATTTTTAGTCAAATGATATGTTTTTTCTGTAATTACAGGGAATTTAACTATCTGATAAGAGTGACTGTTATGATTAACTGTCTTTCCCTCAACTAAAGAATTATCATTATTTTTAACTGCTTCTTTACTCATATAATTTCATTTATACTTTATAAGTATCTTTTATAACTTCTATTGATGGTACAGTCATAATAAGACTATTATATTTCAATAAATCTTCCACATTCAAAGAATTAGCTAAAATAACTTTAACATTTTGTAAATTACTAAATGTCTTTTCAACTAAATAATCCTTAGTACTCACCACTAAAAGTGTTTTCTCAGTATCTGATTTGACTACATTCTTTAATAATTCAATACCATCTTTTGTTTTTGGAGTAGATATGGAGATATCATCTACCAAATATAACTTATTACTTATAATAAAATCTGACAACATCATAAACAAAGCTTTTCTCTTCATTTTTTTATTGATAGACACTGAATAATTTCTATCATTTCTTGGTCCAAAGGTTATTCCTCCTTTTCTCCAAATAGGAGATCTAGATGAACCATGTCTTGCTCTACCAGTACCTTTTTGCTTCCAAGGTTTCTTACCTCCTCCACTTACTTCCGCTTTAGTTTTGGTATGAGCTACTGGAGTTAATCTATTCAAAGATATAGCTCTTAATACTTGATGTACAAGGTCTGTGTTTAGTTCAACATCAAAAATATACTTAGGTAAATCGTATTCACCATTCTTTTCTCCTTTTATTGTAAAAATATCCCATTTCATAATATTGCAAAAAACATTACCCTATAATTTGTATAATTGAGCCTCTAGCTCCAGGAACAGGTCCTTTAATAACCAAAATGTTATTTTCTTGATCCAAAGATACAATTTTAACATTTTTTATACTTTGAGTAACTGACCCCATTTTCCCAGGCATTTTTCGACCTTTAAGAACATGTTGAGGAAATCCTGACCCAATAGATCCTCCAGCTCTTTCAACATGTTTTGTACCATGGGTTGCATTAGCTCCATGAAATCCATGTCGCTTCACTACTCCTGCAAAACCCTTACCCTTTGATACAGATTTTAATGTAACTTTATCACCTACATTAAATTGAGTAATTAAAAGTTCGTTTCCTTCATTAATTCCAGAGATATCTTTTACTCTAATTTCTTTTATAATAGAAGGTAAGATTTTATCTTTAACCTTTTTATCAAACTTTGCACCAGCTCTAACAGCTGTATAACCATTTTTTTCTTCAGAAAGAAGAGCGAATACTTTCACATCATCAAATAATTTGATTTTTGTGACAGGAATCACACGACCTTCATCACTAAAAATTTGGCTCATTTCTAATTTTTTTCCAAATAAAAACTTCATATTCGCTCTATAAATCATTTATAATTAATTTAGATACTTTATGGATACATCTACCCCTACAGGTAAATTTAAATTCATAAGAGCATCTATTACTTTTGCACCCGGTTCAGAAATATCAACTAATCTTTTATGTATTCTCATCTCAAATTGATCTCTTGAGTCTTTGTGAACAAAAGTAGATTTCAACACAGTATATTTTTTTATTTCAGTTGGAAGAGGAATTGGCCCTACCGCATCCGCTCCAAACTTCAATATAGTATTAACAATCTGTGAAGCTGACTGATCAACTAATTTGTGATCATAAGCTTTAATCTTAATTCTGATTCTAGATTTTAAATCTTCTTTCTTATTAGCCATATATAATACTATTTTACAATTTTTGTAACAACACCTGCTCCAACAGTATGACCACCTTCTCTAATAGCAAATCTTTGTTGATCAGATAAAGCAATCGGGGATACTAACTTAACATTAACTGTAACAGTATCTCCAGGCATAACTAATTCAGATCCTGGTGCTAATGTTATTTCTCCAGTTACATCGGTTGTTCTAATATAGAATTGTGGCTTATATCCAGATACGAATGGAGTATGTCTTCCTCCTTCTTCTTTTGTCAAAACATAAACTTCAGCTTCAAATTCTGTGTGTGGAGTTATAGAACCTGTTTTTGCTAAAACCTGACCTCTTTCAACATCATCTTTTTTAACACCTCTAAGTAATAATCCAACATTATCTCCAGCAATACCTGAGTCTAATAATTTATTAAACATCTCAACTCCTGTAACAACAGTTTTTGCAGTAGGTCTAATTCCAACAATTTCAACTTCTTCATTAACTTTAACTGTTCCTTTTTCAATTCTTCCCGTAACAACAGTTCCTCTACCTTCAATTGAGAAAATATCTTCAATAGGCATCAAGAAATCTTGGTCAACATCTCTTTTTGGTTCTGGAATAGATTTATCTAATGCTTCAATAAGTTCTAGAATAGGTTTTGCAGCATCAGAATTAACATCTGTTGTTTCTACAGCTTTCAATGCTGAACCTTTTACAATAGTAACATTATCTCCATCAAATTGATATTTTGATAACAATTCTCTTACTTCAGCTTCTACTAGCTCAACTAATTCAGGATCATCTACCATATCTACTTTGTTTAAGAAAACAACGATTTCTGGTACACCAATTTGATTTGCTAACAAAATATGCTCTCTTGTTTGAGGCATAGGACCGTCAGCAGCTGAAACTACTAAAATAGCTCCATCCATTTGAGCAGCACCTGTAATCATGTTTTTGATATAGTCAGCATGACCTGGACAATCGATATGAGCATAGTGTCTTGTATCTGATTCATACTCAACATGAGCAACAGAAATAGTAATTCCTCTTGCTTTTTCTTCTGGAGCAGCATCGATTTCATCTACTGCTTTTTTTGTAACAACATTTCCTCTTAAGTTTAAAACATTAAGAATAGCTGCTGTTAAGGTTGTTTTTCCATGGTCTACATGACCAATAGTTCCTACATTAACATGTGGTTTTGTTCGTTCGTACTTTGCTGTTGCCATAATATGTATTTAATTGTACTTATATTTTATAAATAAAAGTCTTGTTTAACAGAAATTAATATAGAAACAATTATATTATTTTATTCTACTAAACTAACTAGGATTAATTGTAACCTAATTTTACAAATCAGTCAAGTATTTATGATTTAAAATTCATTTATATACTTAATTATAATAATTTGAGCTATTTGATATATCTGATTCCGTTTTAATATTGTATCTTTTTTTAATATTTGATGGAGAATTATGGTTCCATGAAGCTATACTTATTAATATATTCAGAAATACTGCCAAAAACTCTACGACTATTTTAATTGCTCCATGAAAACTTTCTTTAAGATGATTCTCTGTATACATATCATTTATAGTATTATTTGTTTTTAATAAATCTATTTGATGAGCTGTGTTTCTAACAAAAACCCAGATAAAAAATATTGAGATTAAATGTATGAAAATATTTTTATCATTATAATAATTAAAAAATATTGTAGTAATAATCAATGGTATTCCTATACCAAACATATATTCTTTCTTATATAATATATTATTCTTTATAAAAATAAAAAATATAGATAATAAATATCCAAAAGCCAATATAAAACAAAGGTAACTCACTATATTAGATTTTGTTAAAAAAAGCAGTAATGTTAAGTTTACTCCTATTGTTAAGGTTGATAAAAAGAAAAAAAACAACATCGTAAAAAACCAATTAAAATATTGGACTATATTTGTAATATTTAATGTTAATGGAATTAAAATATGATCAAGAAAAAAAATAAGGTATACCAAACTAGAACTAGTTAATTCACCTCTATATCTAGTTTTTGTATCTAAAAAATTTAAAAAATCAAAGTTATTCATAAGATAATAGGAAACTAATCCAGAGAGAATCATAGCTAGAAACATCCAAATATACACTTTGACAAAATAATCTCTATTATCATGTTTTTCTACAGTTAAAAAATCCATACTACAACTTTAAATTAATCTTTTTTCTATCTTATTTGTATTTTTGTTATACTCTAATACTACTGGAACTCCAAATTCTATATGTTCATTTATTGTATCTTCTGGAGAAAGGTCATTAATATATTGCATAAAGACTCTAAATGTATCTTCATGAATAGAAATTAAAATTTTTTTATCATCTTCTAATAGAGGAACACATATTTCTTGAAAAAATGCTACTATTCTTTTTTTTACATCCTCTATACTTTCTCCTAAAGTATCAAGATCAGTACATTTTGAATATCTATAGCTATTTTTAGGATTCCTTTCATCTGATTCATTCAATAATGGAGGTTTTTCAAAAAAGTCATTTTGTATCTTATCTATCTTATCTTTTCCGTACAAACCTATAGATTCTTCTAAAGTTAACCCTTGCAAAACTCCATAATGCCTTGGATTTAACCTCCAATCTCTGATCTCATCTATCCATATTAAATTCATACTTTCGATAACTTCCCATCCACTTATAATTGATCTTTGTAGATAAGATGTAATTAAAACATCAAATTTATACAAATCATTAAGAAGTTTTGATCCAAGAGTTGTAAGCTGTATCTTTGCATTATTATCAAGTGGAATATCATCCCATCCATTAAATCTTTTTTCTTGACTTAAAATACTATTCCCATGACGAATAAAAACTATTTTCGGCATATCTATTTTTTTAATTTATTAAGGAAGGAAAACCATCCATTTGATTCTTGAACACTTTTTAGTGAATCTTTTAAATAATATTTTTTCACTACTTTTAATGAGTTTTTATCTAACTCATATACTAATGGTTGCCCAGTTGGTATTTCTAAATTTATAATCTTCTCATCAGACATATTTTCTATGTTTTTTACTAAAGCTCTTAGACTATTTCCATGAGCTGCTATTAAGATTTTTTTTCCTGATTTTATAGCTGGCTTTAATTCTTCTTCCCAATAAGGTAAAACTCTCAACAAACAATCTGACAATGATTCTCCTATTGGCAAATCTTTATCAGATACATTTTTATATCTAATATCTTTACCTGGATGTCTAGAATCATATAATGACAATAATGGTGGCCTTACTATTGAGTCTCTTCGCCATATTTTAACTTCTTCTTCACCAAATTCCTCAATTGACTCCTCTTTATTTCTACCTTGCAATGCTCCATAATGCCTTTCATTTAATCTCCAACTTTTTACTATAGGTAAATATGTCATTTCAGAAGACTTCAAAAGATATTGAGAGGTCTTAATAGCTCTTTTTAAAACCGATGTATAGACTATATCAAATTTCAATCCTTTTTCTTTTACTAATAGACCAGCGTTATGAGCTTCTTGCACACCCTGCTCTGACAAATCAACATCAGACCACCCAGTAAATCTATCTAATCTATTCCATATACTTTCTCCATGTCTAATTAGAACTAATTTATATGTCATGTTTTTTAATTATTCCACTAATGATTCTTCTGCTATCACATCTTCTTCATTATTATCTATAGATACGGGAGATACAACTATACTAGCTTCTTTTACTTTTTCGTATAAAGTATTAAACATTTCTCTATTTTCTTTTAGGTTTTTTCTAGCAGCTTCTAATCCTTGACCAACAGTATTTCCTTCTAAATCTTTGATATATGCTCCACTTTTTTTCAATAAACCTAATTTGATTGCTATACTAATTAAATCAGCTTCAAGAGAAACACCTTCATTATACATAATATCAAATTCTGCGACCTTGAATGGAGCTGCAACTTTATTTTTAACAATTTTTGCTTTGGTTCTTGCTCCTATAATCTCTTCACCCTTTTTAACTTGAGCTATTCTTTTGATTTCAATTCTAACTGATGAATAAAATTTCAAAGCCTTTCCTCCTGGGGTTTCTACTGGTGAACCATATCCCATCATTCCTATTTTCATTCTAACTTGATTTGTAAAAATAATTGTGGTATTTGCTTTGGCAGATATAGCAGTTAATTTTCTTAAAGCTTGAGACATAAGTCTTGCTTGTATTGCAACATGAGAATCCCCCATATCTCCTTCTATTTCAGCTTTAGGAACAATAGCAGCTACGGAGTCAACAACAATAACATCTACACTTCCAGTTTTTACCAAAGTCTCAACAATTGACAGAGCTTCTTCTCCTGTATTTGGCTGTGAGATCAATAAATCATTTACATTTACTCCTAATTTTCTTGAATATTCTGGATCTAATGCATGTTCGGTATCAATAAAAGCAGCTACACCACCTTCTTTTTGAGCATTAGCAATAACTTGTAAACAAATTGTTGTCTTACCACTAGATTCTGGTCCATAGATTTCAATTATTCTTCCTTGAGGAATTCCTCCTACACCTAATGCTGCATCAAGGGATATTGAACCTGTAGAATAAGCTTTTATATCAACTTTCTTTACTTCTCCTAATTTCATCATTGATTCATCTCCAAATTGAGATTTAATTTGATCTAGGACTGACTGTATTTTATCTTCTCTAGAATCTGATTTTGTATCAACTTTCTTTACTTTAGCCATATCTATAAATTTAAATTGTAATTATTTTAATTATACCATTATTTAGTATTCTATTCAATCAAGAAAATTTATTTTAATTATGCAAATAGCCTAATTTTACTTTTTAGGTAATTTATATTTTTAATCCTTTTGCTTTATTTGATGCGATAATTTTAATTTGGTTTAGAATCTCAGTTTCAGAATCTTTTTCTCCAATCTTATTTTTTTTCTCTATACCACAAATTTGACACTTATGAATTATTGAGTCTACAAAACCATTCTTAAAAAGAAATTCTACTGGTTTCATTTTACCTAAACAGGTATTCTCTCTATCTCCAGGATTATTATCTACATGTAAAGACCATAGACATACAGGACAATGATTAGTATACCCATTTCCTTCAACAAAATTTCCACAATTTGTACAAGAAAAAGATTCAATTTTTCTTACAAATGACATTTTAATAATCTTTTAGTTTTTTTATATTTAGATGATATCTAATTTTTTCTAATGCCTTCACTTCAATTTGTCTAATCCTTTCTCTTGTAACACCAAACTCTGCACCTACTTCTTCTAAAGTATGTGTAATACCATCTTCCAATCCAAACCTCATTTTTAATATTTTTTGCTCTCTACTGTTTAAATCATCTAGAATTTCATTTAGATGAATTCGTAATAAATTCCTACTAGCCATTTGAGTTGGACTCAAAGATTCCATATCTTCAATAAAATCTCCTAATGAACTTCCTTCGTCACTATCACCAACCGGGGATTGTAATGAAATTGTATCTTGGTTTATTTTTATTATTTGATGAACTTTTTCTATCTCCATATCCATCTCGGCAGCAATTTCTTCTGGCAAAGGTTCTCTACCTAATTCTTGTACAAGAGTTCTTACTACCTGAGTATATCTATTAATAGTTTCTACCATATGAACAGGAATCCTAATTGTTCTTGCTTGGTCTGCTAATGCTCTTGTAATAGACTGTCTTATCCACCAAGTAGCATAAGTTGAAAATTTAAATCCTTTAGAATAATCAAACTTATCTATTGCTTTAAATAAACCAAGATTACCTTCTTGAATTAAATCTAGAAGACTTAAACTAGAACTTCTACCAACATACTTTTTAGCAATAGAGACAACTAATCTCAAGTTAGCTTCAGCCAATTCTTGTTTTGCAGAATCATCTCCAGACAAAATTCTTTTAGACAATGATATCTCCTTATCTTTGTTAATCAGTGGTATATTACCAATCTCTTTTAAATACATTTGTACTGGATCAGATAATTCTTCCTCCCACTTCTCTTTTGTTTTAACAGCATCAAAGCTATCCAAACTACCTTCTGTAACTCCAGTCAAAAACTCCAATGATTCTTTAACTTTTATCCCTTCTTTTCCTAATCTATCATAAATTTCTTCTAATAATTCTATATCATCTTCTAATTGCGGAACAGCATACATTATTTCTGTATCAGAAACAAATCCTCTAGATCTACCTTGTTTTATTAAAGATTTAATTGCTGGTTCTAATTTTGCTGGTATCTTAACAGTTTTTTGGGTAAGATCTGGCATAATATCTGGATTAACATCCAAATCATTATCATTGATTTCCTCTTGATTTGACATAAAAAATTTACTTAGAGCTTATAATCTGGATTTTGTTCAAAATTTCTTTTACTTTTTCATTATCATTATTTAACTTAGACTCTTTTAATTGCTTTCTTAAAGAATTTATAACTGATCTCTTAAAATGACTTTTTAGTAAATTAATAGATTCTAAAAGAGTTTGAGAAATATCATCTTGTGTGAAATTATTTTCTTGAATTTCTTTTTGTACTTCAAAGTAAATATTTTCTAGCTCTTTTTTTTCTTCTTCTATTAATTGATTTGATATTTTATCAAATGTAATGCTTTTGTCTTCTGACAAAATTTTTATAATTTTTGTGAATATTGTTCTTAGTAAATCGTTATTAAAAACAAAACTCTCTAATTCTAGTATATCATTATTTTTAGAATTGAAAAGTGTATAACCTATAATTAGTCTCTGGAGTTTTAACATAGGTGATTCTTTTGGCTTAGATACAACGAATTTTGTATTTGTATTTTTAAGTAAAGAATAAATTGTTTTCTCAGATAAATTCAGTTTATCAGCAAATTTTCTGACATAAATATCTTGCTGACTTTTATTCAAAATATCTTGTATAAAGTCAACTCCTTGTAATAAAATTTTTTCACTTATTATGGGATTTTTTGTGTCCGCATTTTGGGTTATATATTCTATATAATAATCCATAAAATCAATTGCCTCACTAGCCATATAACCCCACTCGGAAGGTGAGTTTAATACAATATCTGCAGTATCTTTCCCAGTATTAATTGGGATTACTTTTACTATTCCTCCATGTTTTAAAATTAATTTGGTTGATCTAATACAAGCATTTAGTCCCGCTTCATCATTGTCAAAAGCTAAGAGGTAATTTTTTGTATATCGATTAATGATTTTAATATGCTTTTCTGTAAGAGCAGTCCCTGAGACACCTATAGTTTCAATAACACCAGCTTGATGAGACATAATTACATCCATTTGCCCTTCCACCAAAACAACTCTATCTTTTTCTTTGATAGCTAATTTAGATTCAGATAAACCAAATAACAAACTTCCTTTATCGAATAATTTACTTTGCGGAGAATTTATATATTTACCCATTTTTTTATCATCAAATTCTGGCAAAACCCTTCCCGTAAAACCAACCGGCCTACCTAAAGAATCTTTAATTGGAATCATTATTCTTCCTCTGAATCTATCATACACTTTCCCATTTTGACTTTTAAGGCTAATTCCTGATTCTAATAAAGAGTTCTGATTCACTTTTTTGGATAATAGAGCTTTTGTTATTGATTCGAAATTGTTAAGAGCAAATCCTATTTCAAATTTTTTGACCATTTCAGGAGATATTCCCCTACTTTGGATATATTGTCTTGCTATTTCACCGTATTTTTCATGCGATAAAATTTTTTGATAAAATTTACTAGCAAAATTTATAATTTTGAATAAATCTTGTTTATTATCTTCTGTAGTATTTTTTTTATTATAAGAATTATTTTCTAGCCTAACTCCAGCTTTATCAGCTAAAATTTGCAATGCTTCTCTAAAATTTACTCCTTCTATTTCCATTATAAAAGTGAACATATCCCCTACTTTATCTCCTCCAAAATCTTTGAATATTTGTAATTCTGGATTTACCATAAATGAAGGTGTCCTCTCACTTCTAAAGGGAGATAGTGCTCTATAATTGCTACCTGCTTTGGTTAATGTAATGTATTCTCCTATAATATCTACAATATCTAGTTTTGACTTAATTTCTTGTACTATATTGTCTTGCATCTTTGAAGCTAGTTTAAGTATGTTTTATATGTCTATTATATCAGGCTATTGAAGGTTTATCAAATAAAGTACTCTCTTTTTTCTTCTAACTTTATATTAGGATTATTATTAACTTGGTCTAAATATTGTTGTTCTGCTTGATAAGAAAAAATTTGGTATATCCATAAAAAGATATTAGTAAAACTAAAGTTAATATTACTAAAATTGTTACTATCTTTAATATTCTTTTTAAAATTTTGTTTTGCATAGGATTTATAGTTATTGATTATCTTCTATTCATTGATTTCACACCGTTGTATTAGATTTCTGAAGAGAAGGTTACATTATACATACTTGTTATTTTGACTTACATTTTATTTATAACACATATTGATTTTTCTTTCAATCTAAACATATATTTATTAATTTATATTGTTTTTATTTTTCACCTATGTTATTATAATTATGTTCTTTATGAAATTTAAAGTGATGAAAGTACTTGTAATTAACTCTCCCTTATTTATTAATTCTATTGAAAACTACTCTGACGATTCTTTACCTCCTTTAGGTTTAGGATATATCGTAAATGAATTAAAAAAGATTAAATTAGATGTTATATTTCTAGATGCATTTAATAAAAATTTGTGTGTAACTCAAATTTTAGAACACATATTAATAATTAACCCACAATACATAATTTTAAATGTATTTTCTGTTAATTTATTAGTTGTGAAAGAGATAATTAAACAATCTCCAGAAAATATTCAATTTATATTGGGAGGTGGAACTCAAGATATATATAAAGACATATTTAATTGGGATGATATATATCATAAAATTGACATTATAGTAGGTGAAGGAGAGATTATTGTTCCTCTTATAATTCAATCTTCTGACTCTATTATTCATAATTTTTATAAAGTAAACAAAAGAGTCATTATTATAAATAATAATTCTGAATATTTCCCAAAAGATTTATCAAAATATGAAGTAGATCACTCTATATTTGAAAATGAACCATTATTTCATCACCATGGACTCTGGGAAGCTTATATTACAACTAATAGAGGTTGTATATATAGTTGTGCATTCTGTGGATCTGCCAGATCTATGAATTCGCATATTTTAGTTAGAGAAAGGAATATTCCTTCGATTAGAAATGAGCTAAATACACTTCTATTTAATCATCCTAACATTCAAACTATTAGAATCTTAGATGACTTATTTCTTAAAGATAGACTTAGTGTAATAAAAGCTTCTCAGATATTTGAAGGATTTAATTTATCATGGAGAGCAATGGCACATATATTATCTGTATCTAACCTCAATTCAGAAGAAATTATAGATTTAAAAAAATCTGGTTGTAGAGAATTGTTTATAGGTATAGAATCAGGCTCTCAAGATATACTAAAAATGATCCACAAAGTAACTAATATAGGATTAATAAGAAAAACTATATGCAGACTTATGGATATAGGTATAAATGTTAAAGGATTTTTCATTGTAGGATTTCCTAATGAATCTTATAATGATGCTGTAAAAACTTTAGAGTTAGCTATCTTTCTAAAAAAATATTCTCAAAATGTATATGGTAATTTTAGAACAAGTGTATTTCAATTTAGACCTTATGCAGGAACTGAACTATATAATAAATTAATGTTAGAAAACATTAATTATAAAATTAATTTAGATCTTTCCGCAACTATAGGTAGACATCAATTTAATACAAGTTCAGATAACTATTCTTTTATAGATACCTTAGATCTGCAACAAATTATTAAAGAAATTAATGATCTTAATCAATGTTAATACTATGGGTAGGATTATCAGCTAAATATTCTAAAGCTGGGGGAATTCTTCCTGCATTAGATACCTCTACATTATCAGGTAAATTAGTATCAGAAATTGAGTTGTCTTTACCACAATATACTTTTAAAAGAGTTAATTTAGTATCTTTTCCACCTTTAAATAAAGACGGAAAATTAAGGTATCCAACAATATCTGAATGTAATAACGAGTTTTCTAATTTCTGGACTAACTTACAAAATACAAAACCTAAAATAATATTTATGTTAGGTGATAGAGTTTCTAAATATTTGATTAAAAAGATAGATATGCAATTATTTGAAAAGAATATCTATTTATTTAATCAAATATACTTTATATCAATTGAACATCCTTCTTATATAATGGTTTATAAAAAACAATATAAGCAAATTTATATTGATAAAATAAATCAACTTACAACTAAATTTTATTCAAGATAATGATAAATATCATTATCTTTTATTTTTATTTAAATTGATAATATAATTAAAAAGGTCAATTAAAATAATATAACTGACCTAAAATTAAATTTTTATGATAAAGTATAAACTAACAAATTATCTAATCTTGATAATAAAAAATTAATATTAATCAAATTTATATAGATAACCTTAACTTTTCAATGACATTATAATTTCATAAATATCATCTGTTACTTGTGAAATTTGCTTTGTATTTTCAATCCAAACAACATTCCATCCTTTAGACTTCAAAAATTCACTTGCTTCTTCAGTATATTGAATTTCTTTAACCCTTATTTCAGATTTTTTCAATCTACTTAGCGATAATCTAGATTCAAGCCTTTGATTTCTTATATTATCGTCAACAGTTATAATTATAGTTATATTTGGTACTAAAAAGTGTTCGTTTTTCGACCAAATATATTCTAAGTCTAGACCATCTAATCTTTGAAAAACTAAAGAAGATAGTACATATCTATCAGATATAATTATATTTCCTTCTTTTATCGAGGGAAGAATCTGTCTTTCAATGTGATTTTTTCTGTCATCTAAAAGTAATTTAAATAAATTATTACCAAATATAATATCCTCATTTCTTAATTCAAAATCAGATGTAGGCTCTTTCGTAAAAATAACTTTATTATTAAATCTAAGTTTTAAATTTTGAATTATACTTGACTTACCAACACCACTAGCTCCTTCAATAGCAACAAATAAACCTTTTGTAAAATTCATCTTATCCTTTTATGAAAATTATGTGTTTACAAATTAAGTTTACCTTATTTCTTGTTTTTTGTAAATAATATATATTTAATACTTATTTCATTAGTTCTTTTACTCTCTCTAATCCATCAAAAGCAATATGATAAATTAAATTGGCATCTCCATTTTCTGGTAACTCTAAACTAAATTTTTATTTATATTCCTGATGTTTTCTTGAATCAAAAAATCCTTGTATTTTTTCTGAAAAGAATTATAACTTAGAAATCCCACTATACATACCTTAATTTGTTCTATCTTTTCTGCTTCTTTATTAAAAATAATTATATCATTTAGATTAAGTTGCTGTCTTTTTTCATCGAATAATCTAAGTTCAATAGTCTTTGATCCATTTTTTATTTTATCAAAGTATTCAGCTTGTAAGTTCATTTGGATTTTACTAATATATTTCTATTGATTTACTTCTACTCTTTTGTCCATATTCTTTTGTTATTTATTTCTTCTTTATCTCGAAAAGCTTTCTCCAAATCAATATTGTATTGGTTTGCGATTGTGCAAATATAAATAAAAACATCAGCAACCTCTTCCTCTATATTATGAATATCTGAATTACTATCTGTTCTCATCTTTTCAGTTTTTCTGATAGCTTTGAATAACTCTCCAATTTCTTCACCAAGCATTAATGAATTTTGTAATACAGTGTTTTTGGTAAATCCTCTTTCTCTTATCATATCTCTGACATAGTATTGAAAATCACTGAGTTTTGGATCTTTTTTTAGATTTGGCATAAAAATATATATTATAAATAAATAACATATCTATTATATCAGGATATAGGAGGTTTATCAAATAAGATAAAATTAATAAATAAAAAAAATCTTCTCAGAAGTATGAAAACTGAGAAGATTTTTAGAATACCTGAAACAACTAAAGTTTAATTATAATATAATTAAAAATAATGAAATAATTTGTGTTATAAACAAGTTTGCAAAATAACTTGTCTACATATATATTATACATCTCTTACAATAATATTGCAACACAAACTTATCAACATTATTGTGGATAACTCTATTATTTATCCACAGATACCATTTTATAAAGATTATAGTTTAAATTTTTGTTTATATAATAAATTTCTAATTTCAACTAAAAAAGCTCAATATAAGATTCTATTAATTTACAAAAACAGTATTTTTTACTTTCCATTTTTTAAGAGATATAAATATCCAAAAAGAGTAAATACCCAATGTTATAACTAAAAGAAATAACCATTTTATCCATAAACCAAATAATCCTATTCCTGTACCATTAAATTTTAACCTTTTTCCATTAATAATGGTATGATTTATTTCCCAACCATAAACCAAGCATAATGCCCAAGGGAATCCAATCCCAAATGTGAGAAATGTAATTAAAAAACCCAGTATATTTATACCTATAAAAGATAATAATCCTCCATCGAATTTTGATTCTCCTAATGCTCCATTATCAACGGAACTACTAATATTACTTTGCTCTACCATAAATGCTATTTAATTATAAATATAAAAATTACCTATATACCCATTTTACAATATTTATACTAAAAATACTATATATAGTCTATTTCCCAAACTCCCCCAATTATGCTAAAATAAAAATAAGTTTAAAAAATTAGAGTTATGCAAGAGATTATCCAAAATTATCTAAACAATATCCAATCCCTCTATCAATCAGGCAATGCACGAGAACATGCTTATCGGCCTGCCTTCCAAACCTTGATTGAGAATCTAATCGTTGATATTCAAGTTATAAATGAACCATCTTATACTGGTGGAAATGCACCCGACTTTCTTTTCAAAAAAGGAGATATACCTATTGCTTATGCAGAATGTAAAGATATAAATATAGATATCAATTCAAAATCAGTCCAAGCACAAGCCCAAAGATATGTAGATGCATTTGGTAAAATTTTGCTTACCAATTACTATGATTTCCAAATTATGATAGAAAATCAAGACCCTGTCTTCTTTTCTATAGCCAAATTAGAAAATAACAAATTTATCTTAGATGAAGAGAATTTAGATCAAAATCTAAATCTACTCCGAGATTATCTCTCCCCAACTCCTCGTACAATCCGCTCTTCCCAAAAACTAGCCGAAATAATGGCAAACAAAGCAAGAATCCTAAGAGACACAGCCAAAGCTTCGCTTACCGAAAATCCAAATTCGGATATTCAAGCTCAATATCAGACTTTCAAACAAATTTTGATAAATGATTTGTCCGAAGATGATTTCGCTGATATGTATGCCCAAACTTTGGTTTATGGGCTTTTTGTAGCTAGATATCATGATTCTACATTACCAACCTTCTCAAGATATGAGGCTCAAGATCTTTTACCACAGACCAACCCTTTATTAAAAAAATTCTTTGGTCATATTGCTGGAACAGATTATGACCCCAAAATTGCTTGGTTAGTGGATAGCTTAGTAGAAGCTTATCTTTCTACCAATGTAGCAGAACTAATGCATACTGAATTTACTAGCAAAGAAAAAGACCCTATTCTACATTTTTATGAGACATTCCTATCCAAATATGATTCCCTATTAAGAAAAAGTCGTGGAGTTTATTATACACCCAAAGCCGTAGTCTCTTTTATGGTGAGAGCCGTTGATCAGATTTTACAGGCAAAATTTAATCTTCCACAAGGTTTGGCAGATACCAGTGTGATTGAATATGAGAAAAAAATTCAAGCAAATGATGCCAGAACCAAAGATAATCTAAAGAAAATCAAAATACAAATTCCCAAAGTCCAAATACTAGATCCAGCTGTAGGAACAGGGACTTTCTTAGATGAAGTCATAAAACAAATTCATACCAAATTCCGAGGCCAAGAAGGGCTTTGGTCAAGTTATGTCAGTAATCATTTGATCAATAGACTACACGGATTCGAGCTGATGATGACAAGCTATACAATGGCTCATCTCAAATTAGGTATAACCTTAGACGAGTTAGGTTACAAAGGGAAAGATAGGTTGTCAGTTTGGCTTACCAATAGTTTGGAAGAAGGTGTCCACGAAGTGCCAAATTTATTTATGTCTCAGTGGCTCACCGAAGAATCCAATCAAGCTTCCAGAATAAAATCAGAAATGCCGATTATGGTAGTTTTGGGAAATCCACCGTATGCGGTTAGCTCTTCTAATAAAGGAGAATCTATCACAAAACTTATTCAAGACTACAAAAAGGATCTGAATGAAAGAAAGATAAATTTAGATGATGATTATATAAAATTTATAAGATTTGCTGAGGATCAAATAGAAAAAACAGGTTATGGAATAGTCGCTATGATTACCAATAATTCTTTTATTGATGGGATTACTCATAGACAAATGAGAAAACATTTGATGCAGACTTTTGATCAAATTTATATATTAGATTTACACGGAAATTCTAAGAAAAAAGAAACTGCCCCAGATGGCTCAGCAGACCAAAATGTCTTTGATATTATGCAAGGAGTTAGTATCAATATTTTTGTTAAAAATAAGAGCGAGTTGCAAAAATTACCCTCCAAAAAAGATTTAGCCGAAATTTATCATTCAGAAATTTTTGGGAAAAGACAAGCTAAATTTGACTTCCTGAACCAAATCAACTTTAATTCTATCAATTGGCAAAAATTAAATCCTTTAGGACCTTATTACTTTTTTGTACCTAAGGATTTTAAAGATCAAATTGAGTATGAGAAAGGCTTTAAAGTTAGTGAATTGTTTGAGGTTAATACAAGTGGAGTAAAAACTCATCATGATAAAGAATTAGTTTCTACTTCAAAATTTAATACCGAATATAACTTAAGTTATAACTATAGAGCTTTTGATAATCATTTTATAAATTATGATAGAAATTTAGTTGAAAGAGATAGATATAATGTTATGAAACATTTTATCTTAGGTGATAATTTAGGATTAATTTTTAGAAGAACAATAGAAAATACAAAAAATTGGCATCATATACATATTACGAAAAACATGATGGACATTAATTTTCTATCTGCTCAAACTTATAATTTCCCACTTTATCTTTATACTCAGGCAAGCTCAGCAGAACTTAAGACCTCCTCTCAAACCACCCCGCCCTTTGGGCACCCCTCCATCGGAGGGGAATTAAAGACCTATTCTAACTCCTCCTTTGGAGGAGAAAATTCCTCTTCTTTGAAGGGGTGGACTGCGGAGCAGAACGGGGTAGTCAAAAAACCTAATCTAAATCTAGAAATAGTAAAAGAAATTGAGGGTAAATTAGGGTTGAGATTTATTCATGATTTAGAGAATAAACCACCCCGCCTTACAGGCACCCCTCCGACGGAGGGGAATAATAACATCTACTCTAACTTCTCCAAAGGAGAAGAAAATTCCCCTTCTTTGAAGGGGTGGCAGTCGCAGAATGACGGGGTAGTTAGTTCTGAAGATGATAAACCCCAGTCTGTCGGAATAGTTAAAAATGAAACTACTAGAAATACTTTAAACTATAAAAGTTTACCTTTTAATCATAAACTACAAGATAGAGCTAAAGAATTAAGAAAAGCAGGTAATTTGGCAGAAGTTGTATTTTGGAATCAAGTTAAATCTAAAAAATTTAAAAATTATGATTTTGACCGCCAAAAAATAATAGGAAATTATATTGTAGATTTTTATTGTACAAATTGTAATGTAATTATTGAAATTGATGGAAGTAGCCATAATGACAAACAAGAATATGATACAGAAAGAGATTTATATTTAGAAAGTTTAGGACTTACTGTTATTCATATACTAGACACTGATGTACTTAATAATTTAGATTCTGTAATGGAAATGTTATCAAGTCACCCAGCCTTAGAAAACAAACTAACTCACATTTCAGATACTTCCTCTCAAACCACCCCGTCCTTTGGGCACCCCTCCATCGGAGGGGAATTACTAACTTTCACTCCCCTAGATTTACTAGATTATATCTATGCTGTACTCCATAATCCAGACTATAGAGATAAATACAAAGAATTCCTAAAAATAGATTTCCCAAGAGTTCCTTATCCAGAAGATCAGGAGAAATTTTGGCAACTTGTCAAATTAGGTGGAGAGTTAAGAGAACTTCATTTATTAGAGTCTCCCAAAGTGAATGAATATATCACACAATATCCAATTGATGGAGATAATATAGTTAGTAAAGTTAGATTTGAAAAGTCTATTTCTGAAGATGTAGGCAAAGTCTATATCAATGAAACTCAATATTTTGATAATGTACCGATTATAGCTTGGGAATTCTACATTGGAGGTTATCAACCAGCTCAAAAATGGCTAAAAGACAGAAAAAACAAAACTTTATCTATTGATGATATTCTTCACTACCAAAAAATTATTGTTGTTCTTTCAAAAACAAATCAGATTATAGGGGAGATAAGTGCGTTGCCGATATAAAAAAATTTGTATAATAAAAATAGATATAGGGAAAGTCTCTATGTTTATTAATTTATACAATTATGAATAATTTCATATTATTTGACAACAACTACAAGAAAACATTTTTTGTATTATCTTTAATAGGAATACTTACTTCTTATGGATTAGATTTTTATAAAATAGGAAATAATAATATAATATATTTGGCAATTTACTTAGTTATAGTAGGAATAAGTGTATTTGATATAAAAAGTATTGCTTTTGATAAACTAAAAATAGAATTTAATAAAGTGAAAGAACAAATAGAAACAATATCCTTTTTAAGTTTTATTTTAGCTAGTAGATGGGATGGTCCAGAATTAGATAAAATAAAAAATTTTTTAATAAAAGAATATATACCAAAGATTCAATCTCCACAAACACAAGATGTAATCAATTATATGAATGCATGGGAAGATTTTGATAATTATCATTATGAACATGCTATAAGCAGTATAAAAGATGAAGAAGTTAGAAAACAAAAAGAAAATTATGCAGAAAAGAAATTATCAAAAGCAACCGATGAATTTTTAGATAAAATTAGAAAAAAAAATTCACCAAGAAACCTTTATTGATGAGTCACATAAAATAGTTTATAATTTATCATAGATAAGACCACTGTAGATTGAGTTAGATGTTCCCATCCATAGGTTGGCAAAAGCTATGATTTATAGATAGAAAGTCTAACCAGAAAAAATCTACAGGGCTCTCCCCTCTTAATTGAGGGGTTTTTATTTATATTATTTTCTCTAAAGAAATACATCTTTTATAATTCTTAATGATCCTTATCTTACTATAATATTTTGTTAAGATATATTGACAAAATAACTAAAATATGTTATAGTTAGCTAGTAAATGTACTTTCACAAGAGAAAAATTATGACCACTTTACTACCTATTTCTAGTTTCAAATCTCAGATTTTAGATTCAGTTTCTAATAATTCTGTGGTGATCATCACTGCGGAAACCGGAGCTGGAAAATCAACTCAAGTGCCACAATTCCTAGTGAATTCTGGCTATCGTGTGGTTGTAACCCAACCAAGGAGGCTGGCTGCCACTTCCGTGGCTGAAAGAGTGGCTGAAGAAATGGGGTGTAAACTCGGAACTTTTATCGGTTATCGTACCGGTGAAGAATCCTGTTGTTCCAATGGCACTCGCGGGTTATTCGTAACCGATGGGTTACAACTTGTTCGTGAGTTGACCTCTGGAGGTCAGACTGATGTACTAATCATTGATGAGGTTCACGAATGGAACCTCAATATTGAAGTATTAGTTGCTTGGTGTCGTCATCAGCAACAGCTTGGGTCACCTCTCAAGGTAGTGCTGATGAGTGCTACGATGGAGGCGGAAAAGTTGGCCGAATATTTTGGCAATGCTCCAATAATTTCCGTCCCAGGACGAACTTTTCCAGTGGAAGAAAAACAGGATACAAGTGATTCTGTAGTAGCTAATGTGAAAGCATTGGTGGCTGAAAATCGTAATATTTTGGTTTTCCAACCTGGTAAAGCTGAGATTGAAGAGTGTATCTATGAAATTTCTCAAGAGATTGGAGAAAAAGCAGTCCTATTACCTTTACACGGTAATTTGACTTCTGAGGAACAACATAAAGTTTTTCAAAACTATAACCTTCCTAAGGTTGTAGTTGCCACCAATGTAGCTCAAACTTCAATCACTATTCCTGACATTGATGCCGTAATTGACACAGGAGTTGAAAGACGGATTGAGTTATCGGACGGTATTGAAGGATTGTACTTGAAAGAAATTTCTCGTGCAGACTGTATGCAACGAAAAGGTCGTGCAGGCCGAACAAAAGAAGGGATCTATATCTTATGTAGTGAGACTTCTTTGGAGGATCGTAATGAATTTCCAAGGTCTGAAATTGAAAGATCTCGTTTGGATCAAATGGTATTGAGACTCGCTGTCGCTGGATTTGATGCCTCAGAGTTAGATTTCTTCCATGACCCTGGTCATACCATTATTCTTGAGGCAAAAAGAACATTACAGGTTCTTGGAGCTCTTGATCACGATGGCGAGGTGACTCAGATTGGTCGTCAGATGTCTCATCTTCCCCTCTCTGTCCAATTCTCCCGTATGGTAGTGGAAGCTGCTCGTTATGGAGTCTTGGATGAAGTCATAACAGTAGCTGCTATTCTTGAAGTTGGTGGTATCACTGCTCGAGACGGTCGTTGGGGTAAGTTGACCAAAGAGCATGATTCAGATTTATTGGCACAACTTGATGTATATCAAAAGGCATGTGAGTTGCACAAGTCTGAGTTACATGAAAGCGGGATTTGGGTAAAAAACTTTTACCGAGTAAAAGAGCTTCGTCGTAAGCTCTGGAAATCGGTGAAAGGCTTAAAATCCACTCCTCCCATTGTAGATGAAGCCTCTTCTCGTGATATGATCAAAAAAGCCTGCTTAGCAGGCATGGTAGATCATGTATACCAATCACGAGGTCGAAGACTCTACTCTAATGGAGACTATGTTATGAGACAGATTGCTCGTGAATCAGTAGTTGTCGGCGATGAGATTGTGGTAGGGCTTCCTTTGGACATCCAGATTCGCTCTGGCAGAACTCTGAATTTGATTCAGATGGTGACCAAAGTGGATCTAGAAACTCTAAAAGAAGTTGCTCCTCAACTATTCGAGTTTGACGAAAACTATACTCAATATGATGTCAGAAATGATGTTGTAAAAAGTCAAGGCTCAGTCAAATTCAATGGACAAGTAATTCAGTCTAATATATCTCAACCTTGTGCTGACAAAGCCAAGGCTACAGAAGTATTGGCTGAATACTTAGCTTGTCAGACAACTCGTTAATTTTATTTATAGTGCCAATATATTATATATTGGTACATTCCTGAAGTTTTGAAAGATCATAATTTGTTCTTTTCAAGATTTCAGTGAATGTAATTTTACAATTTAATTTTTTCTGGAGAATTTTTATTATGGATTTCGCTACTATTATTTCTTTCAATAAAGCTATTTTGAAAACTGCTCGTGAGATGAATCTCCGAGCCAACCAAGATATTTTCACTGTTAAATCTGAGCAGGAAATGAAAGAGTTTTACTTGAAAGCTCTAGCTGGAGCAACCACTATGACTGAAGTCAAAGATTGGGAAGCTCTAAAGCTCCCCGCTCTTGATCAAGATATGATCCTCTTAATTGAGGAAGAATATCCCACAGTTATATTACTGGGAGATTCAGAGATTCAGGCAGAATACACTATGTGGAGTAAAAATGCTCCAATGGTTAATTTCAAATTTTCTGAAGAATCTTTAATTAAAGCTTTTGAGAATAACTGGAAAATTCCATTCGATACCGAAGGACGATATAAAAGATTTTCTTATAACAATTTTATAGAAGCTTCCTTAGAAGAACTCTATCATAAAGTTGTAAGTGAAGAAGTGAACTCGAAACTTCGCAAACTTAACCAAAGTCTTGAAGAAACTACCTTTAGTTCTCTTCGTGAGATTGCTCCCAATCAACTTGGAGCATGTCAGACCGTTCAAATTATGAATCAAGAATTTGAGGTCTACAAAGCACTCCGATTTTCCTATGGGGAATACTTCTTCCAACTCTGTCAAGAGAAGGAAGAAGCACTAGAGGGCACTATTTCTACATTAAACAGTTATTGGGATTTAAAAACCAATAATATGATTAATGAGATTATTGGTCAAGAATTCTTCACTGAGAATTGGCTACGACGAGATTCTTTCCTGAATTCTATCAAAGCTCAACTTGAGCAATTGTCTGAAGAATGGAAAGAAAATCCCGGATTGATTCTCGAGTCTCTGGAGAAATTTCAAAACTTACTCAACTCTTTTGTAGATGCTTTTATCCTAGAATACTCTGTATTTGAAAAAAGATACGAGTCTCTAAACGATAAAAAAAATTCCATGAGTATGTCATGGGAAATTCGAGAAGAGGTTGGAGAATTACTTTGGAATACTTCCCTGACGGGAATTTTATCTGAAGAATCCAAAAAATTGGATAAGGCAGAAAGACTACTTAATTCAGTTAGCAATGCTTCTGAACTTAAAGAGGAGGAAGAAGATCTAGAAGATAATTCTGGGGAAGAAGTTGTCTTTACTGATATTGGCAATCGATATTTCACTTGTCAATGTGGGTATAACAATCGTCTAACAAAATCTGCTTTCAAAGCCTATCAAGTAGGAGAAATCCTAGAAATTGAGTGTGGAGGTTGCGGAGGATATGGAGAAATTAAAAAATCTCAATCCTCCGACAAAAAACCCAAAGATAGTGATCTTAGCTCTAGCTTAGATGCTATCCGTCAAAAATGGGGTAAATAATTTATCCTAAAGGAGAGTACACCTTGTACATCTCCTTTTTTATTTTGATAGTAATATTTGACAGAATAGAAAATTAATGATACTCTAAAAAAGCACATTTAGATTCTGAGATTAAACTATGATCATCTTTAAAAATTTTGAGATGTATATTGAAGTAAATTTACCTAAAGATGGTTTGCTTCAGGAAACTATGAACTTCTTCGAAAATCTTCCCGATTTAGAAGAGATTCCAGGAGAAAGATTTTGGATTGTCAAAATTGTTTCCAAACCTATTCTGGAAGATAATTTTATAACTCACTGGCCATGCAATGAATTAATAAAAGAATTAATAAAAAGATATTGTTTGAAATTAGAAAATACTAAAATATTACTACCGAACACACATATTTTAGTCAAAGCTGGGTATATGACAGAGATTGAAATATTAAATCCTGTAAAATACCAAAAACTCATTCACCTAATTAATGAATTTAAAAAGACAAACAACACATTAATACAAAATTCCTAATCACTAATTAAATTTAAATCTAGAGAACTAAATTATATAGTTCTCTTTTTTACTTTATTTGCAATAATTATGTAAAAAAGTTATAATGACTATTATTTTATAAAATAAATTCATAGTATGAATTGGGGGGAAAAATTTAATATCTGGCTTCAAGGAGTAAAATATGCCTTTGTTACAGAAAAAAGCCTTATTGTCCAAACAATCTCTGTAACTATATTAGTAATTTTACTAGAAATTTATATAGAAAACTGGCAGATAATAAAGCAAACCATTATTTTTGGAGTTATTATTTTGCTTTTAGAATTTATCAATACAATTGTAGAAGATATATGTGATTTTATGGAACCAAAGAGAAATCTTAAAATTAAACAGATTAAAGATCTTTCTTCAGGAATGGTTGGACTAGCTATAATATCTTTTAGTTTAATTACTTTATTTGATATAATTATTTTTCTTTATTAAAATTATAATATCTGTGTATAGTATTATAACCTATACAAAATCTGTTTTATTTTGTATAATATATATAATAAAATCAAAAATAATTGTAAACTAAATCTTTGCTCTATGTCAGATAAACTAAGAAAAAATGTTTTGGGGGTTATATTTGATGATGAGAGAAATGTCCTAATTGTATCCAGATCGAATGATCCCCTCCATTGGCAGTTTCCTCAAGGTGGAATCAATCAAGACGAGAATATGGAACTTGCTATTATAAGAGAATTAGAAGAGGAGCTAGGGACTTCAAAATTTACCGTGATTGACAAATGTCCTGAAACCCACTCCTATAAATGGTCTAAATCTCTAATCAGAGATGACAATGTAGGTCAAGTACAAACTATCTTCATTCTAAAATTCAATGGTTTTAGCTCAGATATTATACTGGATAATAGAGAATTAGGTGGCTATTTATGGATACCTCATTATAGAGTTACTCATTTATTACATGAGTATCGTAAACCTGTTTGGAAAATAGTCAAAAAATATTTTAATATAAAAACTTTAACTCGTAAGCCTCCTAAAAGATAATTATTATAAATTATGAAACAATCACTATTAGCTACCAAAACAAGAAAAGATATTAGCTCTCAAGAGAAATCTCTAAATGCAAAATTATTACTTAAAGCTGGATTTATTGATCAACTTATGGCAGGAGTCTACTCTTATTTACCCCTAGGTTATAGGGTTATTCAAAAAATAGAAAAAATTGTGCGAGAAGAAATGAATGCTATTGATGGACAAGAAATCCTAATGCCAGCAATTCACCCAAAAGAAGTTTTAGAGACTACAGGAAGATGGGATACTATTGATGTTTTATATAAATTTCAGACTTTTTATACCAAAATGGAAGTAGCTCTTGGATCTACTCATGAAGAAATTATTACCCCCCTCACCAAAAAATTTATCAAATCTTATAAAGACTTACCTCTTTCTCTATACCAAATACAAACCAAATTCCGTGACGAAAAAAGAGCTAAATCTGGTATTTTGAGAGGTAGAGAATTTATTATGAAAGATCTATATTCATTTCACACAGATGAACAAGATTTGAACAAATATTATGACAAAGCTATAATAGCTTACCAAAATATATATAAAAGACTAGGCATAGGAGACCAAACCTACAAAGTTTATGCTTCTGGAGGTACTTTCTCCAAATACTCTCATGAATTTCAAACTTTATCAGAAATAGGAGAAGATACTGTTTATATTTGTGATAAATGTCATATAGGAGTAAATCAAGAAATTATATCTGATCAACCAAATTGTCCTGAATGTAGTGGAGATTTGCATCAAAAATCTGCCATTGAAGTTGGGAATATATTTAAGTTAAATACCAAGTTTTCTGATGCTTTCTCTCTTAAATTCACGAATCAAGATGGATCGAATAAATCCGTTATTATGGGTTGTTATGGAATTGGAATAAGTAGATTAATGGGAACTTTAGTAGAAATTTTTGCAGAATCAGAGAATAAAATGGTTTGGCCTAAATCAGTATCTCCTTTCCAAGTTCATTTGATAGGACTTAACCTTAATGATGATTTAATTTTGGAAAAAGCAAATCAAATTTATAATAAGTTTTTAGAGCTAAATATTGAAATTTTATTTGATGATAGAAATGAAAGTACAGGTAAAAAATTAGCTGATGCCGACTTGATTGGAATACCTAATAGATTAATTATTAGCAAAAAAAGTTTAGAAAATGGAGGGATTGAATTTGAGAATAAAATTTATAGTATAGATAATATTCTTGATATTATAATCTAAATTCTAATATTCCTTAAATTTATTTGACAAATATTAAAAAATATTCTATTATATTTATAGATAGATACTTCATACACTCCCTTCAATTTAAATTTTATTAGAATTCAATCATGTATGAAAATTTATCCTATACTTCCTAAAATAAAGACTCACAATTAATTTTGTGAGTCTATTTATTTTTTTACAAATTAGATTATAAATTCTAACTATCTAATATAACCGTTCCTTGTAAAATATCTTTATAATACTCTGAACTTTCTCTTAATTCGGAATCCGTGAAAGTACGAATCATTTTAGATTGACTAAATAAAGAGGAATCAATCAAGGAAACTGCTTTTTCTAAAGTTTTTAATCTATGAGCTACCACAAAAGTTATTGAATTAGAGGATAAATCATCAATCATTTTTGTGATAGATTGTTCAGATATCTCATCTAGTGAACTTGTTGGTTCATCAATAAGTACCATTTTTGGCTTATAATACATTGCTCTTAGATAAAGTGAGGCGAAATTTAATCTTTGTCTTTGACCTCCTGAAAGATTTAAGCCACCTTCCCCTATCAAGGTTTCTAATCCATCTTTGGAAAAAAATATTTCCCATAAACCTACTTTGTGTAATACATCTTCCAATTCTTGATCTGTATATTGTTCTTCCCCATCTTCTTTTGGAATTATTCCAAATAAGAGATTATATCTTAATTTACCTCTCATAGCTGTTGATGTTTGTAGTTGCATAGCTATCAAATCTCTTCTTTTCTTATCTCCCACTGAATAAATATCTATATCATTGATGATAACTTTACCACTTTGTGGTTTCAATTGACCTCCTAAAATAGAAATTAAAGTTGTCTTACCTGTTCCTGATGGGCCAATAACACCGTACAAACCAGATTTTGCTTCTACTTGCATTGAATGCTCATCAAAAACTTTACTCTTTTCTCCATATTCAAATGAAATCTTATCTAAAATAATTTTAGTTTTCATAGTTTTCATGATTATCTGTTAGTAAAACTGGATAAGTTTGTTTTCCAAATCCTCTTATAAATTCAAATAAATCTTGAATATTTTTGATTTGTTGTACAAAACGACCAACCTGATGTCCAATATAGATTAATCCTGTTGCTCCTCCAGAATATGTCGCTAATAAAGCAACTGCAGTTACAGTATCAATTGAACCTATTTTTAATAAATCAAAAACAAAGTATCCAATTATTGCCAAACTAGAGATATGAATTATAGAAGTAATTTGGAAAAACATTGTACTTATCATCCAAGAATTGATCTGATGTTTCACTACTGATTTTGATTGATTCTCAACCTTTTCTACTTGGATGTCTGTTGCAAAAGTAGATCTAATTAAAAGAACTTCTTGTAAATTCTCCACCGTAAGAGCCTTTAATTTATCCTCTTCATCAATACGATATTTGGAAATACGACTAATTACCATAATATTAATGATCACTGAGGAAGCTATTATCGAGAGCAAACATAATCCAGCTATTATACCAAGATTAATTGATCGATAACCAAGAGCCCAAATAACACTCGCAAGTCCTGATAATGAATATAATAAACTATACATAATAAAATCCAAAGCTGATTCATAAGAAGAGACTCCTCTTGTTACTTTAGAAATAATCTGCCCACTTGATCTGGTTGAATGAAAATGTGGATCAACCGCTAAAAAGAATTGGTTTGCACTGTTATTCACAGAAGCTAGAATTGAAGCACTAGATAAACCATATATATATTCCCTAAAATATCTATATAATAAACTTATCACTAATAACCCTAAAATAAGAAAATAATTATTAACATTTCCTGTTGAAATTGCCCAAGCGACTAAAATTGGAAATAAAGTATTCAAACTAGAAAAGATTAATTCAAGAATAATAACAGTTAACATTCTCCATTTAAATTTCAAAATTATCTTCCACCAAGCTTGATTGAAATCTACAGGATGTATCTTAACTTTTTCATCTGTCCCCCAGATTGGTAAGACTTTCTGATATAATCTATCTATAAATTCTAAGTTCATTTATTTAAAAAATTATTTAATTTAGTTTATTTAAAACATTGAATATTATTCTATCATAAATTGACAAGAATGTAAACATAAAAATATTATCTTAATAATACTTAAGTACTTCATCCAGTATTTTAATATATATTTTTTAGTATTTTAATTTTTGAAAATAAATAAAAATATGTAAATTAGTATTGACAAAAATTTAATTATATGATAGAGTTATAAATGTAAATGTTCTTTGACAAAAAAATTATGTCTTCATACAAATTTGACTTGGTTGATCCTTTAACTGGCAAATCCCTATTACATGGGTTTATCGGTGGAATGGACCGTTCATTTGGTTATCAATTAACTGAATATATCGAGAATGGTGTTCGAAAATTAGAAGGATTAGTGGAACTCAATCTCATGGATTCTAAAAAACTTTCTAATAACGAAAAAGACATTTTCTTTATTGATTCAAATGGATCATCTAAGGATACGATTAAAATTTCTGGTTCATCAATGTTTGACTTCAATACTTGGGGAATTTTCTCCAAAGATAGTATTAAAGTTGTACTAGGAAGTAATGACACTTTAGTTATTAGAAACTTTCAATCAACAAAACAGACCACAAATTTTGATGTAATACTATCTAAAGGAGTACAGATTCTAGACTTTAAAAATCTAGCTATCACCCCTTGGAATACTGGGACTAGTGGATTTATCAACATTGATGACTTAGCAGTCATTAATGTCAAAAATCTTGAATCTCAAGATAAAATTTTGACTACAGAAAAGCAAAAATTGAGATTTTCTCAAGAATTTGCTGATGTCTCTGTAGACATAGTTGAAAAATTCGGCTTTTTCGAAAGAAGCCAGGATTATCTTGGAAAACTTAATTTCCAAAATTCAAGATTAAATACAGTTTTAACATCTTTTGGCCTCAATGCCAATGTAAGCTTAAAAGGTGATGTATCAGCTACTATTTGGGAGAATAAATCTACCCCTCAAAGAAAGTATGCATTCGATCAAGAGATTATGGTTGATCTCCAAGATGACTTCTCCCTGAGAGATTATCTTGATGGACAAAATGATCAATTCCTGTTCAATGGATTTGCTGACGATATGAAATCCGGGATTTATTTCGGTCAGAGTACAATCAAATCAATTGTCGATAAAGATCCTTTGACTGGATTAGCTCAAAAAGATTATTTCAGATTTAATCTGAAAGATGATACATTATTTGTCAACTCGATTTGGGCAACCAAAAGTACCACAAATTTTCATGTGAACTTTTTTGGAGAAAAAGGAGCTTCGCAAGAAACCTTAAACTTAGCAAACCTAGATATTACTCCATGGTATCTAACTGGTAAGTTTTTAACAAAAAATGATATTTTGGTCATTAATGTAAAAAACCTAAGCAAAGAAGATAAAATCTTTTTTGACAAAACTCGTCAGGATGTAAAATTCTATCAAAAAGGATCTTCTACCTTTGTAGATATCGTAGAAGAAAATGGGGATTCCCGAAATCCTGATGATTACTTGGGAAGACTACAATTTCTTAACACAAACATAATGACTGTACAAAATGCTTTTCAAAGCATCTAGACAAGTCATAATTATTTAAATTTAACCTATAGGCTAATTAATTTTAGCCTATTTTTATTTTTCAATGATTTCTTTTACTCTATCTCTTAATTCTATCATATCTTGCTCAGTTTTCCCTTCTGTAATAAGACGAAGTACTGGCTCTGTATTTGAAGCTCGGACAGAGAGCCAAGCATTTGGTAAATCTATTCTGATTCCATCTAATAAAGATAATTTCCCTTGACTAAATTCTTGTTTTATTTCTTCCAAAATTTCTTCTTTTGGACGAGATATCTCAAAATTAATTTCACCTGAATGAGTATATACAAATAATGGATCTGTCATTTCAGATAGACTTTGTTCATTATCTGATAATAATTCCATAATTTTTAAGACTACGAATAATGGATTTTCAAAATATGCATGCTCTCCATCTTTTACCACATCAAGATAAAAATGTCCTGAGAATTCTCCTGAAAAAAATGCTTTTTCTTTAATCATCTGAGCTTTGATAAATGAGTGCCCTACTCTTGTTTGCATCGCTATTCCTCCATGAGCTTCGATTGTCTCTGGTGTGATATTAGAAGATCTAAGATCATATAAAATTTTAGCTCCCTCTCTACCAACCAAAAAGCTAGGTGCCAAGAGTGCTGTTGTGATATCTGGTCTAATTGTTCGTCCTGTATTATCTACGAATGATACTCTATCAAAATCTCCATCACAAGCCACTCCAAAATCTGCTTGATTATCTTTGATTGCTTTTTTTAGAGAATCCAGAGTTTCTTCTTTCAAAGGATTAGCTTCGTGATTTGGAAAATTTCCATCAAGCTCTTCAAATAATTGAATTAGTTCTATTTCTGGGAAATTAGAGAAAAATTTAGTTATAGCTGGCCCAGACATTCCATTAGCATTATCTACCACTACTTTCATTGGTTTGATTTGAATATCTTTATTTCTGTATGTCAAAACATTTTCAATATAATCATCCAATGTATTTGGTTTTGATTCTGAGACAATTTCTTTTTTTTCTACCAATCTTTCAACCAAATTATCATTCATTACTATATCCCGAATTGCATAAATTCCAGTATCTCCTGAAATAGGTATAGCTCTCTCTCTCACCAATTTAAACCCATTATACTCTGCAGGATTATGTGAAGCTGTAATAATCATTCCCCCATCTGTTCCGTATTCCAAAACAGAATAATACATCATAGGAGTTGAAGAAAGACCAATATCTATTATTTTTATTCCCTCATCTGCAAGACCTTGCTTTGATTCTTCCATTAGAATCACTCCTGATTCTCTCATATCTCTTCCTAGAACTACTGTAATATCTTTTTTTGAAGACAACTCTTTTTTTAAGAATTGCCCAAAAGCTCGCCCCATTCTATAAGCCGTTTCATTGGTGAGTTCTTGATTATAAATTCCTCTTATATCATAAGCTTTGAAAATTTCTGGTTTAGTGTGCATTTTATCTAAATTTAAGTTAATATATATTTATTATATCTTTTATTTTCCAAAAAATCAAAATTTTAAATAAAAAAAATACCCAACTTAAATTCAAGCTGAGATTATTTTGGTATTAACACTTAAAAGGTTAAGTACTAATACCAAATTCAAATTAAATGTCTGACTAACTTTGGGTAAACTGAATATACAGTATATCCACTAACTTTAAGCCCACCCACTTGGAGGGTAACCATATCAGCCTCAAAATAAGCAGATACAGTTTTTTTCCCTAATTCAAAAACAACTTGTTCATCGGTCACACCGAGGAGCTGAGCTCCTTTTTCTTGTAAGAATTCCAGGGTGGAAGAAATTAAATTATCCATAATGTACCTCATAAATTACTCTTATATAATACCATATTTTAACTATTTTGTCAATACTTTATGACTAATTATTTTAAGATTTTACAACTTTTATTGATTACATTTACATTAATTAACTATTCTAAATAACAAGATTTAGTTGAAGAAAATCTTAGCGTTAATAAATTTTATTGTTAATATTCCATTATTTGAAAATTAATATTGACAAAAAAACCTACCAATTTATAATCTCTAGATTATTAGATTCTAAATACTGATTTGCTTTTATAAAATGATTATTTCCAAAGAAACCTCTATTAGCTGAGAAAGGAGATGGATGAGCTGAATCCAAAATAAGATGTTTATTAGAATCTATGAGAGACTTTTTTTGTTTAGCATAATTTCCCCATAAAATAAAGACCAAATTGGATCTTTGATCAGATAAAGATTCTATCACATAATCTGTGAATTTTTCCCATCCTAGTCCCTGATGAGATGCTGGTGTATTCTCTCTTACAGTAAGAACACTATTTAATAAAAACACTCCTTGATCTACCCATAATTTTAAATTTCCATTCTGAAAGTCTTTTTTAACACCAAACTCTAATTCTATCTCTTTATAAATATTTTTTAATGAGGGAGGTAATTTGCTACCTTCAGGAACAGAAAAAGCTAAGCCTTCAGCCTGACCTAGCCCATGATACGGATCTTGTCCTAGAATCACAACTTTAATATCAAAAAATGATAGTTGGAAAGCTCTCCAAATATTTTCTTTCTCTGGATAAACTGTATGTAAAGCATATTCTTGCAAAATTTTATTATAAAAATTTACAAATTCAGATTTCTCAAAATATGGTTGTAAAATTTTTTTCCAATCTTTATCTAGATTAATATTCACTTATTTAGAAAATTTATTATCTTTATATAATTATAACTTATCTTTTATCAAAATCAAAATTTAAATATTTCTTGACTTAAAGATTAAAATAATTTATACTAACTTAGTAAAGATAATTATTAGAAAATTTATTTTAGTAATTATACTTTAAATTATTGTTGTATTCCCATATAGCCATATTCCTATTTATGGCTTTTTTTATTTATTTAAATTAAAAATAATTGATATTATCTCTAAAAATTGATATAGTATAATCAAAGAATATTTTAATAATTTATATATGAATTTACCAAAAGGTTGTATTGAATATAATCCTCAATTCCAAAATATTATTGATAAAGTAGTATCCAAAGTAAGTAATTTATACACATCTTATGGATTTCGACATTTAGATACAAGTATTATACAATATTTAGAAACATTAAACACAACCGGAGAAATAAGTAAAGAAATATATTCTCTTGCTCGTGCCAAAGATGATAAAGATTCATCCAAGACTGATTATGCCCTTCGCTTTGATCTCACCAAACCACTTGCTCGCTATGTAGAAGAAAATAAATTTGATCTTAATTTTCCTTTTAAAAGATGGGATTATGGCCAAGTATTTCGTGGTGAGAGACCCCAAAAAGGAAGATATAGGCAGTTTTATCAATGTGATTTTGATATAATCGGAAAAGAAAGTTTATCCCTGTATTATGATTATGAAGTATGTAGCATTGTTTGTAATATAATGTCAAAATTAGGGATAGAAGATTTTACTCTAAAAATTAATAATCGCAAATTCCTGAATGATATCCTAAATTTATTATTAGTACAAAAAGATACTCATAAGTCTATTATGAATTTATTAGATAAATTCTATAAGTTAGAAATGTCTGTTTTTCAAAAAGAGTTAGAAATATTAACTTCAAAAGAAATATCTGATAAAATTATCTTTATTCTAAATGAGAGTCAAGAAATACATTTATCTGAAATTAAGTCATTATTCCAAAAAATTAATCTTGATATAAGCCAATCAGAAGGATATTTAGAATTAAAGTCTATTCTTGAATTTGTAACTGAAAAAGAATTATCCAAGATTAAGTTTGATTTATCTATTGTAAGAGGCTTAGATTATTATACAGGCTTTGTATTTGAGACATATCTAGATAAAGAACCCAAACTAGGTAGTGTTTTTTCAGGTGGAAGATATGAGAATTTAATAGAATCCGAAGACACAAAATATCCGGGAGTTGGTGGAAGTATAGGAATATCTAGATTAGCTAGTTATTTAGAAAGTAATTATAGTGAAAAAACTAATGTAAGACAAGGATTTTTAATAAATATTAATACTAGTAATAAATCTCTTTTAGATAAAATACATACTTTAAGAAAATCTGGAGAAATAGTTTCAGTTGTAGATTTACCTTTCAAAAAAGCACTAAAAATAGCTCTCAAAGAAAATTTTAACACTTTAGTCTATCTAAATGATCAAGATATTATTATTGAAAAAAAGATTACTTAACCATAAAAATGTATGCAAAAAGAATTATTAGAAAAATATAAAAATGAGCTGTCAAACTTAGAAAAAGAAAAGGAACAAATTTTAGATGAATATTATTTAAAATTAAAAGAGTTTCAGATTAAGAAAATAAAAGACACCTTAAATAAATTAGAAAACAATGAACAATAATAACGATATTTTAAACAAAGACAATATAGAATTTGGATCCAAATTAGAAGGCGGGGAAAGCATAGAATCCCCAAAATCTGAATCTGAAAGTATAGAAGAAGTCTATAGTGAATTCAAATTTGAACCCAAACAAGAAATTGCTAGAATAGAAAAAAGATTTGATGGCTTCCAAGATAAATTAACTGAATCTGAAATATCTAATATCAGTAATGATCTTAGCATAAATCAGAAATTAGAAAATATCTCTAACAAAATGGATTCACAGAAAAAATCTATTTTAGAAATTTCTAAAAATAACACTTCAGAAGAACAGGATAAATCTAATGGGTCTATTTTAAACGAAAACAGTCTGTCCATAAAGGAGAATGTGCATAATGAACAATCTAATACTGATGAAAATTTAAAAAATTCTAATTTAGAAAATAACTCTTTGGAAGAAAATATAATAAATCCTTTATCTGAGAATAACCCAGACACAATAAATACTAATCCTCAAGAGAATGAACAAAAAGATAAAGATATTCTGATAAAAGGAATTACTGATACAACCTCTTACTTGAATACTCAATACACACAATCCATAGATACTTTAAAATCTCTTACTACATTAGAAAGTCCAGTTCAAGATAAATTATTTGAATTTTTAATACAAAGTGAACTGCAATCTAAAATAAATTCACAATTAGAAATAAATCAAAAAAATTTGAACAATGAAAGCTTAATGAATTTAGATATTACTCAATTAAATCAAATTAGCCAAAGTTTAGAGAATATTAAAAGTAATAATTTAGACTTGTTCCAAAAAATTGATTCTCTTACCAATATTACTGAAGATAATTTTGATACAATAACACAAGGGATACAAAATTCACTAAATAAATTTGATTTAGATTCATATAACTTAAAAAAAGAAATCAATCTTAATAAGTCAGTTAGCTCTCCAGATATGCAAAGCAGTGAAAACTACTTAGATCAAAAAGCTGAAATTGAGTCAATTTTATCATCTAATATCAAAGAAATCAAAGATACCTATACAAGTTTAAAAACTACTATCAAAAATTCAGTTTCAAAGAATCCAGCATTGAAAGAACAATTTAGAGAAATTTATCTTAAAGGAAATGCGCAAAAAAATATTATGTCTAGTATGGATTCAGTAAGTCTTATTGAAAATAGTCTAGAAAATCTAGATTTAAGCCAAATAAAAGAAATTAATCAAACTATAGTTGAACTAAAAGCTAAATTTAATCAGTTTTTAATAGCCAATAATGAACTTGTTCAAGAATCAACAGAACAATCAAAATTTGATTCAAAAAGTGATTTCTTAATCCAAACTTCAGAAGAAATAAATCAATCTTTCAATCTATTAAAAGAAAAGATTAATTAGCTTTTAATGAATAAATTTTTAATTATTATTACTATAATAACATTATTAATAATTGATCCTCTTGTTCTTTATATTTATAATTTTGCTTATAATGATACTTTGGGGGACTCTACTTTATCAAAAGTAAATATAGAAGAACCATCTAAAGAATTCCCTAATATTCCTTTATCACTTAGAACTGATTTTAAAACCGATTGGTCAAAAATTAACCCCAAAATTGAAAAATCCATCTCTGGTGGCCCCACTAAAGATGGGATTCCTGCTATAGACAATCCTAATTTTGAACCATTAAAAAATTCAAAATTAGAAGACAATATAAAAGCCATTGTCTTAAATGACAAAGGAATTAGAAAAGTATATCCTTACAATATTTTAGTATGGCACGAAATTATAAATGACACTATAAACGAAATACCTGTTAGTATAACATTTAGTCCTCTGTCTGGCAGTGCAATTGCATTTAATAGGACTATAGATAATAAGACTTTAACATTGGGAGTGAGTGGACATCTTCTTGAGGGGAATATGATTATGTATGACAAAGAAACTGAATCTCTGTGGCAACAAAGTACAGGTAAAGCTCTAGCTGGTGAATATTTAGATAAAGAATTAAAATTATTTCCGCTTCAAGTAATGAATATTGGAGAGATCAAAAAAACTTATCCTAAATCTATAGTTCTCACTGAAAATACTGGCTTTGAGAGAGATTACAAGAATAATCCTTACTTTGGATACAATGAGAGTGAAGACTTTAGATTTAACCCTTCTATAGTAAATAGACTTTATCCTCAAAAAGAAATCTTTGTGGTATTTAAAATTAATGAAAAAGTTGTTGGGATACCTTGGTTAGAGTTAAAAGAAAATATATCTTATGATAAAATTATAGATAATAAAAATATTTTTATCAAAAAAAATCGTGGAGAATTAACACTTACCATTGATAAAAATGTACCCATCCCCTTTTACTTTGAAATGTGGTTTAGCCTTTATGCTCAGAATCAGGATAATATAATTATCCTGAACCCCAAAGAATAAAATCAATATATTACAAGATTATATTGATATAATTACTTAAAATTATATTGACTAAATTCTATATATAATATACAATATATATGCTATCATATAAATTAATTATGATAAATTCCGTGATAGCTCAGCGGTAGAGCAGTCGGCTGTTAACCGATTGGTCGTAGGTTCGAATCCTACTCGCGGAGCAACTTAGGAAAGGAGGTGTAAAAAACCTCTTTTTTGTTTTCACATATTGGGATAAACTTTATTGAAAAAACAATATATTGATTTAGCCAATAAAGATTTTCGTATCGAATTAATTCAGCAGTGAGAGAGGGGTGAGTATACTTGTTAATATTGAAATTCTTTTATATAATTTTAGTATATAAATAATTTACAACTATTATGGATATTGGTTTGATTGTACATTGTCTAGTGACTAGAAAAGCAGGAAAAGAGATTCTTATATTAAAGCGAAGTTTAAATGAAGATTATCTCCCAGGCATTTGGGATGTTCCAGGTGGCACATTAGAGTGGGGGGAAGACCCCTTTGAGGGTGTTGCAAGAGAGACGAAAGAAGAGGCTGGACTCCTTATTTCAGATGCTAAGTTATTAGATTACTATTCTAATGTTGATTCTGGAAAACAGAAGCACTTTGTAACGCTTATCTTCGTTACTGAATATGATGGAGATAAATTACCAACACTCAGTGAAGATCATTCTGAATATGCATGGATAACAAAAGAAGAAGCGAAGGATTATGATTTATTACACTACCTTCCTTCATTCATCGATCAACTTTAAATTTGAGAAGAACGTGCCAATATTACTAACATCAATAGGTTTATCCTCAAAGCTTTCACAAGACAAGTTTAAGGATATCTCTAAACACCTATTAAACAAACATGTATCTATTGTAACGACTGCAGTTGATGGTAAGGAGCAAAATAAATATGCTAAAGTAGCATTAAATCAATTGAAAGACATAGGATTTAATAAAATTGAGTTTGTTGATTTAGAATCTGAACCTTATTATGATTTTTCTTCTACAGGAATCCTGTATATTATGGGAGGAAATACATTTAAGTTAATGTATTATGTTTCAAGATCTAATTTTAAAGATTCAATAAATAATTTAATGGAGAGAGAAGGAATATATATAGGAGTTAGTGCTGGGAGTATTATTTTGGGATCAACTATTTTAACTGCTTCCGAAATATTAGAAGATGAAAATGACATATTTTTAGATAAATATGAAGGATTAGGTATTTTACCATTTGCGATTGTACCACATTACAATACATCTCTAGAAGAGAAAGTTAATTTATTTGAAAGGCATCATAAGGTTAATGTTAAAAAAATATCTGATGATGAGTATATTATTATAAATTAAAAAGTATAGAAAACCAGTATTCCCAATTCCTTAATGTATTTTTTATAATCTAGGTTGTAATTATCTCCAAATTGACCAAATCTTCTACTACAACTGAGTCATTATTTAGTAAATTCAAAGCTCTTATAAATTTTTTCAAAGGTTTGTAAATATTCAGTTAGATCTTGTTTCGATTTTTCACTTTCAAGAGATACAAGAGGGAATGACTTAATAACAACTATTTGTTCATTATTTTTATATATTATATATCTAGTCTCAGAAGTGTATACACTTTCTTTTTTAACAATAACCACTTCTCCAACTAAATCATTATTTGAAGTTACTTGATTTCTTTCTATATTTAAGTTATCAAAATTTTTTTCTAATTTTTGATATTCATCTTCTGTTAATACATTAAGATAGAAACTACCTTGCCCTTCAGAAAGCATTAGTCCTAATTTAGATTCTTCTGAATTAACTCTTTGATTTAGATACTCTTCTAACTTTAAATCTTTAGGATATTGTATTTTAAATCCAAATTCTTCATTTTGATAAGTCTCCCAACCTGTAATTTCATCCACGAATGGATTTTGAATCACATTTTTCAATACTGATGATTCATTATCAGTATTTTGTAACTTTAAAAAATAGTAACCTCCTCCGATTAATGCCAAAATTAACAATGGTATTAAAAAAATTTTCATATGTATTCTTTATCTTATAATACCTTATATTATAGCACAGAGAAAAATATTTTTAAACAAAGAAATAAACCAACTATTAATATTAATGTGTCCTACTCTAAGCTAAAGAACATAGAAATCCAATATTCCATACTCCTTAGTATATTTTTTTATAATCTAAGTTGTAATTATCTCCACATTTACCAAATCTTCTACTACAGCTGAGTCATTATTTAGTGAAAGCTTTATAATAGCTCCATTTCCCAAAGATTCAACCGTTGTATGCTTAATTATTTCACGAAAGATACATCTAATCGGTCCTCCATGAGTTATTACCGCAATTTCATTATAAGGTGATGTGGTTAATTCTTGAAAAGATTTTAGAACTCTATCTCTAAAATCCCAATATGTCTCAGCTCCATCATATGCAGTATCTTTATTTACCAAGACTTCTCCTAATCTCCTGTATTCTTCTTCAGGTTGATCTTTCCCTAGTTCTAAGAAAGCCCCATAGATATCTTGTTCTGCAAGATCTTCTAGGATATGGACTGGAACATCATATTTACTTTGAATTATCTTTGAAGTTTCTTGTGCCCTTATTTTAGGACTTGTATAGATAGCATCAATATTTTTTAACAAAGTATTATTAGCTACTTCTTGTGCTTGTTGTAATCCCATAACTGTTAAATTATCATCATAATCTCCATCATATTTTTGTTTGATGTCTGACTCACTTTCTCCATGACGAATTAAATATATATTCATTTTATATTATTTTAATTAATAAATTATCTTTATTATATCACTGATTTCATAAATATCAAATCAGTTGGAATCCTTTGATTTGATATGTTATAATATATTCATATTAATTAAATAGATATAAAATTATGTGGTTTACTATATTATTCTTTATTGCAATTATTGTAATTTGGTTTATATTAGAAATATTAGGGAAAAAATCCAAAGAGAATGACTCTTCTAAACCTGTTTCCGAACCAGTAAATCCCCCCTTAAACCAAACTTCCTTGGATTTTAGTCCTTATAAAGCTAGAGTTATTTTTTTTAACTCATCCGAAAGAACTCTTTATGATATCTTAATAGAACACTTAGCAAATAAATATATAATATTATCCAAGGTTAGACTTGAAGATATTATTGAATCTACAAACACGTCCTATACCTATAGAAATCGTATTAAATCCAGCCATATTGACTTTGTTTTATTAGACAAGCATACTGGCAAAGTTGTCTGTGCAATTGAATTAGATGGCACATCTCATAACAATATCGAGACTCAAAAGAAAGACGATTTTAAAAATAATTTATTTCAACATGTTGGAATTACTCTTCACAGAATTAAAGTAGGAACATCTTTTGTTGATGACATTATATCCTTGCAATTATAGTTTACTTTTAATCTTATTATCAAATATATTCTTTATAATTTAAAAAAATCATATTAAAGATATATATAACTTATTCTCTAAAAAAAAGATATAGACTGTAATAAATTAATAATATCTATCTAAACTGTTTGGGTTTTTGATTTTGATCAGCAAGATCCACAATCTCATGAATTCTTTTTTGTCTAGTTTCCATTTTTTTACTAAGAATAAGCCACTGCAATATATTTCGTTTATCTGATCTACTTAAACTCAAAAAATATTTTTTTGCTTTTGGATTTTTTAGAAACTCATCTTCTAAATCTTTAGGAATAATCAAGGCTTCGGCTTCATCAAGAATATTCCAAGAACCATTTTCTTTAGCTTTGTCTATGACATCAAATCCTGATTGCCTCATTAAACCTTCCTCTATAAGCCGTTTCACCTTTTCTTTATTGACCCTAGACCATACACTTTTTTCTCTTCTTTTACTAAAAAGTTGCTTAAATTTTTCTTCATCCAATGATTTTATTTTACTATCAATCCAGCCAAAACAAAGTGCTTCATCAACAGCTTCACTATAAGCTACTGTAGGTATTTTAGATTTTTTCTTATAATATACAAGCCAAACTGACTGTTTTTTATCATAATTTTTCTCCAACCATTCCCGCCATTCTTGTCTATTTTGGGGACAAAATATTTCTATATTATCATCCATTTTTATTGAATATTATATTATAATTTAAATTTTTTATTAATAAGGTTAATAATCTTTCACTCACATAAAATCACTCTACTATTTTAATCACAACATTACCGGTTTTTTGTCCTGACTCGACATATCTGTAAGCTTCAATAATTTGATCAAAATTATATTTTCTGTCAATTACAGGTTTAAATTCCCTTTTTTCTACAAGTTCTTTTAAAAATAATACATCTTCTTTAGAAATGGTTGGTATTGGAAATAAAAGTTTTTTACCATCTCCAAAATGTGTAGTAAGTGCTAATAAGACATTAATTCCATTCTTGCCAAGTTCAGTTGAGATATAAATTCCTTTTTCAGTTAATAGAGGTTTACATTCTTCAAAAGAGCTTTTTCCCACGGCATCAAAAATAAATTCAAATTTAGTTTTAAGTTTTGTAAAATCTTGTGATTGATAATCAACAACTTTATCTGCTCCAAGATTTTTGACAAGTTCTAAATTTTTAGTATTACAAACTGCAGTAACTATTGTACCAAAATGTTTTAATAATTGAACCGCTGCTGAACCAATAGCTCCTGTTGATCCATAAACTAATACATTTTGTCCGGGTTTGACTTTGGCAGCTCTAATATCTGCTAGAGCATAATGTGAACCTTCCGTAATAGCAGCAGCCTCATCAAAATTAATTCCTTCTGGTATGGTTGTAACTGCATCCATCTCGGAAATAGTCAAGTATTCTCCATGCCCTCCAAAAGAGATATCATTAAATCCAAATACCCTATCCCCTTTTTTGAATGTTGTTACATTTTCTCCAGTATCAACAACAACACCAGAAAATTCAGATCCTAAAATTTGACATTTTGGACTTAACAATCCTGTCCAAAAACGAGATATAAAATATTCAGCACTACGAAGTCCCGAATCAGTTCTATTAACTGTAGTTGAATAAACTCTAATTAATAATTCATCAGACTTTGGAATTGGTTTTGGAACTTCTTTTAACTTTACTACTTCTGGTGGACCATATTTTGTGTGTACAGCTGCTTTCATATTGTGAATTTTAGTTAAATTAAAATTATTCAAATACTTTATAATATTCATTATATATTATTTAATTAAAATATAATAGTAAAATAATTTATTAATTAATTTATATTTACATTTTAAATGTAAAATGTTATTATCTTCATATATAAAATAATTTTTAACCTCATATACTATATGAACAAACAAAGATTAGAAGCTCTAGCAGAAGGTATTTTTGCTATTGTAATGACATTACTTGTAATAGAGATTAGAGTTCCTGAAATTCATCATATTGTTACTAACAAAGAACTTTCTGAAGCAGTTTTTGAATTAACACCTTTATTTTTGAGTTATATTTTAAGCTTTTTTGTACTGTCAACCTTTTGGAGAGCTCATTTGTATATGGTATCTTATATAACAAAATCAATTGACAATCATGTTTTAAATATAAATATTTTATTTTTTATGTTAATTGGCCTAATTCCCTTTTCATCTCATCTATTGGGGAGCTATCCAAACAGTCAGTTTGCTATAATTTGGTATGGGGTAAATATTTCTTTAATTAGTTTAACTCTATATGGACTCAGAACATATCTCAAATTAACAAAAAGATTTGACCCAGAAAAATTTTATACCAAAGATAGAAAATACTCCAGAATTCGTTTATTAATGCCTTTAATTGCAACTTTATTAGTGATTCCAATCTCATTTTGGAATACAAATTTTGCTATATTCATTTATACATTTGTTGTAGTATTTAACTTTTTTCCTGGTGGGATCTATTTTATTGAAAATATCCTTGGCTTGAAAAAATAAATTTCTCTTATTCTAATGTTTCTTTCACTTTATTCAATAAACTTTGCATTACATTTTTATCTAATTTAGAGAAAGCAAATAATTTTTTCCCTAAATCTTTTAGTGAAGCTCCTAGATGATAAATTTCTTGTTCATCTATTATAAGGAATCTATCATGATTTTTACTAAACTTTTTAATTATAAAATTTCCATATTGTTCATTCGCTTTTTGTATATATAATTTTAATTGCTGACTAATTGAATGTGTTAATAGAATTACTTTAACTTTTTTCTGTTTTTTTGCTAAATGAATTAATGTTGTTTCATCTATATAATTATCTATTAAAATTATACTTTCCTTAGCTGTACGAATTATTTTTGAAGACAATGCATATGCATCGAATACTTGCCCATCAAAAAATACTCCTTGAGTGGGAATAGAATTACCTTCTAGAGCTTTAAATATCTGCTCAAACTTTTGATCAGCTAATATCTGTCTGCTTTCTATTTTGTCTAACCGACTATACAATACAATATTATCGTGAATCAACTTTCTCATAAATACAAATGCCCTCATGATTTCTACATGAACTTGTGAGGCAATTTTACTCTTCAGAACTCCTGACAATCCTGCAACTCCTTGTTCAGTAAATACAAAAGGTAAATATTTACGGTGTTTTCCTCTACCATCTTCTAAGATCACATTTTGTGACCTTAAATCTGATAACTCATTTTTTAGATTTAAATTTTCCCATTCTGATTGAGTTAATTGAAACATAAAGTCTTCAGGAAATCTATCTTTATTTCTTTTTACTGCTTGATTTAATATTCTTGTTTCAACTTGATAAATCAAAGCTAGGTCACTATCCAGCATTACTTGAAAACCTCTAACACTAAAAATCTTGTTTTTAATCTGTCTTTGGGATATAGATAATTCTTTACTCATATTTTTACCTTACTCTTCTTACCAAATCTTTTTTTGGTAATATCATAATACTTATCTATCAAAGGAAGGATTTCTTGTAAGCTATTTTCTGTAGGATTAAGAATACAAACCCAACCGATCCATCCATAAACAGGATGAGGCATTAATGTATCTAACTTTTGAAAATCATACTCCCCTATTATCACTCCTGATTTACCAGGTCTTGATGAGTACTCACCAAAAAATTTCAAGAAATCTTTTTTATCTGTACCAAAACTCAACCTAAAAACATTTTCTCTATCAAGATTACTAGCTTTATCATTAGCTCCATCTTTTTCTTTTATAGTCACAAAATAAGTTCCTCGTGGAAATCTAAAATCTGGATTATAAAAAAATGAAGTCTCACCCCAAGCATTTTGTGGAACTAAGCCTTGATATCTATTTAGAATAAATTTTGCTAGAGTCTTTGCTGTCATATTATCATTATATTTATATAATTTATTTTAACTTTTTTTAGATAATTACACAAGAATTATATTTAACACCATGCATTAAAATGATATTCTTTTTATAATATATTTACCTAAACAAATCATACCTATAATAAATAAAAATCCCACTTCTTTTCAAAGTGAGATTACGAATTTGTATTTTATAGAACCTTATTTATATCCCGCTTGGTTCAATGCGGGGCTGATATTTTATAGTCTTTCAGCATAGACTTTTTGACTAAATTCTTCTGCTATATCTTCTAATTTGTCTGACTTTTTATATTGGAATTTTTCAGAATAAAAATTAAAATCAGACTCCATCCATAATGGAATTTCTCCATTGTAATATGGCTTGGATAAAAAATCTCCTTCAATAGTTTCTTTTTCCCAAATGTCAGCGGTCATTCCAGCAAGAGCCAGAATCAAATGTTTGTGGTGAGTTCCTCCCATACGATTTTTTGGTAGAAGAACATAATATTTGTTTGTATCTTCAAAACCTAATATTATCACTGTACCACGAGTGGTTTCATAAGCTAAGAAATTTTCATCCCAATATGATTTACATACATTGTATGAAGTTCCATAACCATATCCAGCTTTTTCATTTTCTAAGAATTCTTGATGTAGATCTTTCTGTCTTTTGATTAAAAATTCCAAACCTTTTTTCCAACCTTCACGAAAGTTAGAACCAGAATTAAATTTTTCGAAAAAAGCAAATTTATCTTGGGTTAAATCAAATTTAATATAATTATCTAAATTTTCATATAAACTTTTTAAATCTAAAACAGAAATACTTGAAACAGAGGCATTAAGATAAGTAGTCATAATTTTTTTAAAGTGCAAATTGATTAACAACAGAAATAACCATATCATAGATTTGTTTATTTGTCAAGAGTAATTTACAAAAAAAGTTTAAGTTTGTGATTTAAATAAAAAAATCTCCTACAAGGTATAGGAGACGATAGATTTATTCTATGATATAAAGTTCTGATAATAAATCATCAAGTTCTTTTAGATTAGAGAATTCATTTTGGATAGAATATATTAATAGATTCAAATCTTGCTCTTTATTATTTTTGGGAGCTTTCTGATCATACAAATATACAGTTTTATCGAAATCTATTAGGTATGGGTTCCACTCTGTTCCTCCAAAATTAATACCTATACAGATATTTCTTGGGGTTAAGTCTCCATGGATAAATCCTAATTGCCAGAAATGATTTATTCTAGCATTAATAGATTTGAATAATTCTTGCAGGTCATATAAAGGAACTATTCCTTCTAAGAACCCTTGAATATATTCAACAAGAGTTGCTCCATTATTTATCTTTTTGATAATTATAGATTTAGGATTATCAAAGACATCAGATTCCAAATTACATTTAGGAATAAAATGTAAATGTAGTTTACCTGCCAAAGAATATATTTGATATTCTTTGCTCACACCTTGATCTTTTGGCAAATCTTCTTCGAGATCACATTTAATTATACAATTATTCCATGTAAGTAAAATTTTTGATTTTTTACCTTTCTCTGATCTTCTTACGAAGACATCTTGTTCACCAACCAAATTATAACTATTTAAAAAATTTACTTTTTTCATAGTACCCAATCCAAAATTAAAGAACTTTATAATTATACTATAAAATTTAAAAATGTCAATAATGTTTTGCATAAAAAAAATCCCACCTATATGTTAGGTGAGAAAATAGATTTAGTCTATAATATAAAGTTCTGATAATAGATTATCCCTGTCTTGTAGATTCGGGAATTCATTTTGGATAGAATCTATTAATAGATTCAAATCTTGCTCCTTATTATTTTTGGGAGTTTTTTTATCATAAGAATAAATTGTTTTATCAAAATCTATCAAGTATGGATTCCATTCCGTTCCTCCAAAATTAATACCTATACAGATATTTCTTGGGGTTAAGTCTCCATGGATAAATCCTAATTGCCAGAAATGATTTATTCTAGCATTAATAGATTTGAATAATTCTTGCAGGTCATATAAAGGAACTATTCCTTCTAAGAACCCTTGAATATATTCAACAAGAGTTGCTCCATTATTTATCTTTTTGATAATTATAGATTTAGGATTATCAAAGACATCAGATTCCAAATTACATTTAGGAATAAAATGTAAATGTAGTTTATTAGTAATGGAGTATATCTGAAATTCTCTAGATACTCCTTGATTTGATGGTAGTATTTCAAGATCAGATTTAATAATATACTGATTACCTGTTAGTAAAATTTTTGAGTTTTTACCCTTCTCTGATCTTCTAACGAAGACTTCTTGTTCACTGATTAGATTATAACTTTTTAAGAAATTTACTTTTACCATAATAGAAATCCAAATTTAAAGAACTATATAAGTATACCTGAAATTAAAAAAATGTCAATATATTTTTACAAAAAAAGACCACTCTATCAAGGTGATAGGTGGTCTAAATTTAAATTACTGTGATTTTATCCTCCATAGCTCGGATTAGCTTGGAAGGACTTTCGCCCCAATTATCAAATAGACACCATAGGGCATCTTTGATATCAGTAAAATCATCCTCCTGTGTGGGAGTACACCCACGGGAATAGCCATTATTCCAGCCCCATTCTTCATCATTGGAGGAATGAGAAGAAGATGAAAAGTCAATTAGAAAAACCTTAAACTCATTTTTTTCATCTAATCCTACGACCAGATTTCTTAAGTGTAAGTCCCGATGAGTAAACCCTTCCTCCCAGAAACTGTTTAAGACTGTTCCAACTTTTGAAAAGATTTCTATCATAATTTTTTCAGGAATTTCTCCCTGTAAAAAAGCAATAATGTAATCTTCGAATGCTGCCCCACTGTTAATCTTTTCAAGGTGGAGACCGTAGTCGGTTCCTTCTTCGAGATAACATTTTGGAGCAAGGTCTAAACCTTCTAATAATTCGTATATTTGATACTCCCAAGAGATGAGATCATCCCCTGGTAAATCTTTTTTAACTACCACATCTTCCCCAAAAAGGGAAAGAGTGGATTTATGACCAAATGCAGCACGAATGGCAAATGTATCTTTTCCAGACACTTTTTGATAAATGTCTAGATTAAAATTATAAACAGATTTAGAAACAGATTTTTTAAAAGTAACAGTAGCCATAATTAACCTCTAACCTCGGGATAAGTGTATAAAGATGCTCCGAGGTAAGCTAGATACCTATATATAAGATATACAACTTACCTCAGACCAAGTCTACTTACAAATACCTTTAGTCAGGATATTATAACAGATTAACTTGTGAATGTTCACTATGAGAATTTCTTATCTTGACTACTTAGTTCTTATTGATTGCTAGATATTATAAGCTATTTATACTCTTAAGTAGTCTCTCTCATTCCTCTCATATTATGTACATATTATATCATAAATTTATTATATTGTCAAACCTTTATGACATAATATTTTGTATCTTTTAGATTTTACTTTGCGGAGTAGGTGCAACCACTCCCTTTGCAACAGGTGTTATTGTTTCATTGAAGAAAGACTAATTATTTTCTCACTCAGACCTTTCTGGGTGATTTTTTATTTGATAAATTAACATTTTATTGATATAATATTATTAGTTGTTCTATGAGGAATTGTCTTATGTTCTTTCAAGCAAAAGATATATGGGAACTGAATAATCCAGAAATTTCTACTTTAGCACCGTTTCTTAGTTTATTTTCTATTATTGTAGTCAATAATGATATTTTTGAAAAGAATCCTAATCTTGATTGTCTAACTCAGATATGGGTTAGACATAATGCTATCAAAGAAGAAATTAAATCTGTATTAGATATGAATCCAACAGGATATTGCGAATTGTTAGATGCTTGGTTTTTTAATACAAAAATGGGAGCTCAATTTTTGGAAGAAAAACTTTTGATCAAAGAAAATTTTTCAGAAATTAATCGTCAAATTTTAGAAAAATCATTAATTTAAATTATTACTAAAGCTATTACTAAAATGTGATGGCTTTTTATTCGGTATATTTGACTTTATACTCCAAATTAGCTATTATATTAACATAAATAATATTTAAAAGCATAATTAATATGGATGCCAAAAGTAATCAAAGAGTATATATCAGAGATTTGTCTCAACATAAAAATCAAATAGTAAATATTCAAGGTTGGATCAATACAAGAAGAGATCAAGGGAAAATGATTTTCTTTGATTTTCGTGATATAACTGGAATTGTACAAGGTGTGGTTTTACCAAAAAGTGAATGTTTAGAAATAGCAAAGACCACTAAAGAAGAATTTGTAGTAGAAATCCAAGGTAAAGTAAATCCAAGACCAGAGAGAAATATTAAAGAAGGTGTTTTGAATGGAGATATTGAGCTAGAAATTCTTGAGATTACAATCTTAAATCAATCTAGGACTCTTCCTTTCCCTATTGAAGGAGATACAAAAGAAATAAATGAACTCATTAGATTAAAACATAGATATCTTGATCTTCGTAGCCAAAGAATGCGAAAAAATATAATTAATCGTTCCAAAGTCCAAAAATTTATTCGTGATTATCTTATCAAAAAAGATTTTATTGAGATTGAAACTCCCCTATTATCTGCGCCAACTCCTGAAGGCTCAAGATCTTTTGTAGTGCCTAGTAGAATTTATAGAGATAATTTTTATTCCTTACCTCAGTCACCCCAACAGTATAAACAACTCTTGATGGTGGCTGGTTTTGAGAAATACTTTCAATTAGCAAGATGTATGCGAGACGAGGATACCAGAGGAGATAGACAACCAGAATTTACTCAATTAGATATGGAAATGTCTTTTGCCACGGAAGAAGAAATCATGCAATTGAATGAAAAATTATTGATTGAAATTGTAAACAATCTATACCCAGAGAAAAAAATTCAACAAATTCCTTTTCCCAGAATGACTTATAAAGAAGCTATGGATAAATATGGAAATGATAGACCAGATATTAGAGATGATAAATCTGATGATAATCTTTTAGCTTTTCTTTGGGTCACTGATTTTAATATGTTTGAGAAACCTGAACAAGATAATCCTGATGAAGTGACAGAGTGGACTTTTACTCATAACCCTTTCTCCAAACCTCGGGATGAACATTTTGATGATTTTATGAACAAAAAAAATATTGATAAGATCCTCACAACTCAATACGATATTACTCTTAATGGCTTTGAAATTGGTGGTGGAAGTATCAGAAATCATTCGGCTGAGGCTTTGAAAAAAACTTTTGAGATTATGGGGTATTCAGAAGAGAAAATTCAATCTAACTTTGGACATATCTTGGATGCTTTAGAGTTAGGAGCTCCTCCACATGGTGGAATTGCTTGGGGGTTTGATAGATTGATGATGATTTTGGAAAATGAACCGAATATTAGAGAAGTTATTCCTTTTGCAAAAACTGGAGATGGTAAAGATCTTATGATGAATGCTCCAGCTAATATTTCAATTAAGCAAAAAATAGAATTAGGGATAAAGATTGAGAAGTAGATATTATTTAAGATTTTTTATAAATAATATAGAATTTATAAAAATAGTCTATACTTGGCTTTAGACATAGAGTTTTTAAACTCATTATTCTTTCTCAATTTCTTCCTCTACCTTTCTTTTAGCTTCTTCTAATAAGTCTTTACTCTCTTTTCTTAATTTATAACTTTCTTGGACTTTTTCAGAGATTTGCTTTTGTATTTGGAGTTTGATAAGAGGGATTTTGATTGATTCTAATTCTGTTTTTGAAATTGCAGTCAAAATTGTCCCCTTTGATCCTCTCTGTAAAAGTTCTTGAATAACGAGAGTTTTAAATAAAATCAATAAAGTTTCAGAGTTTATTTTTTCTGAATTTAAAACGAAAAATCCAGTTGAGCAAATAGAATTATCAAATTCTTTTTCCACCAATGCACATGAACTTAAAGAACCTTCAATAGAAGAAATAATTAAATCGTTTGTATTGATTTTTCTTCTCGCCCTGCTTGGTAAATCTTTTCCAAATTCTTCTTGATAATCTGATATATATCCCTGACTTGAAATATTAGAAAGTGCTAAATATTTATATTTTTGATAAGCTTTGGGTGTATAGTTTTTATCTTTAAAATTTATCGCATTTTTCACTAAATCCCATCCGCCCTCATATTCTTCAATTTTCTTAATGATCTCGGCATATTTCGGCTGAAAATATTCGCTATCGTATCGGTGGGCTTCTTCGATTTCTTTTTTGGTGGTACTAAAAGTAAGTTCGTGTTTGACTTCATAATCCACAAGTCCAAGTTCTGCCAAAAGCAATTCTTTAGCTTCACGATAGAGTTGTTTGGATTGAGTTTGTTTTTGATGTGACCTTAAAACAAATTCATCAATTATTTTATGAAAATTATCTTGAAAAATTGGAACTGGAATTTTCTTTAGATCTGGTAAATTAAATCCTTTTTGAATTGCACCTCTTTCATTTCTCATCAATAATGATTTTCCCTATTTTGTATCAAGAAAGATCATTAAAAATTCTGGATTTATTTTATTTGAACGAAAAACTGTACTTTTACAGCTAAAGATTGCTGGACCAAAAGAATCTCTATATATTGCAACATTGCCAAGAGTTCCAACAACAGTAATTAAAACATCATTGTTTTTTAAGTGATATTTGGGTAATGAATCAAATTTTTCTTTGTTAACTGCTGAATTATCAACATCACTCAAAACTCCATTTTTAATATCTTTTCCTCTGATATATTTATATTGTTTATCTTCAACATAATCCTCTACCTTTACAGTTGATCCAAATGGACCAATAATAAATTTACCTAAGTTTTCTAGATATAAAAAATCTGAATTAGTAATTAATTTTTCAGCAGTCAAATTAAAAGGCTTAAAATACTCTGCATCATATCTCCGAGCTTCAAGGACTTCTGTATATTTTATGTAACTTATTTGAGGCATAGTTTCTTTTAAGTGGTAAATTTGCAACTAACATTTTTATTTAATTATATCCAATAAATCTTCAAAGAAATAGGTTTTATTTCTTTCTTTATTATTATGATGAATAATCAAATTTTGAGATAAATAATGCAAGATACGAAAAGTTGCATCTTTTTTTATTCCCGTTTGCCTTGAAAAATCAGCAGAGTCAAAAATAGGTACTGAGAATAAGTAATCTAAGACTTTAATAGAATTTTTTGGAGTAGGAATATCAATAATTTTATCTTTTAATTGTTCATATAGAGCAAGAATTTTTTTAACTTTTTCAATGTTTTTTATGGACTGTTCTTCTACTGCTATAAGAAAAAATTTAATCCAACTTTCCCAATCCCCATTTCTTGATATGTTTTGTAGATAATCATAATATTCATCACGATGAAGCTCAAAATACTCACTCAAATAAAACATTGGAGAAGATAGAACTTTTTTGTAATACAAGAATAATGGCATTAAAATTCTTCCTGTTCTTCCGTTTCCATCCCAAAAAGGATGAATAATTTCAAATTGAGCATGAACAATTGCAAGTTGAACTATTTGATCTTTTTCATCAGAATGAATATATTTTTCAAAATTAGAAAAATACTCTGCAATATTTTGTGGTTCTGGTGGAATATAGCTGGCTCCTTCTACTCCCAATCCTTGTTTTCCAATAAAAACAGAACCTGTTCTAAAATTTCCAGGATTTTTCCCTTCTCCCCTTGTCCCCTTTAAAAGAAGCTTATGTATTTCTTTGATCAATTGTCCTGTTAAAGGGATTGTTTCGAGTTTTGTAATTGCTACACTCATGGCATGCCTATAATTAATAATCTCTTGAATATCTTCATATTTTTCAGTTTTTTCCTTTGGGTTGGCATCAAATTGTAAAACTTCTTCAAGAGTTGCTTGAGTCCCTTCAATTTTAGATGATAAAACGGCTTCTTTTGTTGATAGAGGAGATAAAAGAACTCTTCCATTTGGGATACTTTGAAGAAAAGCATCAAACTTCGCAACTGCTCTATTTGCTGTTCCTATATGAGCAATAAAAATATCCCCATTTAATTTTTCTAACGGTAAATTATCTGGTTTGAATGGTTTCATATTTTTTAAATTATAAATCAACTATTCCAAAAACTTAATTTCTGTTCTTTCGCCCATTTTTCAAAAGCTAATGCTATTTCTCTAAGATCATGCTTTTGAATAAGATGATTATGCTCATCGAGCTTTCTCTCTCCCTTCTCATTGGTTTCATACATTTCTATTCCTGAATTATCTTTTCCGCTATTCTCACTTACTGCCATGAAAATCTCATAATCCTCTTGTTGTGAATTATAGCTTGGAGAATTAGGATCTTCATCCCATTTTTGGATAAACAATACTGATGTTTTAGTTCCTGTATGTGGTTTAAAGGTGTTTCCATCTAATCCTACTACTGCCACAAGTCTTGCTTTTTCCATAATAAAGCTTCTAATCTTTTCATCGCTAGTATTATTAAATCTTCCTTGTGGGAGAACAACTGCCATTCTTCCTCCTTCTTTGAGAAAATCTAGATTTCTCTCGATAAACAATACATCTCTTGAGACTTTATTTGCTTTTTTTCCTTTACTGTCAAAAGCGACTTCATAATTCGATATTAATCTACTATCTTTAATATCTCCTGCAAACGGAGGATTTGCCATTACAATATCAAAATTAAATTCTTTTGGGTTCTGTCGATTTTTTGCTAAATCTAGCATTCGATAATATCCTTCAAGATATGTTTTTGCCCATGAGCTATCTTTTAGTTTTTCTTCCCATCTTGTATAATCTAGTGTATTCAAATGCAATACATTGGTTTTTCCATCTCCTGCTATCATATTGAGGGTTCTTGCTACTCGAACAGATTTTTCATCAAAATCAATTCTAAATACTTTATGCACATAATCTTTTTGCTCATTGGTAAGTTTTTGATTAGAAAAATTATGAAAATTTGCTTTTCCTTGATTGACTAATTTTTGCCATACATTAAATAATGTATGTACAGTAAATCCACAACTTCCACAAGCGGTATCTATCATGTATTCATGTGATTGTGGGTTCATCATATAAACACACATATCTATAACATTTCTTGGGGTGAAATATTGCCCTTTTTCTCCTTTTGCTGACTTATTGACTAAATATTCAAATGCTTCATCTATCACCTGCAAATTAGAATTAAAGAGCTTTACATTTTGCAAAAATCCTACACAAATTTGGAGATGGTTTTCATCGGTTATTCTGAGTGGTTCACCTTGCTCAAAAATTCCTTGCCATTTTGATTTGGCTTTTCTATAGAGTTCATTGATGACTTCTTTTGTATGATGTGCATCTCCACGGCTTCTAAATTCTAATTTTCTATAATCTTCATTATCAATTTGTTCGAGAATTTGTTTATCTGTAAGGGTGGGGTTTTGCTTCTTGATAATTTTAAACTGTGTCTCAATATTTACCCTATCATCAGCACTTTCCATTTCGTCATAAAGTTTGGTAAATATAAGTTTAAATACTTCTTCAAATACATCAACTCCTGCTCCTGATAAAACTTCATCTTCTATTTCTTGAATCAAAGATTTAAGAGATTTTCGCTCTTCTGCAAGTCTATCTTTTTGCATAAGCTCAAGATAGGTAAATCGTTCATTCTTTACATCATCAATGGTTTCATGTACTTTTGGAATATCTGAAAGAGGTTCAAAATAATTAGGATCAAGTCTTTCATAATAATCAATCTCTACTCCATTAGTCCAGATTGCAAGTGGAGCACCTGTAGCATTGGTATAACTTTTAAGCTGATCTTTTCCATCTTTAGCACTATGTTTTTTAATCTCAAGCACACAATAAATACTTGTTTTATCCTGTTTGTTCAATATTACAATATCTGCAAATTTCTTTTCTCTTCCAAAACTTACAGTATATTCAACATCCAGTAAATCAACAGAATAACCATATTCATTGATAAGTTTATCTAACATTAGTTGTCTCACTATCTCTTCAGGCTTTACTTGGATGTCTTTATTTCTTTTAAGACACTTTAGGAAGAGCTTGTCTCCTTTTTCAAAAATACTATTTTCAATTTTATCGATACTTTCAGGTGAAAAAATAGTAAGATCATATTTACCATTTGATTTAATAAGTTGTGAAAGTTGTCTATGAACCATATTTTTTATAATCCTTAAATTTAAACTTACCCCCATTATACCACTTTCCAAGTTTTTTTATAGTATTATAGTACGAGATGATAAATAATTCATGATTTGCCATAATATTTCTATATAAAGTATTCAAATTTAATCAAATAGCTAATAAATTGTTTTTAATAATTATTCAGCAAACCAAGCTTTGATATCTTTCATTGCAAAAGATCTATCTGCTTGCTTTTCTATATCATAAGCATCCATTAACCAACCGGTCTCAGGATGCCACTCAGTTTTACCAAACCAAATTTTGATTGGAATAATATCTCTAATTGATGTTTCTCCTTTGTAATTGGTATAGCAAATTTTTACTCTTTCTTGTTCTTGAAATTTCATATTAAATTTATTATATCTTATATTATATCATAATTTTATGGTATAATAATACATATTTATAATTGTTTGATAATGTTCCAAATATTAAATGTCATAGCACCATTATTTATAATAATATTTACTAGTGCTATATTCCAAAAAATAAAACCTGTTAAAAACTCTTACATAAGAGTCCTAAATCAATTTGCACTTAATATAGGCCTTCCTCTTTTAATTTTTTCTTCCTTATCTAGTACAAAAATATCATTATACGATGAAATTAATCTTATTCTAGTTAACTCAGCTTATATATTAATCTTATTTTTTATAGTCATTATTTTATCTAAAATCTTATCCTTAAATGAAAAAGTTTTTAGATCAATTATTATTTGTACAATGTTTGGTAATGTGGCATATTTAGGGATTCCAGTACTTACTCAAATATTTGGAACTGATGTATTACCTCAAGTTAGCTTAATTGTAGCTGTACATATATTTTGGATATTTAGTTTAGGAATTGGTCACTTAGAGTATTCCATCACAGAAGATAAGTCTAGTATTATCCCAAATGTACTAAAGAACCTCTACAGAAGTCCTTTATTATTATCCGTAATATTAGGGTTTTTATTTATGGGACTACAGATAACCCTACCTTCTATTCTTTCCAATTCTATTAATATGATTACAAACTCTGTTACTCCTATGGTTTTAGTTGTAATTGGACTTTTTATAGGTAAATTCAAATTAGGTCATTGGAAAAAATGGATTCCAGCTTTGATATTCTCGGTATTAAGCTTGACTCTTATTCCTTTTGGTTTATATTTTTTATCTTTAATATTAAATCTAGATTTTGATTCTCTAGATATTTCTATTTTACAATTTGCTATGCCTATTGCCATCACTCCATTTGCTCTAGCCGACAAATACAATCTTGATAAAGATTTTATTGCTAAATCTGTCATAATCAGTACTTTATTATCTATTATTACTTTACCTTTTTGGGTATTTATCTTAAATTAAAAAATTAAATGAAAAAGATGAAAAACATTGAGAACAATCTTGTGCTGAGTGTACCGAAGCAAGTTGATTAGGAAAAGAAAAGATAAAGTCTACGATCATGTCATCTCGTACAATTTTATCATATTTTGTATTTGTATGATATAATAATTGAGATAAAAATTATACTAAATTATTATGTGGAAATTAGAGTTTATTGAAGGAGGAATTATCTATGTCAAACAAGAATTAAATAATTTACTTCTGAGTGATTTTATAATTAAAGAAGAATCTAAATTCATGTATTTAGAAAAAAATCCAAAAATTAAAATAGATATTATCAAAAATCTAAGAACTATCACTAAAGCTTATTCTGTATTAGAATCTCCCAAATTAACTCCAAAATATATTGCTAAAAATAAATCTATTCTTGGTAATTTAGTTAAAGAAATTATTGAATTAGATGAATTTGATACATTTTTTATTCAATGTGCTGGAGATGATACTCCTGAGATAAAATCCATTCTAAGATATATTTCTCAAGAATTCAAATTAGAATATGACAATAATAATCCTGATTTAAAAATACATATTATAAAAATTAAAGATCTTTGGGAAATTGGTGTTCAGATAACTACAAGACCTTTAAGTACAAGATCTTACCGAATATCCCATATTAGCGGAGCCTTGAATCCGACTATTGCTTCTGGTATGAATCTATTAGCAGATATTCAGTCTGCAAAGTCTTATCTGAATCCATTCTCTGGTAGTGGAACTTTCTTGATTGAAGCTTTGATTAGTAACCCCAATTTACAAGAAATTATTGGATTTGATATCGATAAATCAGCTCTTACTGCTTCTATCCAAAACATCAAAGAAGCTGGATTCATAAGAAAAATAAAGATAAAATCATTAGACATTACTGATAATTTAGATTTAGGTAAATTTGATATCATAACAGCTGACTTACCATTTGGAATGGTTATTTCCAAACATACAAATCTAGAAGATCTATACCAAAAATTTATTGAATTATCTAAAAATCATCTAGCGAAAAATGGGAAAATGATTGCAATAACTAGTGAAATAGACTTATTTAGAAAAACTATCCAAAAATCTAAATTAAAAATTATTAAAGAAATATCTTTAAAGCAAATTACTTCGGTAAATTCTTATCTCAAAACTAGTATATTTTTGTGTAAATAATTAAATTATTTTTCTTCTTCAAAATTTCCAAACTCTAATTATCTATGTTATAATAATATTAATATTTTACTAAAAAGACCTCATTTTTAATATGCCTAAATTTACACATCTACACACCCATAGCCATTACAGTATCCTAGAAGCAATTGGAAATATTTCTGATCTAGTTCAATTTACTTCTAAAAACAATATGTCCTCCATTGCTCTTACGGATAATGGGAATATGTTTGGGGCTATAGATTTTTATAAAACTTGTGAAAAAAATAAAATCAAACCTATTTTTGGATTAGAGATACTAATTGACCCAAAAGGAATTCAGGATAAATCAGCAAGTCCTGATAAGATTCTTTATCCCCTTGTTCTTTTAGCTAAAGATTATCAAGGGTATTTGAACCTAATAGAAATTGTAACCAAAGCTAGAGTGGAAGGTTATATCCCTCATCCAAAGATAGATAAAGAAATTTTATCAAAATATAGTCAAGGTTTGATTTGTTTGACCGGAGACTTCAATGGAGAATTAGGGCAAAAAATTTTACAAAAAGATAAATCTGGAATTGATGATTTATTAAAATTTTATCAAGATATATTCGGAGATAATCTATATTTAGAAATTGTTCCCTCTAAAAACACTAAAGATCAAATTACTGTTAATCAAGAATTGATAAAAATTTCAGAAGAGACAAAAATTGAACTGGTATTAACTGGAATCAATTATTATATTGAGAAAGAAAAAGCACAAGCTCACGATATTATGCTTGCTATAAAAAATAAAACTAATTTGATGAATTCTGAAAGGTATACTTTGATTAATGAAGATTATTCTTTGAAGACACCTGATGAAATGTGGGATCTCACTCAAGAACTAAATATACCCGAACAAGCTTTTCATAATACCAATAAAATAGCTGAACTTTGTAAAGTCAAAGTTCCTTTGTACCAAATTCAATTACCTCATTTTGATGTTCCAATAAAAAAAGATTCTGGAGAATCTCTAACTGATGCTGAATATCTCAAAGTTTTATGTGAAGAAGGAACTCCCAAAAGATATCCTGATGGAAATTTACCTGAAGGATTTCAAGAGAGATTAGAGTATGAATTAAAAACCATTAATGATTCTGGTTATCCGTCTTATTTTTTAATTGTTAGTGATTTTATTAATTGGGCAAAAGAAAACGGTATATTGGTTGGTCCTGGAAGAGGTAGTGCAGCTGGAAGCTTGGTTGCTTATTTAGTTGGAATTACAGATCTTGATCCAATTCAATTTGAGCTTTTGTTCGAGAGATTTCTAAATCCTGCTAGAGTTTCTATGCCAGATATTGATATTGACTTTCAGGATAATAAAAGGGATTTGGTTTTGGAATATGTAGCCAATAAATATGGTCGTGATCATGTAGCTCAAATTTGTACTTTTGGGACAATGGCAGCCAAAAATTCTATCAGGGATACTGGAAGAGCTCTTGGATATTCTTATAGTCTATGTGATTCTATTGCTAAAATGATTGAGAAGAAAACAATTCAAAAATCTCTTGATGATTCGAATGAACTAAGAAATCGTTACGAACAAGATGATAAAGTACAAGTTCTGATTGATACTGCGCAAATTTTAGAAGGTTCAATTAGACATACTTCTACTCATGCTTGTGCTGTTGTGATTTCTAATAAATCTCTAACTCATTATACTCCCCTACAAATTTCAGAATCTGGAGGAAAAACTGGAATTACAACACAATTTGAAATGCATGCTATTGAAGATCTTGGTCTTCTAAAAATGGATTTCCTTGGTCTTGCCAATCTTTCTATTATAGAATCTACTTTAAAATTAATAAAACAAAATCACAAGATAGAAATTGATATGACTAATTTATCATTAGATGACAAGAATGCTTATAAACTTTTCCAAAAAGGACAAACCACTGGAGTATTTCAATTTGAATCTGCTGGTATGAAAAAAGCTTTGATTGGGCTTAAACCTTCTGAGTTTAATGATTTGATTGCTATGGTTTCTCTATATCGACCAGGACCTATGGAACTTATTCCAACTTATATAGCCAGAAAACACAGAGAAGAAGAGGTGAAATATTTACATCCTAATTTAGAAAACATTCTAAAACCAACTTACGGGATTATGATCTACCAAGAACAACTTATGCAAGCCTCACAAGCTATTGCTGGATTTAGTTTACCAGAAGCAGATATTTTGAGGAAAGCGGTTGGAAAAAAGATATTTGAACTGATGGAAGAACAAAAAGTAAAAATTATTGAAGGTACGGTAAAAAATGGGATAGAAAGAGAAATTGGAGAGAAACTCTGGGAGTTAATTGAGCCTTTTGCTTTGTATGGATTTAATAAATCTCATGCTGCTTGCTATGCTTTAGTTGCATACCAAACCGCTTACTTAAAATCTCACTATCCTTTAGAATTTATGGTATCTTTGATGAATAGTGATGCTAAGGACTTAACAAGAATTGCTATTGAGATTGAAGAGTCAAAACAAATTGGATTAGAGATAATCCCTCCTTCCATCAATACTAGTTATCCTGACTTTGTAGGTAAAGATAAACAAATTTTCTATGGACTTGGAACTATTCGTAATATGTCATACAAATTGGCAGAAATTATAGTTAATGAAAGGAATCAAAATGGACTTTTCAAAAGCTTTCAAGATTTTTTAGAAAGAATTGATGGAAAAGAGTTAAATAAAAAAAATTTAGAAGCTTTGATAAAATCTGGATGTTTTGATAGTCTAGAAAACAGACAAAAACTTATCATAAATTTAGAAAATATTTTAGAATATATAAAAAAATTAATTCATATCAAAGGACAAAATTCTAACCAAAATAGTTTCTTACTCAGTATTTCTCCCAATGAATTACCAAAATTAGAATTACCTCCATATATTGGAGATGATAGACAAGATTTGATAGAAAATTTATCTTTGGAAAACACTTATTTAGGTTGTTTTGTAAGTGGACATCCTATAGATCAATTTCAAGCTAAAATAAATGAATTATGCCTTCCTAATATACAAGATATAAAATCTAGCAAAAGAATTTCTAACCTAAATATCGTCGGAGTTATTAGTAGTTTAAAGGAAATTACTACTAAAAAAGGTGATAAAATGGCTTTTATACAAGTTGAAGATGAGAAAGACAATATAGAAGTAATTTTATTCCCTTCAATTTATGATGGGATAAAAAATATTCTCAACACAGATAATTGTTTTATCTTCCGTGGGAAATTAGATAAAGAAAATAACCAAATCAAATTCATCGGACAGGATGTGAAAAATCTATCAGATGAAAATATAATTGATTGGCTTGGTAAAAAAGTATCAAAAGTGACTAAAAAGCCATCAACAGAAGATATCTCTAATGCAAGTGAAGTTGATAATGAGATAAAAAAATATTTCAATAATGATAATGAAGAAGTTGTAGGTATAAATATTCCCATTCCAAAAAATCTTACCAAAGATAAATTAGAAAATTTGAAACAATTCCTGAAAGAATCTCCTAGAGGTTATTGCACAGTATATTTTATTATAAATCCCAATACTTATCAGGCAGAATGTCTAGAGACAAAATTTAAAGTAGAATATTCTTTTAAGTTAATTGATGATCTAAAGAAAATTATTTCATAACAAAATTTTTTATCAATTAATTATTAAAATAAAAATCCCTCACTTTATTAAAATAAAAGTGAGGAAATAATATTTATAATGTTATATAAGAATATATTAAATATATAGCTCTATTAAATTCATTTCTCCTATAGAGCCTGTTATTCTAGATTTCATATATCTAGAAAAATCCATATTATTAATATAAAATTCTAAAATTTGTACTTTTGTCATCTTATTACTCTCAAAAGTATTAAGCTTAAAGTTAGGATTTACTTTAAGCATTTTTTTAATATTCTGATTAAGCATAATATCAGCATAGGCATTCTCCAAAAGGATACTAGATTCAGGATCAGTAACTACATTGGGTAGATGACCTGATATATATGATGTGAAATAGTTTTTACTAACTATGATATAGTTAATACATATAAAATATTGATCCATTCTGACACCTATTTCTGACATATAATCAACTTTTAAGCTGAGTCTATATTTGAATCTTTCTTTTAAATAGCTTGCAAAACTTATGGCTCTTTCAGAATCACTTATTATATTTTCTTCTATATTATAGAAGCAGAATATTGGAATATTTGAGTCTCCTGGCATTATACCAGGAGGTAATAATTGACATATAACAATCAAATCTTTGTCATTCATTGAAAATATTTCAAGCAACTTATATCTTATAAAATGATGGACTGGGTTGGTTTGAGCCAAAATATCAACCTGAATACTATGATACATAAATTTTAAACCTATTAAAAGAACAACATTAAAATATTATTATAAAAAATTGTTTTTGTCAATACATCTTTACAAAAATAAAAACATCCTCATTCAATATAAAGATGTTTCATTGGATTTTAAAGATAAATTTTTAAAAATTGAACTCCTTCCCATGTTCCTTCTATAATATATTCCATATATCTTGAAAATCCATATTCCTGTATATATACTTCTAAAAGTTCTAGCTTAGTTTTAGAATTTTCTTTAAAATTAATTAAAGATTCTAACTTAAATCTTGGATTTTCTCTAAATAACCTTACGACATTACTATTAATCATAAATTCAGCATAAGCATTTAAAAAAATGTCTCTATACCCTTCTTCTAAATTCAATTCTTTGTTTCTACCAATCAAATATTCATCAAAACAACTTTTATTGATAGCAATATAGTCAAAAGAAACGATATATCCTTCTGTAATAAGTCCAAATTTATTTAAGCTCTTATCCTGAATATTAGGTATTTTAGAATATCTAACCTTAAGATGTTTACAAAAATGAGTAAATCTATCAGAGTCATTTATACAATTTTCTAAATTATAGAAATAAAATATCGGTAAATTAGAGTCAAAAAGCATTATGCCAGGTACAGTTATAGCTCCAAATATTATAAGCTCACTTTCTCTATTAGAGAGCATTGGAGTTATTTCATTTTTTAAAATTACCTGTATTGAATCTTCAGCAGATGTAACATTAAATTGCAATCTATTATACATATAAAATTCAGTTTTTAAAAAGAACTTATTAAATATATCTTAATTTAAAATCTATGTCAATATATAAAAAAGTTTTTAATTTGCTTTATATTCAAAAAAATTTTATAATATATAGTAGAAAAAACTTATTTTAATTAACACATAATATGGAAAAATTTAATCAAAATCAAAATTTACTAGAAGAAGACTTTTCACAAATCGACGAAGAAAATAATAGTTATACTGAAAAGATTTTAAAAGTTAGACAAGAAAAATACAATTCAGAACTAAAGAGAACTTTAGAAGAAAGAACTTTAGAAAAAGCTCTTCAAAATAAAGAACTTGAAGAATTAGAAAAACTACATCAAGAAAAATTATTAAAACAAGCTCAATTATTAGAAGAGCAAAGGGAAAAATTAGAAATTTTAACAAAAGTACAAGAATTTAAAGAAAAAATAGAATTAGAAAAACAAGAACTTATAGAAAATAAAGGTCCTCGAAAGAAATATAACGGATTTTCTTTTGAAGATACACTTAAGTCAGCTTTTGAAAATATTGAAGGAGATACTATTACAAGTGATATTAAATTACCTAATTTACGAAAAAAAGAAAATTTAAAATTAATTGAAAAACTCAATGATATAGATCAAATTAAAGAGTTATTATACACTGTGCTTCCAGACAAATCAGCAATAGCAGAGTCCTATTTAAAAGAAGAAAATAAAACTGATGATCCTCAAGCTTGGCTTGATAAAGTAGCAGGTGTAGATATGCAACCTTATCAAATACTAAAGGGAGAAACAAAAGAAGGAAAAGATATATATTATCCTGAAATTGCTCTTGTAGATTTAACTACAGATTCTAATCCTGTAAAAATAAAAAGAAAAATGAAAAATCATATAAAAAGTATGGCTGTTTATTATGAACTAACTGGAAAAAATTCTTTTCCTATAATTCTAATAATGGATGATAAAAAGTTTCTTAGAGATGATAGTGAAATAAATTTTAGAGAAAATAGATATAAATTATCTAATTTTATATCAGGATATCTAACTAAAATTCTAGAAATGAATCCAAACAAAAGACCTGCATATATCAAGTTCTCTGAAATTCAAGAAGTCTACAATAATGATTTAGATACATATGATGACCCTGAAAAACCAAAAAACAGCTGGAAAAAAAGAGAAAAAAATGTCCAAAACCATTTAATAAGATTATCTAATATAGAATTAGAGATTAAAAAAAAGAATCGCTATACTAGTGATGAAGAATATTTAGAAAAAGAATTTGATGGAGATACTGAGAAAAGAATTATTTTTAGAAAATCTGCTTTAGAAAATATAAGTAAAGGATATTCTAATCAACAAATATTTGAACTATTACCTAAAAATAAAAAATCAGATGAGTAAATTTAATTTATTATCGTAAAACTTTTTACTATTAAATAAAAAGATTACATCATCACAATGTAATCTTACTAAATTCAATTCAATTTATGAAATACTTCCAATTCTTTAGAAGTATTTAACATACCATCTACCAAATCATAGATATCCTCATCATAGAAGACATCTATAAAATCTTTATCTCCATAATAATCTGTTAAGAGCTTACAGGTGTAAGCTCTGTTTTTTGAGAGGAAAAAAACTTTTTCCTCTCTATCATATTTTCTAAAAACAAGCCTCCCTTCAAATAGAGGTCCGTCTTGTCTTATATGAAATTCCCAATTATGATTGAGAATTCTAATACATTTAAATCCCAAAAATAATTTTTCCAAAGGAAAACTATAAAAATTTTCCAAATTTTCAAATATTCTTTTTTTCATAATGAACTATTGCAAAACAACCCTAGAATTATAACATAAATAACTAAAAATGTCAATCCATATTAACTAATATTATAAATTTTTATATAAATTAAATTAGATGTAAATATTTATTGATTATTATATAAAAAAGTTCTATACTTAATAAGTACTCTAAATATTAATTATATTAAATTTAAAATATAGTAAAAATAGATGATAAAGAAAAAAGTAAATTATTTAAATGGAACTTAATAATGGGATTTTTGCACTTGGTGCAAGGACTATTTATGGCTCTAATTTCTAAAGAAAATCTCACTCAAATAAAAATTTGGCTTCCTGATGTAAATCCTGTAGGAAGAACTTTTGATCTAGTGCCAGAAAATTGGTATCAAATTAATCTTGGATATACAATATCTCTGTTTTTATTTGCATCAGCAATAGCTCATTTTATTACAATTGCACCCAAAATATTTGATTGGTATTTAGATAATTTAGCACTTAAAGTAAATTTGATCAGATGGTTTGAATATGCTATTTCTAGCTCAATTATGGTCTATGTAATTGCTATTTTATGTGGAATTAATGATGGAATTTTATTATTTGCTCTTGTATCACTTAATGCTTGTATGAATTTATTTGGAGCTATTATGGAAATGCATAATTCCAGTTTGAGACAAATTTCTTTGATGAAGCAACTCAAAGTATATTCTACAGAGAAAATAAATGTTGATTTAGACGAAGATAAGGAGTTTAAACCAAATTGGGCTAGTTTTATTTATGGGTGTTTTGCTGGAGCTATTCCTTGGGTTATAATGGCTATTTATTTCTTCGTGTCACTAGACAGATTAGGAGATTTAGCAGAACTACCACAAAGAGTCAAAGATGTTCTCAATACTGTTAGATGGATATTCCCTATTTTATTTATATTCTTTAACTTATTTGCTATTAACATGTATTTACAATATGAAAAAATTGGAAAATGGAAATCTTATCTGTTTGGAGAAAAAGCTTATATTATTCTAAGTTTAACTGCAAAATCTTTCCTCGCTTGGTTTATTTGGGGAGGAATTTTAAGAGGATAAATTTTATATCAAAAAAAGAGTACAAAATAATTTGTGCTCTTTTTTTATTAAACAAGTTATATTCTATTGACAAAATATTTTTGATATAGTATAGTTTCTCTAGATTATACCAATAAGTTTTCATACATAAAACATATTATTGTACTATAATCTACTGTTCTTTTACAACAAATAAAATTTATGAAATTTCTAAGAAATCTTCTAATTGTTTTTCTAATCGCTTTTTTTATAATTATGTTGATATTTTATTTAGGAATACTTTTAATTCCTATTGCATTTATTTTAAAATCAGAAAAAATAAAAACAAATTCTGATCATGATATAACTTTAGATGAAGATGTGATTAATGCCATAAATAATTATGATCTTAATATGGATGAAAAAATCCAAGTTCAGATTGAAAAAGATAAAATCTTTACAACTTCTGGGCATATAACGAACAGTTGTTCTCTATCTTTCCAAGATAAAGTTATTAATTATCTAGAGAATTTAAGGATTGAAGAGTGTCAATCATGTCTTTCAAAAATTATAAAGTTGAAAGAGGATGGTTTTGACCCTATTATAATTGGAGATGATTTTGATATCATCGCCCTTGATGGATTAATTCTATTTCAAGTTCCTGAAAATTTTGAGAAAGATAAAGACTGTAGAGTCAAAATGATCAAAAATGTTTTGATCTTTGAAATGCATATTTCAAGAAAAATTAGTATGGAAGAAAAGCAATTTTTTGCTCCTTTAGTAAAAAAAATTGCTGAGAAATTAGCCTCACAAAAAAATTTAGTTAAACACTATGATCCTATCTTATGTGTTTAATATAAATTAATATTTTAATTACATCTTAATCAAAATTAAACACAATCTTTACAAATTGTGTTTTTTATTTTTACAATAAAAATGCAAATATAGTTTGACAAAAATATCTATTTATGATAACTTTACTTAGGTAATTAATATAAATTACAGCACTTTAATAAAAGGAGAATTTTATGTTTCTAGATCATTATGCTAATTTTGAGATATCTAATTTACCCAATGGGTTAAAAGTCTATAATTATAAATGGCCTTACAATGTAGGGTATCACCGTATCGGATTAATTATCCATACTGGAAGTGATAAAGATCCTGTGGGACTTGAAGGATTAGCTCATTATGTGGAACATATGGTTGCAAATTCTTGCAAAACAAATGAAATGGAAGATTTCTTCTCTGATAAAGGCGGATTTATTACTTTTGGCAATACAAGTTTTAAAGGAATTTCTTATAGATTTAAGACAAGTAATGATAGAGATTCAATTAAAGAGAGTCTGGAAAAATTATCTGAAATTATTTTTAATGCCAATCTAACCGAGCAAGGTTTAGAGAAGCAAAGAAATATTATTCGATGTGAATTTTTAAAATCATATCCTAATAATTTCTCTTATGAAAGAATTCTAAGAGAGCATAGCTCTGTTTATCCAAACACTTTTTTAGAAAGACTGCCTTCACTTTTAGGAAATTTAGAAACTATTACTAATATTTCTCTTAAAGATATTAAGACTTTCTATGATATTCATTATGTCCCAGCCAATATGAGTATTGTCTCCGTTGGGAATCTTTCAATTGAAGAAATAACAAATATGCTTTCTTCTACTGAATTTGGCAGAAATTATAATATTGGAAAATTAAATCCTAAACCAGATTTAAACCCTTCTATTATCAATCCAAAAGAGCATTTTTATGAATATGAACTTCATAAAGTACTAAAAATGGAAAAACAATATGATGATTTTTTCTCATATTCTGGAGTAACTTCTCTACCAAACACGGTTAGTTCAAAAGCAATTTATATTTATATGAATATGCTTATAACAAAACTTAATGATGTGTTCAGGGAAGACTTGGAAGCGACATATCACATTGATTGTTGTATGTATAATTTTAGACATTTTTATAATTTCCAAATTTATTCCTCTAATTTAAATTTGAGAATTCTACCTGATATCAATACTTTAATTCAAGATTGTGTAAAAGGATGTCTTTCCAAAGACAATTTTGAGAAAGAAAGAAGACATTCATTAATGTATCTTCAATCTTTAGATGAAAAAGGTTCTGACATTTTAGACAACTCAATGGGAGATTTAGAAGATTATCATCAAATTATTACCATTCAAGATTCACTAGATAAATATTCTAATCTAGAATTCCAAGATGTTGAGCATATAGCTTCCCTATTAAGTTCTGACAGATTATGGACTTGTATCACAAAACCATAATCCCAAAAGTTTAGAAATTTAACTCTAACATAATTTAAATTTATAATACTAGATTAAACAGTCTAGTATTTTTATTTATTAATTATTTACAAAAATATCAATCACTATTGATAAATGATCAGTTTTGAGTATAATATACTTTGTAAATGTACTTTAACAAAAGGTAAAAAGGTGAATTTTATGACTTCAAATATTACTTTGGATGAAGGAATTGTTTCTTTATATATTGGTATCAGAGGATTTTATAATAAAAATCGAGAAGATAATTTTTGTCAATTAGAGCTATTATGTTCCAAAAATAATTCAGGTTTATCTGACTTAATTAATTTTATTGATCTTAAAAATAGAGCTTTTTATAAGTCAAGTCTTCTATCCTTTTATTTATAAGAAATGTGTAAATCAGGAAAGAATGGTTTTTGGAAAACATCTATTCAATTAAAAAATAATCAGAAGTTAAAGATACCTCATACAATCAGGAATTTAGATTCCATTTGTATTTCAAATCTCATATCACCTGGAATTGATATATCCTCCAAAAACTTCTTTTTAGATGATTTATCTATACCTAAAAGTCATAAAGAACCCATTACTATTAGTACAAAATCACAATATGTTGAAATAGATGAGTTGGATGCAAAATTTTGTAATAAATTTTTATTCAACTTTAAAAATACTTATGAGCTGTGTATTAATGCATTTAATACAGCTAAACATTTATGTTTTAATAATAAGTTTATAATTGGAAACAGTCTTAAATCTTTAAGAATAAAAAATAGAATATTACATCCTGAATATTTAGTTCTGAATGAAAACTTAGAGAGTCTATATATTCAAGAATTAAAATCTTGTAAAAATTTAAAGTTAAACTCTAACTTAAAGAAACTTGAGATATATTATTTAAAGACAGCTTATGGTTTAATTTTAAATGATAATTTAGAAAAACTAATTCTTCCAAATATAACTACAGCTTATGGGTTAACTTTAAATGATAATTTAGAAAGACTAATTCTTCCACATCTAATTTCTGTTAAGAATCTAATTTTAAATGAAAAATTAAAATTCTTAAAGCTAGATAGTCTAGTTAATGCTAAAAATCTCAAGTTAAATGAAAAATTAGAAATTCTAGAACTAAATGGAATCGAAAATGGAGAGGGACTAGTTTTTAACGATAAATTGAGAATTGTTCAATTTAAGAGCTTAAAAACTGCTAAAAACTTAATTTTACCTCGAAGCATTGAAAAAGTAATTATACCTAAAGTACCTTACTTATCAGCCTTGAGAAAAAATCATCCAAAAGCCCAATTTATAATTTTAAAATAAGAATTATGCCCTAACCAAATATTGGTTGGGGCATAATTCTTATTTTGAAAACACTGTAATTTCAATAGACACACCAAAAACTTGCAAAACTTCAATTTTTTGTGTATTATAATGTAATATTAAATATTTTTAATCTTATTTACCCAAATGAATTCACATATCCGAAATATTGCCATTATTGCCCATGTTGACCACGGGAAAACAACTCTAATGGATGCTATCCTAAAACAAACTCAAATATTCAGAGAAAATCAAGATATGGCTGAAAGGGTAATGGATTCTATGGATTTAGAAAGAGAAAAAGGAATTACAATCAAAGCTAAAAATGCTACTGTTCAGTACAAAGATATTACAATCAATTTGATTGACACTCCTGGTCATGCTGATTTTGGTGGTGAAGTAGAAAGAGTTTTGAGGATGGCTGATGGGGCTTTACTTCTTATTGATTCCAAAGAAGGTCCTATGCCTCAAACAAAATTTGTGCTAAAAAAAGCACTTCAGCAAGGTATGAGAGTTGTGGTGGTTGTAAATAAAATTGACAGACCTGATGCTAATCCAGAATTTGTTATAGATAAAACCTTTGATCTATTTGGAGACTTGAATGCAAATGATACTCAATTAGATTTCCCTATTGTTTATACATCAGCAATGAATGGAACTTCTTCACTAAACTCTGAAAAACAAAATCCTGATTTGACTGATTTATTTGAGGTTATTGTAAATGAGATTCCTGCTCCTACATCTCCTATTGAATCTAGTTTTAGAATGTTAACCCTAAATTTACAGTTTGATAAATACAAGGGAACCATGGCTGTAGGTAAAGTTGATGCTGGTATTGTCAAAAAAGGAATGTCTGTTGTTAGAATTGATAGAGAAGGAAATCAAACTAAGAATAATGTGACTGCCCTACTTAAATACTCAGGAATGAATACAGTAGAAGTTGATGAAGTTTTAGCTGGTGATATTGCAGTTGTGGCTGGAATTTCTGGAATTGAAATTGGAGATACTGTAGCAGATAGCCAAAACCCTATCCAAATTACACCTGTTGAAATCGAATTACCTACTTTACAAATGATTTTTGCTATTAATGATAGTCCTTTTTCTGGAAAAGAAGGTAAATACTCTACTTCAAGAATGATTAGAGAAAGATTATATAAAGAACAAGAAACAAATATTGCTCTTAAAGTTGAAGATACAGATAGTCCAGAGAAATTCTTAGTGTCAGGAAGAGGTGAACTTCATTTATCTGTTTTGATTGAGACTATGAGAAGAGAAGGATTTGAATTTTCTGTTGGGAGACCACAAGTTATTTATAGAGATAATAATGGTGTTACTGAAGAACCATATGAGTTACTTAGTATCGAAGTGCCCGAAGATTATAGCGGAAAAATAATTGAAGCCATCAACAAAAGACAAGGTGAACTTCTAAATATGGAATTAACTGAAGCTAATGAATCTAAATTAGAATATAAGATTGCAACTCAGAATCTGATTGGACTTAGAAGTATACTACTTACCTTATCCAAAGGAACTGTAATTATGAATAGTTTATTCCTAGAATATGGTCCAAAAACAACCAATTACAAAGGAAGAAATACAGGCTCTATTGTTTCTTTAGAAAGTGGAAAAATCACTAACTATGCTCTAGATGGAGCATCTGACAGAGGAACATTCTTTGTGAAAGATGGAACTGAAGTTTATCCTGGAATGGTGCTTGGAGAAGCTAATCAAGAGTTTGATATAGAAATAAACCCCATTAAAGCTAAAAAATTAACCAATATGAGAGCTTCTGGATCAGATGATGGTGTTTATATAGCTCCTCCAAGAAATCTATCTCTTGAGGCTTCAATTGAGTATTTAGCTGATGATGAATTATTAGAAGTAACACCTCTATCACTCAGAATCAGAAAGAGAATTCTTGATACAAATGAGAGAAAGAAAGCTAAGAGATAATCTTAGTCTTTTTTTTATAGAATTAATATGTTAAGCTTATAAATAAGATTTTATTATTAAAATAAGCTTTATTTATATCATGAAAAATTCTAAATTAGATCTGAATGAATGGTCAAAAAGATTAACAAAACAGTTAGGTTATAATATAAACATAGTACAAATAAATGATTATCTAGATGGGTATCAATCAAAAAGTTATATTTTGACTGATAGCTCCAATAAAAAGTTCTTTGCAAAACAAATCAAACATAATGTGAGAGGATTTGAATATCCTGCCAAAGAAATCTCTTCTCTGATGACTAGTGGATTTATGCAAGATAATACCAAGTTATCTCCTCGCAATTTAGGTTTATTCATAAGTAAAAATTCTGAATTAGTGGGACTACCTACAATTACAACACAAGATGAGATTTATCAACTACAAGAATTTGCGGGAGAAGGTAAATCTTATTTTGATATTTTCTTATCTAATTTAAATAAAAAATCCATTGATGATCCCGATACTGAACATTTAGATAAAATAGTTAATATCATCTCTAATATTCATCAAGTAAAACCTGACCCAAATTTAGATTATTCACTTTTATATAAAGATGGGCTTAGGAGTCTTCTTACCAACTCTGAGATCACAACTTCTCTTTTGAGTGACTTTGATTCTGATCATCCTATCTTGAACATGGATAGTCAAAAAGAATATTTGGGTGATTTCTGGGAATTAATAAGACATTTCGATAATAATTCTAACAGAGTTTGTGCTCTACACGGGGATTTCTGGGGAGGAAATTTATTTTTTGGAGAGAATAATAATCCTTGGATAATTGATTTCTCTAGAATACCTTGGGGTGATGCTGGAATAGATATTGGTTGGTGGTTTGGTCAATATCTTTGGTTTTACTATGAAACGAAAAACCCTTATATCAAAAAATTAGGTAATCTATTCTTAAAAAAATATATATTGAAAAGTAAAGATAAAAAAATAAAAGAAACTATGAGTTTAGGACTCGCCGTCGCTGGTATAATTTATATTTCACCTAAAATTCATCCTAATCTAGATCTTAAAGTCGCAAATCTATTTTGGAATCACATCAGAAAGACCATCAAAAATAAGAAATTTGACTGGGAATAGAGGATATTACTAATTACTTACTCCAAACAATATCCATATTATCTAATTTATAATTACTTGGATAATGAGAAAAGTTTTTCTCATTACTAAATGAATAATTTCCATCTTCATTATTAACTTCTTTATATTTATTTATAGCTTTATCCATAGATTTTTCAAAAATAGTATCTGTTCTATTTGTCCTTATATGTTTATTCTTTGAAATTGCTATCTTATCAAAATCATTATCTTTAGCAAAATCTATTAAAGTGTTATTTAATTCATTAAATAGTGATTCTTGATCTACAGAATACAAATATGTACTTGATGGATTATACGATGCTGACAAAATTTTCTGTCCATCTTCATCCTTAAAATGATGTAATAATACTAATCCCACACATCTTTTATTTTCTGGATTTTGTAGCACTAACTGAAAGTAATTTGGCATATCCCATATATTCTTTTCTCCTTTATCTGGATTACAGCCTGAAACACATACTCCTCCGACCATTCTTGCATATGAACTCAAGTCATCTTTATTTATATATCCATTTAATTTCTTTGGTTTTTTCTCTATTTTTTTACCATCTGGATCATAATCTACCATTATAAATTTATTGACTTCTGTTTCTATTATCTCATTCTCTTCTTTATACAAATTTGTGACACTTTGTTCTATTAATCTATTAAATAGTTCTTCATCATAAATTCCATCTGATGCTGAAATCTTTAGAGCTATTACTTCTTTTAGATTTATATCTCCTAAATGTGTTGTCATCAAATCTTGTTCTTCTCCTGTTAATTGTCTAAATGCTTCTACTGTTTTATTTCTCTGTCCCTTTAATCTTCCATAAAATGTCTTGGTATTAGAATCACTAGAGTTTGAGACTTTCTCCTCTAAAAATCCTGTCAGACTCTCATATCTACTTATAATTTCTCTTACTCTATCTTCTGAATACTTTTCTTCTATTCTTGCTTTTTCTTCTTTTGTACTGTCTTTATTTAACCTTCTTTTAATTAAAATATTTCTCATATCTTTTATAAATTTGTCATTTAATCCTAATTTATCTATTTGTAACTTTCCTAATTCTTGTTTTTCTCTAGCTATTCTTTCTCTTTCTTGATTTTCTTTATATACATTCTCTGTTATCTCTTGAAATATTGGGTTTTGTTTTCCTTTATCTACTATTACATTCTGGGCTTCTTTTATTGTATCTTTGTAGAATTCTGATAATCCCATTATTTTCTCATAGTCTTTTTCTATTCCTTCTTCCCCATTTTCCTGATATCTTTCTATATTATCCAAATGTGAAAAATTATAATACAAAATGCTCTTTTTTATCTCTTCTTCTTTGATTTCTTTATTTAATCTTGAATATAATATTGCTGCATAAATTTTCTCTTCTTGACTGATTAGTTTTTCTACTTGTATACCTAATTTATTCTCTTCTCCTATTTTTACTATCATTTCTTCTATGATTTTATCCAGACTCTGACTTATTTTTTCTATTCCTCCTTCATTATATTCTCTCATTATCTCTTCTCTTTCTTTTTCTATTTTTCCCAAATTTTCTTTATCTATTTCTCTTCCTTCTCTTAACTCTAATTTACTTTTGTCCACTATATTTATTGGGTATTTTTCTTTTATCTTAAATCCTTCTAAATCTTGACTTCTGTCTTGACATGTCTTTACTGATTCATATTTACCATAACTACCTGCATTATTTGGATATGTATATTCTAATAAATCTTGGAAATATTCTTCATTTCTCTCTTCTTCTTTAACTCCTCCACTTGTCATTCTATCCATTGTATCTGTAATTTTATCTAAATATTCTGTCTCTTTTTGCTTACTCTTGGCTTCAAGGTATTCTTTTACTATTATTGTATTCAATACTGGAATTCTATTTACTAATTCCAATATATCTTCATAATTCTCTTCTTTTATGATTCCTTTTTCTTTACACTCTACATATCCCTTGATTAATTCTTTTTCAAGTCCATTATGTTTTTTTACTAACTTTACTACAAAAGAGTTTTCTTTATTATATTCCTTAAATCCTATTTTCTCGGATAATTTGTAAACTTTCATTCCCTTTTCAGAATATGACTTTATTATTATTTCGTTTATTTCTTCAGTATTTTCTTGGAAAAATTCTTCTCTATATCCCACCTCTATGTTATCCCAATAATCTAATTCATCTGTCAAAGAATATATATTTTCTCCTAAAGAAATTTTTATATTATTACTTATTTTCTCTTTATTATTTTGCAAAATTTCTTTATTATAACCAGGTTTTATACTATTCCAATAATCCAATTCTTCTTCAATATATCTTATATTATACCCCGATAGAAATCTATTTTTCACTCTTTCTTCTATTTTTTCTTTATTTTTTTCAAAAAAATTCTTAGCATATCCTTCCTCTACTCCATCCCAATATTTTAAATCTTGTATCAAATTAGAAGAATTATATTGAGATATCATATTTTCTAACTTACTATTCATTAAATCAAAATTATTTCTTAAAAAATTAACTTTGTAACCTTTTTCTATAATTTCCATATTATATAAGATTACATATAATGATTCTAGATTACCTGTACCTTCGTTTAAAGCATCTTGGATTCTTTGTTCTACAATAAGACTAAAGTCTTCATTGTTAATTATCCCTTCCAAATTTTTAATATCTCTTAAACTTCTTATTTGTGAAATTTCTATATCCAATTCTTTTTTATACTTATTTTTGAATTCGTCTAAATCTAAAGAACCATTATTAAATAACTCTTTAATTAATCTACGACCATCATGGTCATTTAAATAGGAAATACTTTCCACAACTTGTAAATAAAATTTCTCTTTAATTTCTTCATTAGGGAATTCTAGTTTTAAATCATTTATTTGAAAATCAATTTTTAAGTCTACAATGTTTCTGAATAAAGAATTGTCTGTTTTTCCTTTATAAATAATATAATTATTTATTATATTATTTATATCTTCATCAGATAGAGAACTTTTATCTATATTAAACTCTCTTTCTACATCTTTATAACTACTTAAATCTGAATATTGACTTACATTTAAATATAATATACTAACAATATCATTATAATTATTAAGGTATTCTGTATTAAATAAATCATTTTCAGATATCAATTTTATTAAGTTTCTAATATCATTAAATATCCTTTCAGATCTTTCAAATCCGTTTCTATCAATCTTTCTTTGGATAAATGAATTTATTTTTTCCTGATTTTCCTCTAAAAATTCTTTCTTATTCAATATTTGTTCTTTTTCTAAGAAGTTAAGAAATTTTATGGAGATTTTAATATCAGAAGAAAAAAACATATCTACTATTTTTACATCTATACTAACTTTATTATTAGTATAAAATTCTTTAAAATCCACACCATAAAGTTGGCTCCATTCTTCAATCTTTTTATCTATATCTATATCTATATCTATAGGATTTATAAATATCTTATCAAAGTCAGAAAACATTGTTTGTATTTTTTCTTTGCTTAAATCTTGATTTTCATTCTGATAACCAATCTTCTCAAGAAATTTATTTTTATCCGTGGCTAAAAGATTATTGATTACATTTTCTATGTCTTCTTCTTTATATATTCTATTTAAATTAATATAATTTGTTATATCTTGAATAAGTTCTTCCATTGAAAAATCTTCTTTGTCGGGTAAATTTTTATAATTTTCCTCTATTTTATCTTTTAAATATGTTTTAAAATGTATGTTCTCAGTGTCATTATATATATTTTCTAAATTAATAAATTCTTTATCTTGAGTTAAAGTATTTTTATATATCTTATTAAAAATATTTTCTGAATTAATTTCTTCTTCCATTTTTTTCAACTCTTCTTCTGAAGCAGGCATAATTTCACTTCTCTTCATCCTATCCAAGCCTGAATAATTTTCTATTATATCATTAGATAAGTGTATCTTGTCCAAAGTGTTATTTAATTTAACAAAATTTATTAAATCTTCTTGTATAGAATCTTTTGGCAAATCCATTTCATAGATTAAGCTAACTTTGATAGCCTCTAATTTTGAGATTTCAGTGTCTATTTTAATTTTTAAAAGTTCTCTATCTCTTGCTAAATCTTTTGTATCCCACATATTTTCTTTTTCTATTGATGTTGGGTTTATTGATTTATAACTCTCTTCTATTTCTTCTATTTTTTTAATCATTAACAAAGCTATATTTTGTACTTTTTCTTTAAATTCTTGGAATACTTTTATATTTTTTAAACTTTCTATTAAAGTATTTCTTTCTTCCCTACCTAAATTTGAGGTTGATTGAAAAAAATCCATACTCTTTTCTTTATCTATTCCTTTTAGAAAAAATAAATTATCTTTTAAATTATCGCTTTCTACTAAACTAGCATAATCTGATTCTTCATTATTTTCTTTATCTAAATCCTTTAATTGTTCTTGTAAATCTTGATAGAAATCTATAATTTCTTGTGTAGATTTCTGTAAGTTTTCTATAGAAAATTCTAAAGATTTTTCTTTATCTTTATTGATTACTGTATTTTCGATTGCTTTTATTATTGGAGAGTTTTGCCTAAAATATTCCCAGATATTTTCTGGTGGTTTGATTTTCTCACCTTCAAACTTATCTATTTCAATATTTTCTACTTTACTCTCCTTTTCTGATAAAGTCTCTTGTTTTTTTTCTAAAATTTCTTCCTCACTCCCTTGATTATAATTTCTAAATTTTTCCATATTTATAATAATTTATTTTTATAATTATATTATATCATATTCTTTTATATTAAATAAAGTTAAAAGACCCAAATTATGTTTGGGTCTCCTATTTTTTAAGATATAAAATTGAATCTATACCAATATATTTGTATTGTAGAACCTGTCAATATACTCTACAATTTTCAAATATACCTCTTCACTATTACAGGCAATATGCTCCAAGTTAGTGTAGATGTAATTATCTGATTGTAAATTACAGACGATACCTCCAGCTTCTTCTACAAGTAAGCATCCAGGAGCATAATCCCAAATTGCACCATATGGTTTTAATGCAATTCTACCCTCAATTTTACCAGTTGCAATCAAGATATAATCATAACCAGCACAGCTATGTTTATAATCTATTCTTTGGGATAAATTGTCTACCAAGAAATGTGAAAAGTCTTTATTCCTTGTCTCAAAGATAAGACTAGACTGATCCCAAGTACGGCTACTTACATAAATCCTTTTTACATTACAAAAAGTTCCATTATTTCTTACCGCCCAGTAGATGTCATCATTAATTACATCGTAAATCAATGCAAACTCAACTATACCATTAATTATTAGAGATAGCATAGTTGTAAAATAAATTAATTTTCTCACAAAACTACTTGTCCCATCAATGGGATCACACAGCCAAAACATATCTGCAGATGTATCTCCTCCTAATTCTTCTCCCACAAAAGGAATACTAGGGAAAACCTTCTCAAGCTCTTGTTTAAGAAATATTTCTATATCCAAATCAATTTGAGTCTGAATATTAGAAGTATCTCCATTCTTAAAATTCAACTTCTCAACTCTACCAAAATACGGAAGAGATAACTGTCTCGTTGAATGTACTATTTCTAGCACTCTCTGATATGATGCTTTTTCTAGCATATTAAAAATTTCTTTTTTCTAAAGTACTTATCTATATTATCATAAATTTTTATTTCGACAAGATATATCTACAAAATAAATTTGTTTCTTTATCAACTATCATCATCTTGAATTTCTAATTCAATTAACCGATTTAATTCTACTGCATATTCCAAGGGAAGAGATTTTATCACAGGTTCCGAGAATCCATTTATAATCATTCTTTTTGCTTGATCATTAGACAATCCCCTACTTTCCAAAAAAAACAATTCTGCCTCACCGAGTCTTCCAACTTTAGCTTCATGAGTAATTTCAGTTTGATTGTTTTCAATTTTCATTGTAGGATATGTATTTGAAATAGCTCCATTATTGAGTAGGAGTGCATCACATTGCACAGAAATTACACTATTTATAGCTTTTGGTAAAACTCTCACAAGTCCTCTATAATTAGAAATTCCATTTGATTTAGAAATACTTTTTGATGAAATAGTAGAACTAGTATCAGGAGCGACATGTATTACTTTGGAGCCTGTATCTTGGATCTGATTTTTACCTGCAAATGCGATACCAAGACTATCTGACTTAGCTCCTTCCCCAACCAAAACACTACATGGATATAACATAGTAACCCCACTTCCCATATTCCCATTTAGCCATTGTATTGTTCCATTTTCTTCTACAATAGCTCTTTTAGTATTCAGATTATAAGTATTTTTAGACCAATTTTCTATACTAATATATTTTACCTTAGCATTTTTATGTACAAATATTTCTACACATCCAGCATGCAAAGCTGACTTCTCAAATCTAGGAGCACTACAACCTTCAATATATTCCAATTCAGACCCCTCATCCACAATAATCAAAGTATGCTCAAATTGACCTCCTGACTGCATATTCATACGGAAATAAGCTTGCAGGGGAAGTTCCACTGTAACATTTGGTGGAACATAAATAAAAGTACCTCCACTCCAAACAGCTCCATGAAGCATTATAAACTTATGATCATTTATAGGAATACACTTTGTCATAAAATATTTCTTGACTAAATCTGGATATTTTTGTACAGCTGTATCCATATTTTCAAAAATAACTCCTTTATCTTGCAAAGATTGTTTCAAATTATGATAAACAATATCTGAGTCATATTGAGCTCCTACTCCACCCAAAGCTTTATGTTCTGCCTCTGGGATACCTAATTTCTGAAAAGTAGATTTTATTTCATCAGGTACTTCATCCCAATTATTGGTTTCTTCCGTATCTGGTCTAACAAAATATCTAATCTCATCTAAATTTAAATTTGCAAGCGAAGGCCCCCAATCTGGTAAAGGTGTTTTTTGATAAAAATCAAATGCTTGCAATCTTTTCTTGAGCATCCATTCTGGTTCTTGTTTTTGTTTTGAAATTTCTATCACTAACTTTTTATTCAAACCAAATTGAGAAGTATATTTAGATTTACTAATATTTGGTTCATCATATATTTCTCTTAGACTTTTTGGATTCATTATAATAATTTTCTTTAGTATAATTTATTAATATAATTTTATCATAAAACTTGTCTTTAACAAAAAAACACTTAGTCTCAACTAAGTGATATATTTAAATTGAATTAAAATATTTTTACTAATGAATATGCATTCTTACATATTTAATTTCTTCCAACTCATGAAAGTGTTCTCCATGAGATTTGAATTTTCTTAAGCAATTTTTCTTTGCTTCAATAAGGTTCTTTCCTGAAATTATTTGTTTAATTCCATTCACGATACATTCAAACATTTTTTCATGTCTATACATACATTTTAATATGAATAAAAATATATTGTAACAATTCCCAACCTATTTGTCAATACTAGTTATCAGATTAAATATTTATTTTAAACTTCTTTTTTATCTAATTTTGCTCCAATTTATTCATCACTAAATCCTAAATAAGCTAAAGCCAATTCTGTTTTTTCAAAGACAAAACCTGTTTTTCTTAATTTTTGATATAGTTCACTTTTCACTAGTATTTTACTTACACTTTTAGAAGGTCTAGTTAAAATAACTTCTATATCATTATCTTGTAATAACTCTATAATTTCCTCCAAAATCTCCATTCCATCTAAATCTAAATAAAATACATCCCTCATTCTAATAATCACTGTTTTTAATGTTTTAATTTTACTGATTTTTTTAAAATTATCTAAATGGGCTTCGCTATCCAAATAAACTAGAATACCTTCTATAGAATAAACTACAACATCTATATTTTGGTTAGGTAAAACCAAACAGCTTCCATACTCACATTCTATAATTTTTTTATTACTATTAAAATTAATCACAAATTCT
>CAZWIJ010000003.1:0-122509 GCA_964633865.1 uncultured Candidatus Saccharibacteria bacterium
TTCATTTATGAAATCTATTTCTGTACTATTATACTCTTTATCTATAAATAATTTTGATCTAACTGTAAATATGAGTTCATATATCTGATAACGGAAAAAAACTATTCCTGAAAATAAAATTATCACAAAAGATACGAATATTATATTTGATAAACTTTTACTTGACATATAAAATTAAAATTTAGGTCTATTACCAATATCCAATGGAATCAAAACTTCTTTTAATGAATCTAAATCTTCTAATATTATTCCTGTTCCTCTTACAACTGCTGTTAGTGGATCACTTGAAATATAACATGGAACCTTTGTAACATTTGTAACTAATTTATCAAGATTACGAAGTAATGCTCCACCTCCAGCCAAAATAATTCCTCTTTCCATTATATCACCAATTAACTCGGGAGGGGTTTCTTCAATGGCAATTTTTATTGTATTTACTATAGTCATTATTGATTGAGCAATGGCTTTTCTTGCATCTACATCTGTAATAATTTGCTCTTTAGGAAGACCTGTTATAATGTCTCTTCCTCGAATTTGTAATTCTAGTTTTTCTGATAAATGACTAGCTGAACCAATCTTAATTTTTATATCCTCTGCGGTTCTCTCTCCTATCGCTAATTGATAATTATTTCTAATATACCTTATAATATCTTGATTCATTTTATCCCCTGCAATTCTCAGACTCTTTGCTACAACAACTCCACCAAGAGATATCACAGCTATTTCTGTCGTTCCTCCCCCTATATCAACTATAATATTTCCTGTAGCTTCTTGAATAGGAAGTCTAGCACCAATAGCAGCCGCAATTGGCTCTTCAATTAAAAAAACATCTCTTACACCTGCATTCCTTGTCGCATCATAAACTGCTCTTTTTTCAACTTCAGTGACACCTGAAGGTATGCCAACGACAACTCTAGATCTTAATTTATGAAAAAAACTTCCTTTAGTAACTTTTGTAATAAAATACTTAAGCATTTGTTCAGTAACCTCAAAGTCTGAGACTACACCATTAACAAGAGGCCTACTAGCAACAATATGAGAAGGAGTTCTCCCAACCATAGTTTTAGCTTCTTGACCAATAGCTAAGATCTGACCAGTCTTTTGATTGATCGCGACTACTGAAGGTTCGTTTATAACGATACCTTTATTTTTTAGATACACCAAAGTGTTAGCTGTACCTAAATCTATACCTATATCTTGCCCAAATTTACTAAAAAGTGATTGTAAATAAGATTTTTTTCTAACTGATTTGGAATTTTTTCTACTCATATACTTTATATTACCTTAAATTTACTTTATTGTAAACTCAAAAATTCTCAGAATCTGCTAGTATTGAAATTCATACAAAAACAATACCTAAATTCCTATGTTATAATTCTTTAAAATAAAAAGAGTTCTCTTATTTTAAAGAAAACCCTCTTTATTTAGATAAATAAGTACTAAAACAACTTATTTATCCTCCTTAGATTTAGTTGATTTCTTTATCTTGTCTAATTTTTCTTCAGAGTGTAAATTTGAAAGATAATTTAAAGTCATTTTATCTAATATCTCTCCTTCAACCATAACTTTTAACTTCTCTAAGTCCATTTTTTCTATTTTTTCTTTAGAATATCTGGATAATATTGAGTTTACTTGACTAGTTATTTCTTCTTCGGATGCATATATTTTTTCTAACTCAGCTATTTTTCTTAGAATCAACATCAAAATCACTCTAGATTCAGCTTGTGGAGTTGAGTCTTTTTTTAGTTCATCCATTGTTTTTCCTGATCTTTCCAAAGCTTTTTCCAATGATTCTCCTGAATACATTGATCTTTGTTCCATTTCTGATATCAATCTTTCAAGCTCAAAGTCAACTAATACTGCTGGCAAATCTATCTTAACCTCTTTCATTATCAAATCCATAATATCTTGAGTATGTTTAGTTTTAACCTCTGATTCTTTTTCAGCGAAAATTCCTTCCTCTAAACTTTTTTCTAATTCTTGAATAGTTTTGTGCTTTCCTTGTGTCAAACTATCAGCAAACTTATCATCCCAATCTGGAAATATAGATTCTTCAATTTTTTTAATCTCAATATCAAATCTTCCTTTTTTACATGAAATTTCTTTGTTATGATAATTAGCCGGAAACTCTAATTCAAAGGACTTATTATCACTAACTTTTAATCCGATTATATTATCTTCAAATCCCTTGATAAATTGACCTCCTCCGATTTCAACCAACATAGATTCAGATTTATCAATCTCTTTATCTCCTAAATTAAGGGTATAGCTAATTGTTACTGTATCATCTTTTTTTGATTCTCTCTCAACTGACTTTAAAGTTCCTCTAGATTTCAAAAGATATTTTTTTGCTTCTTCTAAGTCTTTTTTCAAAACTTTAAAATTTTCTGGCTTTATACTTTTAGCAATTTTTTTATAGTCTGGCAGATTTAATTCTGGCATTATACTTACAACTGCTTTATAAGAAATTTTTTCACCATCTTGTTTTTCATCCAAATCAACTTTAGCTTGTTCTAGTGGAATAAGTTTTTCTTGTTCAATAGCTTTCTTATAAGAATCTCCAACTGCTTTTTCTAATGCCTCCTCAAAAATATATCCTGAACCTAAATGTTTCTCAACCATTTTTTGAGGAGCTTCGCCTTTTCTGAATCCTGGTATAGTAACTTTTTTAGCTAAATCTTTAGTTGCTTTATCAATATATGACAACATCTCTTCCTTACTCAAGCTGATTGATAATTCAACTTGAGACTTTGGTAATAATTTTTTTGAAATTTCCATTAAAATATCTTATTCTTGCTTATAATTTTTTTTCTCTAGTCCAAAACCTGTTCCAGCTGGGATTAATTTACCTATAATAACATTCTCTTTTAATCCTCTTAGTCTATCCTCTTTTCCAAATAAAGATGCATCTATTAACACTTTTGTAGTATTTTGGAAAGAAGCTGCTGACAAGAAACTTTCTGTATTCAAAGAAACTTTAGTAATTCCTTGTAATAAAGGCTCAAATTGAATTTTATCTTCTTCTGACTCCACATTGTTATTATATTCATTCAACTGATCTCTTGTAATTAACTGTCCTTTTAGATATTCTGATTTTCCAGGTTCCAGAACATTATATCTTGAAGTCATCTGTCTTACCACCATTTCAACATGTTTGGTAGATATTCCAGCTCCTTGAGAGTTGTATACTTCTAGAATTTGTCTTACTATATATCTTGTTAAACTTTCTAACCCTGCTTTATTATACAACTTTTCTAAATCTAAATGTCCTTCTGTTAAAGGATCTCCAACATTAACTTTGTATCCTATCTTAACAATAACCAAGTCTGTCACTGCATCTGTAGATATTTCTTTTATTTCTACATTTGAATTTTTAGAATCTTTCACATTAGAATCCACTCTAATCTTAATTCTAACTTCTCCTGCTGATTCTATAATATCAACTACTGTACCAGATACTGGTGACATTATAGCCTGGGTTTTTGGAGTTCTTGCTTCAAAAATTTCTTCTACTCTAGGTAATCCTTTTGTTACATCAGCAGCTCCAGCTGATCCTCCTTGATGGAAAGTTCTCATCGTTAACTGTGTCCCAGGTTCCCCAATAGATTGAGCTGTAACAATTCCTACTGCTTCACCTAATTTTACTTGCTGATTTCTACCTAAATCGATTCCATAACAAGATTGACAAACACCTCTGATAGATTTACAAGAAACCAAAGATCTTAATCTTATCTTATCAATACCTGTTCCATCAATTTGTTTAGCTTTTACTCTATCTATCAAATCTCCAGATTTTGCAATAACTTTATTACTCTTTGAATCAAGAATATCCTCTAATAAAGTTCTTCCATAGATAAAGTTTTCAAATGAATCTGATGTTATCTCAGCATCATTTCTGTAAGTATACATTCCTTCACTATCATGACAATCTTCTTCAATAATTACAACATCCTGACTAACATCTACTAATCTTCTTGTTAAATATCCTGATGCTGCTGTTTTTAAAGCAGTATCTACTAATCCTTTTCTAGCTCCATGAGTAGATATAAAATATTCTAACTCTGTCAATCCTTTCAAAAAACTAGAAGTAATAGGAGTCTCAATAATTTTACCAGAAGGTGAAACAACTAATCCTTTCATTCCTGCCATCTGTGTAAGCTGTCCCCAGGATCCTCTAGCTCCAGAATCTATCATACTAAATACAGGTCCTTTTGGGTCAACATCTTTTCTTACAACTTCTGCAACATCTAAATTTGTTTTTGTCCAAACATCTACAATCTGATTATATTGTTCTTGCTTAGTTAACAAACCTTGAGTGTATTGTTCATTTACCAAATCAACTGTATCTTGAGCAGCAAATATCAAGTCATCTTTCTCTTTTGAGACTGTAAAATCTTTAATTCCCCATGACAGACCTGAATTTGTCATTTCCCTAAATCCAAATTTCTTAATTTTATCTAAAAGTTCTCCAACTTTAGGTTGATCATACTGTTCAAAAGCTTTTGTTAATATTCCTTTTAGAATCTTCTTGTCTACAACTTTATTAACAAATTCAAACTCTTCAGGCAAAATTTCATTAAAGAAAATTCTACCCATAGTTGTTTCTATCTTATCATTATTAACTTTAGATTCTCTTCTTACTTCAAATAAATCTCTATACCCAATAACTTCATGCTCATAAGCTTTTATTGCATCATCAAAAGTTGCAAATACATATTTTTTATCACTAACAATTCCTGTAGTTGCATAATATACACCTAGTACCATATCTTGAGATGGTGCTGAAGATGGGCTTCCATCTGAGGGTTTAATAAGATTCTTAGAGGATAACATCAATTCTTCTGCTTCTTTCAATGATTCTTCTGATAAAGGAACATGTACGGCCATTTGGTCTCCATCAAAATCAGCATTAAATGGACTACATACCATAGGATTTAACTGAATTGCTTTTCCTTCAATTAATACTGGTTTGAAAGCTTGAATACTTAATCTATGTAGAGTAGGAGCTCTGTTCAAAAGAACATATCTGTTTTCAATTACTTTCTCTAAGATATCCCAAACTTCATCAATTCCTTGATCAATAAGTTTGGTAGCACTTCTAATATTATGTGCTAATTCTCTTTCTATTAATTGATTAATTATAAATGGTTTAAATAGTTCAAGAGCCATTTTCTTTGGAATACCACACTCATCAATTTTTAGATTTGGTCCAACAACAATTACAGATCTACCAGAATAATCAACTCTTTTTCCCAAAAGGTTTTGTCTAAATCTTCCTGATTTACCTTTTAGAAAATCTGCCATTGATTTTAATGTTCTTTTTTGTCCAATGCTGGATAAATTAGAAGTACTAGATCTTCTCATTGAATTATCAATCAGTGTATCTACTGCTTCTTGTAACATTCTCTTTTCATTTCTAACAATAACTTCAGGTGACTTCTGTGCAATGAATCTTTTTAATCTATTATTTCTACTTATAACACTTCTATATAGATCATTTAAGTCAGAAGTTGCGAATCTACTTCCATCCAAAGCTACAATAGGTCTTAAATCTGGAGGTATAACTGGTAAGTGAGTCATGAACATCCACTCAGGTCTTACGTTAGCTTTTAACATTCCTCCAAAAAATCTTATCTTCTTAATAATTTTTTGAGCTTTTATACCATCAGCATCAGCTAATTCAATTTCTAATTCTTTAACAGATTCTGTCATGTCTATTTCAGAAAAAATTCTTCTTAACACTTCAGATCCTGTTTCTGCAACAAATACTCCACCAAATTTCATGGAGATTATCCTATAATCTATTTCAGATAATATATTCCATTTTCTAAGAGAATTTAATTGGTTTATTCCTTCATCTTTGGATCTCTTTAGCTCATTTACTGAGTCATCATCAGCATTTCCAGTAACAGTGATTGTACTTAGTTTTTTCTTATACTCATTTTCAACCTGCTTTATATAATCTTTTTTCAAATCTTCATTAACACTAGTTATTATATAACTAGAATAATAAACTACTTTTTCAACCTCATTCAAAGGCTGGTCTATAACTAAAGCTATTCTACTTGGAATATTTTTTAAAAACCAAATATGAGCAACTGGAACAGCCAACTCTATATAACCCATTCTCTCTCTTCTAACTGAAGATTTTGTTACTTCAGTACCACACTTATCACAAACTATACCTTTATATCTAATTTTCTTATATTTACCACAAGCACATTCATAATCTTTTACGGGACCAAAAATTTTCTCAGAAAAAAGACCATCTTTTTCTGCTTTTTGAGTTCTATAATTAATTGTCTCTGGCTTTGTTACTTCACCATTTTTTTTAATCCCTTGATTTTTCCCTAATTGTTCAGCATAAGACCAAGATAAAATTTCTTCTGGGGATGCTAGATTTAATCTCATAGATTCGAAATCTAGAATATCCATAGATAAAGATTCACTATTATTTTGATCAGAAGGAGTATAATTTTCCATATAATATTATATTATTCTACTATTGACTTATTAGTAACAACATTTTTGAGTGAAACATTTATTCCTAATCCTTTTAATTCATTTACCAATACATGGAAAGAGGATGGAATATGTGGAGCCTGTATTTTTTTACCTTTGATTATAGATTCATATGCATTAGATCTTCCTATTATATCGTCAGATTTTACAGTTAACATTTCTTGCAACATATAAGCTGCTCCATAACCTTCTAATGCCCACACTTCCATTTCTCCTAATCTCTGTCCTCCCATCTGAGCTTTTCCTCCTAATGGTTGTTGAGTAATTAAAGAATAAGGACCTGTTGATCTCATATGCATTTTATCTTCAATCATATGATTCAATTTCATCATATACATAATACCAACTGTAGTTGTTTCACTATATTGTTCACCTGTTTTTCCACTAGTAAGTTTAATTTTACCATTCTCTGGTAAATCAGCCTTTTTAAGCAAAGTCTGAATTTCTTCCATTGTAAGACCATCTAAAGCAGGACTGGCAATCGTTATTCCCAATGCAGAAGCTGCTAACCCTAAATGTGTTTCATATATTTGACCTAGATTCATACGAGAAGCAATTCCAAGAGGTGTTAATAAAATATCCAAAGGTCTTCCATCTGGCAAGAAAGGCATATCTTCCTCTGGCAATATTCTAGAAATAACTCCTTTGTTACCATGTCTTCCTGCCAGCTTATCCCCCACATTAACTTTTCTTAAATGAGCTATACTGACTTGAATTCTTTTAATTACTCCTGAAGGTAATTTGTCTCCATTTTCTCTAGAAAAGACTTTTATTCCTATAACTTTTCCTTTGTGACCATTAGGTAATTTCAAAGAGGTATCTTTTACATCTCTAGACTTTTCTCCAAAAATAACTCTTAATAATCTTTCTTCTGCTGTTAAATCAGTCTCACCTTTTGGACTAATTTTACCTACTAAAATATCACCTTGAGTTACAGTTGCACCCAATCTAATAATACCTTCAATATCTAAGTCTTTTAACCTCTCTTCAGAAATATTCGGTATATCTCTTGTGACTTGTTCTTCTCCTAAACTCGTATCAGACACATCCACAGAAAAATCTTCTATATGAACAGAACTAAATACATCTTTTTTTACTAATTTTTCTGAAATAATAATTGAATCCTCAAAATTATTTCCTTCATAAGACATAAATCCTACCATCAAATTTTGACCTAAGGCAAGTTCTCCATTATCCATTGACGGACCATCTACTAATAAGTCTCCTCTTTTTACAATTTGATTTGGATAACACTTAACTTTTTGATTAACACTTGTATAAGCATTTGATTTTAAGAATTTCGTTAACTCCCACTTTTTTCTTTGTTTAGTTTTACTATCTTCGAAGACAACATGCTCACCATCAGCTTCTATTATAACTCCATCCTCTGGAGCTGTTATCATCTGACCACTATATTTTGCTGCATCTGCTTCCATACCAGTACCAACAATAGGGGTTTGAGGAACTATTGGAGGGACTCCTTGTCTTTGCATATTAGAACCCATAAGAGCTCTAGCTGAATCATTATGCTCTACAAATGGAATTAATGAGGTAGAAACTGAAATCAATTGCTTTGTTGAAACATTAACATATTCTATTTCTTTTTTAGAAACTTGAATAATATTGGTATTTTGTCTTGCTAAAACTCTTTCATTTTTAATATTATTTTTATCATCTAAATCTAATACTGCTGTTGCTATCACATATTTTTTCTCTTCAGTAGCATTCATCATAACCACTTCGTCAGTAATTCTTCCATCAACTACTTTCAAAAATGGAGTCTCCAAAAAACCATATTCATTAATATAAGCATAATTAGCTAAATGTCCAATCAAACCAATATTTGGTCCTTCAGGTGTAGCAATAGGACAGATTCTTCCAAAATGAGTTGGATGAACATCTCTTACTTCGAATCCAGCTCTATCTCTTGTCAACCCATTTGGTCCCATAGCTGATATTCTCCTCTTATGCTCTAATTCTCCTAAAGTATTAATTTGATCCATGTATTGAGATAACTGTGATGAGGAGAAAAATTCATGAACAGCAGCAACTAAAGGTCTTGAATTAATAATGGAATTTGCATTGATAGTTTTAGGATCAGCTGTACTCATTCTATCTTTTATAATTTTTTCCATTCTAGCAAAACCTATTCTTGCTCTATCTTGAACTAACTCACCTATCAATCTAACTCTTCTGTTTGCTAAATCATCTATATCATCAGGAATGGAATTAGGATCATTGTTAAGCTCTATAATTTTCTTTATAATCAATAATAAATCTTCTTTTCTTAAAATTCTATTTTGCTTATTATTATCAACATCAATTTCTAATCTCTGATTAACTTTATATCTTCCAACTTTTCCAAGATCATATCTATTAAAATCAAAGAACATTGACTCTATTAACTGCTTTGCATTATCTTCTGTAGCTAAATCTCCTGGTCTTATTCTTCTATAAACTTCTATAAATCCTGCCCCTTGATTTTTAGCAACATCTTTATTTATAGTCTCTCTAATGAATTTAACTTTTCCAGTATCAACATCAGAAAAAGCTGTATACAAATCAGCATCTGTAGATAAACCAAATGCTCTTAACAAAGAAGTTATTGTAACTTTTCTTTTTCTATCAATTTTAACCCATATTACCCCAGCACCATCTGTTTCAATTTCTAACCAAGCTCCTCTGTTTGGAATTAATTTTGCTCCAAAATATCTTTTATCTCTAGAAATATTTTCTGTAAAAAATACTCCAGGAGATCTTAAAATTTGAGCAATTATTACTCTTTCAACTCCATTAATAATAAAAGTTCCTCTTTCTGTCATTACAGGAATGTCTCCCATAAATACTTCATGAGTATGATTTTTACCAGTAGCATTGTTAATAAATAAAAACTTTGCTCTAAGTGATGATTCGTAGGTTGAATTTTTTATTAAAGATTCTTTTTCAGACATCTTAGGCTCATCTAGTCTATAGTCTAAAAATTCAATTTTATATTCTGTACCACTCCAATCAGTTATTGGATAATATTCTTCAAACAATTCTTTTAATCCTTTTTCTAAAAACCACTTATAAGATATCAATTGTGGCTCAACTAGATTAGGTAAATCTATACTTATATTTTTCTTAAGAAAAACTCTATTATTTTCCATATTACTGAATAATTTATTTAATAAATAAAGGGTTTCTTACTTTTAGAATCAATATATCAGATACACAAAACACAAGAGAGGGAACTCTTGCTAATTTTACTTAGTAAAAAATATTATATCTGATTTGAAACATTCCGATTTTTATGTAAGACAATTAAAATACTCATCACTCATTCAATTATATAATTATAACAGGTTAATACTATGAAGTCAATAATAAATAAGGATATTTATTATTTTATTTAGGAATTACACTATCCTTTACTCTTTGATAAATTTGTTTATATCTTATACTATCATTATTGCAAATAAATGCATTATCTTTATCTATTAGATCCATTTTATCACAGTTTAAATCTGTAGGAATATCCTGTTTTGATATATCATTATAAATATACATTTTAAAATTATCATCTCCAGTTAGTGTAATAATATCATTTTTATCTTCAATATTTACAAATTTAGGATACTCCATATCATAACTTGGTTTTGATAAATTTGACCATTCTGTAATCTCAGAAAAAGATAGTTCTTGCTCTAAATTACTTTCATTAGAGATACTTTCTTCCATATCTGAAGAATTATTAATATCTTCTGATCCGTAATTTTGCCAAGGTTTGTCTGGGTGATTCTCTAATAAATAATCATAAATCAGTCTTGTTTCTCCAGTACTCTCATCAAATAATGGATTTCCCCCTGCATAAATTGTTCCTTCTAGATTTCCATATTCATCTAAATTTTTATCTTCTATCCAGAGCCTAATCTTTTTTAATTCTTCTGGAGCAACTTCAACACTAGCTTGTCCAGAATCATTTTCAGAAACCTCATATAATTCAGTACTTTCTGGGATTGATTCTGATTTGTTATATTTTTTGTTTATAATAATAACTAAAACAATAGTTAAACCTAATAATACACCTATTAATATTTTGTGATATGTACTTAATTTTTGCATAATGATATTTTATTAAATTTTACCATGACATTTCTTATATTTTTTACCACTCCCACAAGGACACAAATCATTTCTCCCGACTTTAGGAATAAACTTAGAAGAGTTTACATACTTTAGATTTGTTGCTAAATTTTGTGTGTCTTGCATAGGTTGTAACTTAGTTTCAATTTTAATTCTAAGCAAGTTATTGATATATTCTGTATTGATATTATTCAAAAGTTTTTCAAATAATAAGAATGCTTCATTTTTGTATTCAACTAAAGGATCTCTCTGAGCATATTGTCTTAGATTAATACTTCCTTTTAGATAATCAATAATTTCTAGATTCTCCATCCAAAGCATATCTATAGTTTGAAGTAAAACTGATCTTTGTAAAATCAACTTTTGAGTTTCTTCTAAAGATTCAAATTTACTATCAAAGGAACTTTGTAATTTTGAAAATAAATATTCATTGATTTTTTTCTTTTTAGAAGACATATTATGTTGACCATCTCTTATCAAAGTTAAATCTTCAATTATATTACCCTCAATTTTAATAAGACCATTAATATCTTCTAATATATCTGTTAAAGACCATTCTCTAGGGCTTTCAATTGTTGTATGGAATGAAACTATTTTATAAACATGCTCCTTCAAAAGAGTGTGAGTTTGTTCCTCTATATCATTCTTTAATAGCAATATATCTTTTCTTTTCTTATAAATAATTTCTCTTTGTTTATTAATTACATCATCATACTCTAATAATCTCTTTCTAGAATCAAAGTTAAATCCTTCTATTTTGGTCTGAGCTCCTTCAATTGATTTACTAATTAAAACATTTTCTATAGGTTCATCTTCTGGGAAATTAAATCTTTCCATTAAACCTTTAATCTTATCACCACCAAAAATTCTCATTACATCATCATCCAAAGATAAGAAAAATTGAGTAATTCCAGGCTCTCCTTGTCTTCCTGACCTACCTCTCAACTGATTATCTATTCTCCTTGCTTCATGTCTCTCTGTTCCAATTACATACAATCCTCCTAAATCTAATACCTCTTGTTTCTCTTCTTCTGTTGCTTCAGCTCCTCCTAATTTAATATCCACACCTCTTCCAGCCATATTAGTAGCAATTGTTATTGCATTTTTAAGACCAGCATTAGCTATAATATTTCCCTCTGCTTCATGATTCTTAGCATTCAAAATATTATATTTCAATTTAAACTTATCAAAAACTTGAGCCAATGCTTCGCTTTTTTCAATAGAAACAGTTCCCAAAAGAACAGGTTGTCCTTTTTGGTTTAACTCTTTTACCAATTTTGCAATTGCATTAAATTTAGCTTTTTCATTTTTATAAACTAAATCTGATTTATCGATTCTTTGAATCTTTTTATTAGTTGGTATTGTAATAACATCTAATTTATACACCTTATAAAACTCTTCTGCACTAGTAATAGCAGTACCAGTCATACCTGAGATTTTCTTATACATCCTAAAATAATTTTGGAATGTAATGGATGCCATTGTTCTTGACTCTTGTTTTATCATAACACCCTCTTTTGCTTCTAGAGCTTGATGCAATCCATCAGAATATCTTCTACCATTCATCATTCTACCCGTAAATTGATCAACAATTATTACTTCTCCTTCCTTTACAACATAATCTCTATCTTTTTGATATAAGGCTTCAGCTCTCAATGCCTGTTCCAAATGATGTACAAAGGTTATACCTTTATCTTCATAGATATTATTAATACCAAGAGCTTTCTCTATTTTATCTATACCCGATTCTGTAATATTAACACTTCTCATTTTCTCATCGATAGAATAATCAGTGTCTTTAGCCAACTTAGGAACTATACCAGCAAACACCTCATACAATTTTGGAGACTCAGCATTAGCTTGAGATATAATAAGGGGAGTTCTCGCCTCATCAATCAGAATACTATCAACCTCATCAATAATTGCATAATTATGACCTCTTTGAACCATATCTTCTTTTGATTGAGTTAAATTATCTCTTAAATAATCAAATCCAAATTCATTATTAGTTCCATAAGTTATATCAGCTTGATATGCTTCTTTTCTTGAACAAAGTTTCAAAAATGATTTTTTAATTCTATAAGAACCATCATCATCTCTTTCTTTATCTTCTAATTCATTATCTGATTCTTGATACAAAAAAGATCCTTCCCCAGTAATAACTCCAACTGAAAGACCCAAAAAAGAATATATTTGAGCCATCCAAACAGCATCTCTTTTAGCTAAATAATCATTTACTGTAATAACATGCACACCCTTACCAGATAGAGCATTCAAAAAAGTTGGAAGAGTTGCCACTAAAGTTTTACCTTCTCCAGTTCTCATCTCAGCAATTTTACCTTGGTGTAAAACTATTCCTCCTATTAACTGAACTCCATAATGTCTTTGACTCAAAGTTCTCTTAGAAGCTTCTCTTATTAAAGCAAATCCATCTACCAAAAACTGATCAACATCTTTTGTATTAATAATTTTTTCTCTTAATATAGCTGTTTCTTTTCTCAATTCATCATCTGATTTATCTTTAAAATCAGCTTCTTTTTGGTTAACTTCTCTTAATAAAGGCTTTATTTTATTTAATTCCTTTTGATTCGGATCTCCAAATATTTTATTCAAAAACTTCATAATTTATTTATAATTTAATAATAAGTTACCTATATATTTATTATATCTCAAAAATAAAAATTTGTCATTATTTCAAAAAAGAAAAAGACTTAGTAGAATTACTAAATCTCTTATATTTTTAAAAATACAAACCTATATCTGGATAAATATCTATTTTGTTATCAAATGGGCTTAAAGAATCTTTGATTATCGGTACAAAAAATTCCATCTGGGTTTGAGTCATATTGAGTGAGACTAAATTATCTAAAGAAACTAATCTTGGATCATCTGTTTCATCAGTAATAATAAATTCTTTAATAATAAATTCTATATCTAATTTATCAATATAAAGAAAAAATAAATAAACTGGATCTTTTCTTACTCTTAGCATACTATAACTCCATAGCTGACATTTATACAAAAAAGATTCCCCAAAAAATCCAATTTCTTCATCAAGTTCTCTTCTTAAGGCTTGAAAAATTGTTTCATTATCTTCAATCCCTCCTCCTGGAAATTCTCTTACTCCTTGATATTCTAAAGGATATTTTGCTATTCTTTTCATTAATAAAATTTGTATTTTACCCATTGAATCTTTAGTAAATACACATCCGAATACTCCTTTAACATCCAGTTTGGGTAAATCTAAATTAATTTCTGATAATTTTAATAAATTATGATTCATATAGAACCCTAAAAAAGTACTTATTTATTTTAACAGAATAATCTAGATTTACAATAGGCAAATTGGCTTAATTTACTTTTATATCTTTGTATTATTTTTAATTTTTGATTAAAGTTTTATATTTGTATTTTTAAAATAAAAATATTATTATATAGTTACGAAATTAAATTATAAATTTATATGAATAAATTAGAGTTAGAAATAAAACAGTTTTTAGAAGAAAGAGGTTGGAATAATTTGAGACCAGCAGATTTATCAAAATCTATTTCTATAGAGTCAGCTGAGTTACTTGAGATATTTCAATGGTCTAATTTAACTTTAGATGAAGTCAAAAAAGATAATAAGCTAATACCCTTAATTCAGAAAGAATTGGCTGATGTAATGATATGTTGTATCGAAATGTCTGTGTTATTGGAACTTGACACTGAATATATTATCCGAACAAAATTAGAAAAAGTTAAAGAAAAGTATCCTGCACAGATTATGAAAAGATTCTCTGGCAAGGATAGTGGCTCAGGAGAAGATACTGAATATTTAAAAATTAAAAAACAATATCGTAGGGAAGGTAAAAACTAATTAATTACTTACAATTTATAAAAATATCCTTAAAAATCTGTTTTTTGTAATATTTTTATATTTATGCTATAATGATTTAAATTTTAAACTTAATTACTTATTTTATGATTCTTGATATAGAAACAGGTTCTGCAAATCAAATTCTAAGAACAAAATCTCTTCCAATTAAAAAGATAGATAGCTCAATCAAAAAATTAGCCAGAGATATGAAAGCTACAATTGATCCAGCTGGAGGTATGGGACTAGCAGCTCCTCAAGTAGGTCAAAACATTAGAATGATTCTGATAAAAATTCCTGGAGAATATTATAAAGAAACCGGATTTGATCTTTGTATGCCAAATCAAAATATGATTTTAATTAATCCTGAAATAATAAATATATCAGAAGATCATTGTATAATGGAAGAAGGTTGTCTATCACTACCAGAATACTTTGCTGAAGTTATTAGACCTTGTGCAGTAGATTTCAAAGCTATGAATGAAAAAGGTGAACCTATATATGGAAAAGTTAGCGGTATATTTGCTAGAATATTACAACATGAAATTGATCACTTAGATGGAATATTATTTGAAGATAAAGTTGTAGATAGAAAATTAAAACAAAAGCATAAAATCTATATATAATCTATGAAAATACTTTTTTTTGGGACTCCAGAATTTGCTAAACTAATTTTAGAAAAACTACATAAAAATAAAAAATTTGAAATCGTTGGAACAGTATCAGCTCCAGACTCTATTATTGGAAGAAAAAAAATATTAACTCCAAGCCCAGTAAAGCAATTTAGCTTAAAGCAGAATATATATATCTTTACACCTGAAAAGATTAAAGAACCAAATTTTATAAAAGAAATCTTAAATCTAAAAGCTGATATTTGGCTAGTAATTGGATATGGAAAAATTCTACCACAAAGCTTTCTTGACTTAATGCCTGATCGAATTTTAAATATTCACCCTTCCCTCCTTCCAAAATACCGAGGACCTGCTCCAATCCAATCTTGCTTACTTAATGGTGACTCAGAAACTGGTGTCACATTAATGAAAATTGATAGGTATATGGATCATGGAGACATAATATACCAAAAATCTTTTTCATTATCTCAATCTGAAACTTATTTAGATTTAGAACCAAAAATGATAAATGTATCATACCAATTGTTAGATAAATCCTTAGAAAAATATATTTTAGGAGAAATAAAACCAAAGCCTCAAAATCACTCTAAATCATCAATTGTTCATTTTATTCAGAAATCTGATGGATTAATAAATTGGAATAAATCAGCTCAAGAAATTTTTAATCAATATAGAGCATTTATAAATTGGCCTCAAATTTTCACTTATTTGAAAGGGAAAAAAATTATTTTAGAAATAGAAACAATTATAAATTGTACCCTCACCCCTGCTCATTGGCTATGGGAAGAAAACAAATTATTAATAGGCACACCTAATAAATCTCTTATGATAAAAAAAATTAAACCAGAATCTGCTAATTGGCTAAGTCCAAAAGATTTTATAAATGGATACGGAAATTCCGGTAAATTTGATTTATCATGAAATTTGGATTTACATTTAGTATAAAATACTGTCTAGAATGTAATTTAGATTGGCGAAAAACTTTAGTGAAAATTTTAAATTCTTATCACTGGGATTCAATCCGAATTGCTTTTTATTGGGATATGATTATGCCAAATGAATCAGATTGGATAATCTCTGAATACCAAGAAATGTTTGAAATTCTCTCTCGCTATAATATTAATATAGTTCCTGCAATAGGATATAGAAGTCCTCGTTGGCCTGAAAGACATTTTCCTGAATGGATTCCCAATTTATCAAAAGAAGAATTCGAACAAAAACTTTTGAATTATTTAGAAAAATTAATTTTAGATTTAAGACAAAATAAACAAATAGAAGCTTGGCAAATAGAAAATGAGCCTTTTGAAAATACTTGGGGACAAAATGGATTTGATGTTAGAGAAATTTATAAAAAAGAAATTGTATTACTAAAAACCTTAGATGAAAGACCAGTAATAGTTTCTTATGGATATAAATCTTGGCAAAAAACTTTTTATAATACTAATTTACCTGAAGATATAGTTGGATTAGATTTTTATTCAAAATTAGGTATCAGAATTAAAAATATTCCGATTTATATGGATTTATACCAATATCCATTCCAAACATTTAGATTAAAAAAAGATGTTGGTTTTGTATTATCCAAAAATAAAAAAGCTTGGGTAATGGAATTACAAGCTGAACCATGGGATTACAAATTTATTGACATTAAAAATAAAAAAGATATAGAAAGAACAATTTCACCAAATCGTTTTATGAAGAATATCCAAACCATCAAAAAAGCTGGTATAGATAAAGCTTTTGTTTGGGGAGTTGAGTGGTGGGAATTGCTAGATAAAGATTATAGAGAGGAGTTTTATAAGATATTAGAATTAAATACAAAAGACTCTATAAAATAATAGAGTCTTTTACAAATTTAAATTAAATATTTTAAGAATTATACTGTTGCCATATCAAGAATTGGCATAACTTTATTCATTGCATTCTGAATATATTCTTCAGAATGATATATCTCTGAATCAGAATTAAGAGTCAATAAGCACTCCGTCATTCTTTGATAAGCTTGAATTTCTTCTAATCCCATATCAAGCCATGGACTTAACCATTCAAGTTGATCAAAAGATAGAACTCTCACAGCTCCACCTAAAGCCTCATAATGAGACCTTACAAGATTAATAGACTTGTAATTCTCAGTATTCATTACATCATCATCACGATCGGGCATAATACAGCCGCAATCATGAAAGGTAATAAAGTCAACTCCGAATTCACTCAAGAAATTTCTTAGAATTCCAAGATTTCGTTGAGCTAAGGAAAACATAGCAAAGACACCATGAAATGGTCCCATTTCTGGAGACATCAATCGTTCCCCACTCTTATAATCCAAAGCTGAAAATGGTAATGATACCCACGGGTATTTTACACCAACAAGATCATTAATCTTACGATAATATAAATCTACCAAAGTCACAAGTACAATAGGTTGTGGGCTATTACTATCAGTGATAGCATCAAAGACCCCCACAACAAAGTCTACAGGCACTTTTTGCCCATCTAAAGAATGATAGAAATTAATTACCGTTAAAATATCCTCGTCAGATATTGGACGATCATAACTAAAGCTTGTCTTTTCGTGACACATACAATACAATCACCTAAATTTTAAAGAACTTATCGCAAATAAATTGCAATAGTATATTTATACCAGAAAGCTATTATTTTGTCAATACTTATTTTAATCTTTTTTCTAATTTTTTTCTTTCAAAATTTTTTAATCTTTCTAATGTATCTTCTTTTTTATAAATTTTTTCTACATTATTCCAAAGATTATTTAAAGAATCTAAGGTATGCTCTGAAATTTTACCAAATTCATAATCTATTATAGCTTCATCATATTTTATCTCTCCTAAAATAATATTTCCAAAGTCTTGATATATTTCTTGATATAAATTATTTTCTCTTGGCTTATTTACAACTCCATACATAGGAATATTTTGAAGTCTAGATAATTCTAATAATTGACGAAAAACTTTCATACTATTTATATGAGGTTCTACAACTCCCAAAATCATATCTACTCCATTATAAAGTCCAAAATTAACCATATCAGCACCTGCTACTCCATCAACAACAACATAAGAGTCATCTTCTTCTAATAAAGCCAAATAAAATTTAAGTGGAGCAGAATGTCCATGAGCACATCTATCACTAAACATTATGTCATCAGCTCCAAGACCTACAACTGCTAAATCTAAATTTTGATTAATAAAATGAGAGATTAATTTAGTATAAGAATCTTTGGGACTCAGAGAAAATCTATGAGGATTCTCATTCTCCAAAATAATACGATACCATTTAGAGTCTTCCAATAAACCAACTTCTTGTCTAAATCTATCATGAAGTCTATGAAAGGTATTTGTATCTTGATTTATTTCTAATCCATATATTCCTGCCAAATCCATATTGTGATCGGCATCTATAGCTAAAACTTGACTTTTTTGTGATAAAAACTTAGATAAGAGCCAAGATGTACTACTTTTACCACTTCCTCCTTTTCCAACAATTGCTATCTTCATATAACTTTTATTTAAATCTGATTATACTTCTAGTATAACTTATTTAATAATTTAATGCAAATCACTAGCATTAAATCTCTCTTAGTTTTCTCCATTCATTAGGTTGGAGATTATCTAAAGATATATTACCTATTCTAATTCTCATCAACTCTACAACTTGATATTTCAGAGCTTCTGCCATTCTTCTAATTTGTCTTTTCTTACCTTCAGTCAAAATTATTTTTATAGTATAATCATCATATTTTCTTACATTACAAGGTTTTGTTTTGTATCCACTATCAATTATAACCCCATTCATCATTTGTTGGATAAATCTTTGAGTTATAGGTTTATCTAATAAAACTAAATATTCCTTTTCTAATTCAGATTTTGGATCAAGAATTCTCTTTATAACTCTTCCATCATTAGTGAGTAGAATTAAACCCGAAGAATCTTTATCTAACCTTCCAATTGGAAATACTTCTTTTGGAATTTTAGCTATATTATGAATAGATATTTCATCATTTTGTGGGCTGTGAGTAATAATTCCTTTTGGTTTGTGATATGCAAAATATAAATAATTCTTATGATTATTCCTTACTTCTACCTTATCTTCTTCTAATACATCATCACCTAGAACTGCTATTCTATCATTAATATATACTTTGTTCTCTTGAATAAGTCTATCAGCCTCCCGACGGGAACAGATGTCTTTATGTGCTAAATATTTATTGATTCTCATAAAACTAATTTAGATAATATAAAACTATAGCTTTATATTAGATTAAATATGATATAATGTCAAACATTCAAAATATAATCCAATAAAATTTCCTATTAACAAAATAGATTTTTTATGGTATAATACTTTAATAATTTAATAAATACACAATGTGTATTCTTAATCTATGAAAAGCCATCCATCATGGAAGACAATGACTGAAGAACAAGAAGAACAAGTTATTGGAGGATGTGGAGTAAATCCATATTTCAATCAATATGCATATGACCATTTTAATTACAGACGAAAAATTAACTTATGGTGGTCAAGACGACCTCTTGCACCTTTATCTTGGATTCGTTTTTGGTAAAGCCACCATTCTAACTTAATTTTAAAACCCCCATCTTTATTAGACTGGGGGGTAATTTTTTATTTATAAGATTTTAATTTATCATTGTATTTTTTATTATTATTCCAAATATCTTTTCTCTGTTCTTCTGTAATTGGATATTCAAAACAATTTTCTTCATAAGTCTCTTTAGAATTCTGACATTCTTCTTTTACTTCAGTATAATACAAAGTCTCTACCATCTCTTGTTTAGACAAATCTTCAAGGTTCACTCTATAGACAGTCATTATATCTGCAATTGACTTTGCTTTGAATAAAAGATACTGTGACTCACCCTCTCTTTTTCCTAAAACATATTCAGAGTTCTCACAAATTCCTTCTGGATCATCAGTACAATCTCTTAGCTCAGAACTCTTATCTCCTCTTTGTAGGATACATTTAGGATCAGAATTTTCTTGAGATTTATCAAATTTTAAACATCCATCTCCAACCAACTTTAAATCCACAGATTCAGATTGAAATCCATACAAAAGGTATGCTCCCCCAGAAATTACTATTATAAATAATATTACTGATGATATTTTGATTAATAAATTCTTGTTTGTAAACATAATGTAAATTTTAATTAAGTATATCTATATTATACATCAAAATTTTGTATTGCCAAATTTATTATTTAAGGTTATAATTAATATACATATTTAACATTAATTATAACGAAATAATATGAATAAAAAAATATGTCAATAATACTCCAAAACCTAAATTCGAATCTGACCTGTCTGTTGTAAATCAATCAGACTTATTAAATCTAGATGATTATATTATTAATACAGAGTTCTCAGAAACTGAAATTGCTGATATTAAAAAGATTGCTGATGATGAATACCTAGCTTATGCAACTTACAAATATATTTGCGACAAATATGATATAAATATTTTTAACAATATTGCTCAGAGTGAGCTTACTCATTATAATCTAATTGCTTCTTTGATAAAAGATAATAGTCAGGACAAATTTAATGAAATGTTTTTTACAGAAGAAACTCAAAATCTATATAATACATTGACAAGTCAAGCTGATATCTCAGTTGTCGAAGCTCTAAAAGTTGGTATTAAAATTGAAGAATTAGATATAAAAGATATAGAAACAGTTAAAGCTAATTCATCTAATCCAGAATTATTATCCATATATAATAATTTGCAAAAAGGTTCTAGAAATCACTTAAGATCATTTTACAAAGTATTATCAAGATATGGTGAAATATATAATCCAGAATATCTAACTCAAGAAGAATTTAATTCTATAATACTTGCTCCTATGGAGTTAAATAAGCTATAAATTTAATCAAAAAATAGCATTCTTAAATCGAAAAGAATGCTATTTTTATTTTTATGTGCTCTCATCAAGACTTGAACTTGAATCTAAGGCTTAGGAGTCCCTTGTTCTATCCCGTTGAACTATGAGAGCTTATTCATTTATTATAACAAAATTTTATATTTTGAATAGTGTAAAACATTTGTTTAATAAGTTAATCAATGATATAATATAAATATATATAAACTAATTTATAAAAATATGTCTTTAGAAAATAACCCAGCCCCAAACTTCACATTATTAGATCAAGATTCAAAACAACATACATTATCTGATTATCTAGGTACGAAAGTATTAATTTATTTTTATCCAAAAGATATGACTCCTGGATGTACTGTACAAGCTAAAGGAATGAGAGATAGTATTAATGATTTCAAAAAATTAAATGTTCAAGTTTTAGGAATAAGTGTTGATGATATAAAATCTCACAAAAAATTTGTAGAAAAACATAATTTAAACTTTCCTTTATTAGCTGATACAGATAAAGAAGTAGTAAATTTGTATCAGGTATGGACTGAAAAGTCAATGTTTGGTAAAAAATATATGGGTATAGTTAGAGACTCATTTCTAATAAATGAAAAAGGAATCCTTGTTAAACATTTTCCTAAAGTAAATCCTCTTAAACATTCTAAATTAGTTATGGATTATATAAAAAATAATAATCTATAAAAATAAAAAGGGTATCTTGATTAAACAAAATACCTTAAATTTTCCTTCTATATATATTTTATATTTTAATAAATATCATTGAAGTGATAAAAATCTCCATAATCTTCTATTATGGTAGGCCAATTAGAGATGTATGGCTCTTCATCCAACTCAATTTCTTGGGTAGAAAGAGAATATTTACACCACATAAGTAATGCTTTCTTTCTCTCAATTTGACCCTCTGGAGTGTTTGGATCAATATTTGGACTAATTGGCTCTGGTCCTATGTTGATATCGCTACTCCAATAAGCGGTTATAAGCTCATTAGAGTCTGACTTTATTATTAGGGTAAGCAAATTTGTGCTATCCCCTTTTAGCTTAAGATTAACTCTTGAAGGTACTTGTCTTCCTTTCCTTTTTGCAAAGAATGAAGGAGCATTTAGACCTATTGGATCATGAACTAAAGCAGATCTTCCTTTATAGGGAAATATATTAATACTAACATATTTAATCCCAGATTCACTTGTAGGAATCTCTTTGATATCAATTTTATCAAGAGCTGATTGAATATGATCTATAGTCACATCGGGATGAGCATTCATATGATCTAGAAAAGCTTCTGTTAAAAAAACTTCTATACCATCTGAAGATTTAAGAATTATCATAATTTTTACCTTGCAAAGAACAAAATTAATATTATCATATTTATTTATTTTGTCAAATTAAGTTCACTAAAAATATAATTTTGGCAAATCATCTATTGAATAAGAATTTTCTAAAAAATATTCACCTGATTTAGTTCTAACCAAAGCTTCAAGATAAGCACCTACTTCTAGATCTCTACCAATATCTCTAGCTAATGACCTAATATATGTTCCTGAACCACATTTTACTTTAATTTTGAGTATAGGATAGTTATATTCTAAAATATTAATATCATAAATATTTATCATCCTTGGTTCGAGTTCCAAAATTTTTCCTTGTCTTGCTAATTCATATAATTTCTTACCTTTAATTTTAATAGCTGAATACATAGGCGGAATTTGGGGTATATTCATACCTATATATTTTTTTATAACATTATTAATATCTTCTAATTCTGGAACTAAATTAAGATTAAATTCTTGAATTTTCCCATCTCTATCCAATGTATCACTAGTATAACCTAAATTTAAAGTAGCTAAATATTCTTTATCTTTTTTCATTAATTCATTACTTTTTTTGGTACTTTCTCTTCCTATCATAACCACCAAAACTCCCTCTGCGAATGGATCTAATGTACCTGCATGACCTACTTTTTTAATATTATAAAACTTCCTTACTTTGTATATAATATCATGAGAAGTAATACCAGGTGGTTTATTTATTGATATAATCATTGAATTAATTTTTTTAATAAAAAATGCTCTTCTTATTGATATTAAGTAAGAGCATTTTTATACAGTTATTAGTTTACCTAATAGGAATTTTTTTAGATTTAACTTTTTCAGATTTAGGTAGTGTAACTACTAGAACTCCATCTTTCAATTCTGCATTTGCTTTTTCAGCATCAACATCAATTGGTAAAATTACTGATCTTGAAAATCCTCCCCAATAACACTCTTGATAAAAATAATTTTCTTGTCTCACTCTGGAAAGATTTTTTCTTTGTCCAGATATTGTTACCATATCATTTGTTATGGATACATCGAGGTCTTTAGATGTAACTCCTGCTATTGTTGATACTATGACTATATCGTTATCAGTTTGATAAACATCTATAGTTAAAGCTCCTTCTACATCATCTCCGTCTGAAACATATCCTGCTTCTTGGTCTGACATAATATTTTCTTCTGAATCTGAAACATATTCTGTTTCATCATCAATCAATTCTTCCTCTCCTGAGAATCTACTTCTCAAACTTTCTCTAATATCTTCTTCCTCTATTAAAGTTTCGTTTTCATCGAAGTTTACTGCTCCTGTTAATTTTCTTAGAATGCTAGACATACATTTTGATTAGGTTATTATTGCTCTTATGTATTAATAATATAATATCAGATATTAGTTTAAAAAGCAATATAATTTTTCATGATTTTGAAGCTTTTTGTAATTTTGAGACAAGAAACAACATATATAGAAACATTGGTAAAAAAATTAATATATATATATATTCAAGATAAGCTGAAACATTATATATTTTTAATTTACTTAATGCTAAAACAAAATTATAAATTGAATGAAATCCTATACTTAAGACTACTCCAAAAATTAAATATAATTTATTTTTATTATTCTGATAAATATAAAAAGCATATGCAAATAAAAATGTGCTTATAAGATGAACTACTACTGCTGTTATAGTCCTTAAAATTAATATACTCTCTAATTCTCCTCCTCCAACTGAATCAAAATTATTAAGTGAAACAAAAATATTTTCTATTCCAGCAAATCCTAAAGACAAAGTTCCCGCATAAATAAATATATCTATAGGTTCGTCACAAAATTTAGATTTAAATACAAATATATAAAAAACTAAGAATTTAACTAATTCTTCATTCAAAGCCCCAAATAAAAATGTACTCAAAAATGGATTAATTTCCAGATTAAAAACTTTTATCAAATCATTTCCAATAAAAGATATAATTAGTACTGGTATTGCCACCAACATTCCGAGAAAAAATACATTAAATATGTTTTTAAATTTTTCTGGATGGACATCTTTTTTCAACACAAACCATAGCCAGATCAAGCTTGGTATCAGTGATATAACTATTGTATAAATAAGGTTATAAAGTATGTCCATTTATATTTATAATATTTTTTCTGTTAAAATTTGTTTTGCTTTCCTTGCTCTTACTCTAGTTGTTTTTAAGTTTTTATCTTTTCCATTACTCATATCATTAAATAATATTTTTATTACATCTTCAAAAGTTTCTAATAATTTTTCTCCTGATTTTTTAGCATTATATTTTTTAGACTTATAAAATATATGTAAAGAAACATTATATATATTTTTATTAAATTCTATTATTCCTTCTAATTGATTATCTTCTTTTACAAAAGTTTTCAATTTTTCTGATTTCTGATATAGATCTTGTTTGATCTCTTTGCTTATATCTAAGTTCTTGAAAGTTATATTATTCATAGATTTAAAACTTAAACTAATACATATCTATTATACCATGTATTGAATTTTGTATATAGATTAATTTAGGGTTTTATTTTAACTTTTCAAGTAAATTTTTAATTCTACGAGTTCTTGTTTCTTCAGTTTTAGCATCAATAATTGATAATATTATAGCTTTCTTTTTACTTGGTGCCAAATTATCAAAATTCAATTTTGTAATTTCATCTGAATAAAGAACTTTTTTTAAATAATATGGAATTTTTACAATCCTTGGGGTAGTATCTAACTCAAGTGTAATCTCAACCACATCTCCACCTTCTATTTTTGCATTTTTTCGATTCTCAGAACTTAAACTTATCATAAATTTCTCTCCTATTTTGCCAACTGCACTACGATAGCTATAATTATTTAATGTAACTATGACTAATGGTTTCTTCCCCCCACCTAATTGCTTAAGAATCTTTTCAGTAACTTCAATTCCTGTTTTATTACCTAACTGTAATATTTTAGTTTTAAATTGCATAATAATTAATTTAAGTCATTTCTGGTAGTCTAATATTTTAGTTTGATGGAAATTTTTCTATATCCATATAAAATATTTCCCATGTGTGTCCATCAAAATCTTCAATAGTTCTTTGTTGCATAAATCCATAATCTATCATTTCCTTTGGTTCCACTCCACCAGCAGACAACCCTTTTGTCATAATAGTGTTTACTTCATCAAAACTAGAAACTGATAATGAAAATAATCCAGCTAAAGTTGATTTTGTATCTGCAATAGGTTTTGTTGCAAAAGTTGCAAATTTTTCATGAGTCATTATCATTACAAAAATATTTTCGCTCCAAACCATACATTTTGCGGTATCATCTGAAAATTGAGGATTATTTGTAAATCCTAATGCTTTATAAAAATTTTCTGATTTCTGTAAGTCTTTTACTGCTAAATTGACAAATATTTGTTTTATCATATTCTTAGAGATTAGATTATTGTTTAATTGATATGAACTAATTTTACGAATAAATACTCAATATTAATAAGTTTCATAAACAGTTCTTATATCTATTTTATATTATTTATAGAGAATATACTAGTGTAAATAAATATTATACATATAAGAAATGTTCAAACAATTTGAATCTTCTTAATTTTTATATATACCAAGAATTAATCTTCTAATCAAATAATTTACTTCATCTGGTGTTTCTAATGGACTTAAATGACCTCCTTTAACTGTAATAACTTCACCTATTGGAGGTGTTCCAACATAATCTTCTTCTCCAAGTAAAGCTATATTAGGTATTGTTAAGGTTTTAATAATCTCTGTCGTATCTTCTGCCTCAATTCTAACTACCTTATCAATATATCGAATTTCTTTATTCGTTAATTTTTTCATAGGAATGATAAGATTATTAATTAAATTAGGATTAGCTAATAAACTCTTACTACCTATTAATGCTTTCCCTGCTTGTTTCATATATAAATTTCTAAAAATAAGTGCTGTGTGTTGAAACATTATCTTTAACTTTTCTTTTTTCGATATTTTTTTAAATGGCATATTACATAAACCTAAAGATATAAATCGTTTTGGATTTTTAATAGCAGCTCTCAAAATAGTCATACTACCCCAAGAATGACCAATAGCTATTACTTGATTGATTTTTAGAATATCTAAAATTTCAAGCAACATATCTGTACAATCATCTAGATCCCAATCTTCCTTAATATTTTTCTTACTTTCACCATGCATTGGCATATCAATAACTATAATTGGTCTATCATTAATTTCTAAAGTTTGTTTATCCCATAATTTGTGGTCTAAATAAACACCGTGTAAAAAAATTATCGGAATTTCTTTTAAATGGGTATTCTTTCGAAAGATAGTAATCTCACCTATTTTAAGTTCAATAATTTGCTTTTCCATTTGATTAAATATATTTTACTAATTTTATATTAATTTTTCCTCTAAATCCTCTTCATTCAAAATTTTCACTCCCAAAGTTTGGGCTTTATCCAACTTAGAACCTGCTTTTTCTCCTGCCAGAAGATAGTCTGTATTTTTACTTATTGAAGATACAACTTCCCCACCTTGTGATTCTAAAATAATTTTTAGATCTTCTCTTTTGTACTTTATAAATGTTCCTGTGATACACACTTTTTTATCTGTAAAAAATCCTTTTTTAAAACTAAAATCTTCAGGATAATCTATTTCTACACCTGACTCTAATAAATTATTAACTTTCTTTTGATTGTTTTCATTTTGAATAAATTCAAAAATACTTTTTGCTACTATCTCTCCAATGTCTTTTATTTCTTGTAATTCTTCTAAATTAACTTTGATTAAATCTTGCCAATTATCAAATTTATTTGATAAAGATTTTGCTGTCTGTTCACCTACATTTGAAATTGCTAAAGCCTGTATAAATTTAGTAAAAGTTATCTTTTTTGATTTATTTATACTTTCTATTAAATTTTTAGCTGATTTTTCTTTAAATCCTTCTAATTTTAATAAATTTGATTCTTTTAGTTGAAACAAATCAGCTTCTGTTTTGAGTAACTCTGCTTTGATTAATTTATCAATAATTTTATCACTTAACCCAACAATATTGAAAGCTTGTTTTGAGACAAAATAAGATAAATTGCGAAGAATTCTAGCAGGGCATTCCAAATTTGGGCAATAAGAATTGATCTGACCTTCTTTTTGTTCAAGTTTACTATCACATACTGGACATGCCGTTCCTATCAGAAAATTTTGACTCTTTTTTGGACGGAGACCTTTTATTAGACTTACAATTTCTGGTATAACATCACCAGCTCGTCTTACTATAACTGTATCACCTATTCTGACATCTAATCTATCTATTTCACTTTGATTATGTAGAGTTGCATTAGAGACAATTACTCCATAAATCTCTACGGGTTCCAGGATAGCCACAGGGGTGATTTTCCCTGTTCTTCCTACTTGTAATCTAATATCATTTATTATAGTTGTTTTTTCTTCTGCTTCAAATTTAAAGGCTATCATATAGCGAGGTCCTTTTCCAACAAATCCCAATTGTTTTTGATATTCTAAATTATTAATTTTAACAACTATTCCATCATAAGCAAAGTCTATTTTGTCTCTATTTTTAAATAATTTCTGATGAAATTTTGTTATATCTTCTAAATTATTAAACAAAGTATTTTCTTTAACAACTGGGAACCCTAATTTTTCTAATAACAAAAATGATTCTTCTTGTGTTGTCTGTCCTAAATTAGTCATTAGACCCCAAGAAAAAAAACTAAGATTTCTACTAGATGCAATATTACTATCTAACTGACGAATCGAACCTGCTGCCAAATTACGAGGATTAGCAAAAGTCTGTTCTCCTTTTTCTTCTAATGATTTATTAACTTTGATAAAATCTGAGGTCTTAACATAAATCTCTCCTCTAACTTCTATATTACCATTATATTTAGACAAAAAATCTGCTCCCCAACCTTGCCTGATACTATCCAGTTCTGAAGATATTTTATCTAATTTTATATCTAATTCAAGAGGAATATTATGAACTGTTTTAACATTATGTGTTACATTTTCTCCTACAAAACCATTTCCTCTTGTGGAGGCTATTTCTAAATTAGAATTTTCATAAATTAGACTTATAGCAAGTCCATCTAATTTTAGTTCACAAAATAGGTCTATCTCTGAATCTTTTTCTTCTAAACTCAATAATTTTTTATTTTTGGAAAACCAATCGTCTAATTCACCAACAGAAAACACATCTCCCAAAGAGAACATTCTTTCCGTGTGAGTATGTTTTTTAAATTTATCCAATACTTCTCCAGCGACTCTTTGTGTAGGTGAATTCGAACTAATATATTCTGGGTATAGTTCTTCTAAATTAGAAAGCTCACTTTTTAGCTGATCTAATATATCAGGAGCAATTGTATCTATATCTCTAATATGATAATTATTTCTATGCAGATTAATTTCTTTAATCAACACTGATATTCTATCTTTAGCTTCTGATTTTGTCATATCTAATTTTAATCAAAATATTTTAATTACTGAATTCTACTCTAACTACTCTATTAACTATCTTACCTGTTCCATTATCAGCTGTTGCTTTTGATATTATAAAAGGAGTTGCTCCAAATGTATAATCTAAACTACAATCACTTTGAACACCATTATTGGTTTCTATATTACATGCTGAATTAACGACTGGTGAACCATCACAAATCCCTAAATCAGCAGGATTTTGGTTAGTAGTAGGATTAGAAGCACATTCGATCCAAGCCTCCGCTCCTTTTATAGCTTTATTATAAGCTTGTTGAGATAGATTAGCATCTCGACTTGTCCTAAGATCAACATTCGTCTTAATAGAGATATTAAATAATAATGACATCATGACTATTGTCAATATCAAAACTGTGAATACAGCTATATCTCCTTTTTTGGTATTTAATCTTTTTAATTTATTCATAATAATTTAATTATTTAAATTCTGATTTCTAGGAATAATACTCATCTGAATTGGGAGCACAGTCTTAGAACCATCTTGCCCTAGAACTGATTCTGCTTGTAGAAACACAGTAACTAAATGTCTCATCCCAGAAGTTTCTGCAACTGTATCTCCATCCAAATCTAATAATTGATTATCTACTAAATTGATTCCTGTAATCAAGAATTCTGATGGATTATTAATATCAGTAGAAGTTGAAGCTACAGTTTTTTTAAGAATATTATTATCATCTCCAGTAATTTCATATTTGACATCTTCACCTTCCTGATTAGTAAACTCTATTCCATCAGTTATTTTTTGTATATTACTACCTGTTGCTAATTCTTTTTCTAGAATCATTAAGACATATTGAATATTATCATTTAGGTCATCTGCATTATTAGAATTTCTTTGATATCTCATTAATTGATATAGTAAAGGCGTAGATACTGAGAGCAATGTCAGTAAAAGAAATGCTGCCACAACAATTTCTACAATGGTAAATCCTTTTTTATTCATATCTTTGATATTATTTTTCATATACTAAGGGTTATATAATACTGGCCTTGGGATAAGCTCTCTTACTTGATATAAATACTTTCTATTTTCTTGATCAACTAAAGTTACTGTAGATAAAACCTCTATAGATTGTGTTGGGCTAGGAAAGGAATCTGTAATGTCACTATCTCCATTAAGATCTATACCTAAAGTTGATTCATTAATAGAAGAATCATATCCATCACCTATAATATCTATTTGTCTATATAATTTTATACCATTATTTGTTCCTTGTATATATCCGTTGGGACTATTGGGTATTAATTCATAATTTGTATCTGAAGGATTGTTTTTATAATTAGTGGGCTCATCACTTCCAAATGTACCCGTACCAGGGCTATCTGAAGGATTATAAGAGAATCCACTTTCTACTATATTTGTATTATTCAAATCCAATCTATAGGTACTATAATCTGTAATCGGATTAAGTAGATTTGTTGTTGGGAACTCTTTTGTACTAATTCCTTCATCCCAAAGGGCATTCCACCTCCATTTAGCATTAGTATATTCCCCCGGATTATCTATTACATTCTTAGCTAATTCTTGCTCTATATTACGATTTAGAATAGATTTTGTTACTTCAACTCCTTCATTAGCAAGATAATTACCAACCAAAAAATATTTTTTATAGGTATTAGTTCTAATCAAAAAGATCATATTTTCTACAATGACACCAGATACTAACAAAAATATCACTGTTGCCATCAATACCCCTACCATAGAAAATGATTTCTTTTTTTGCATATATTTCATATTATTTTAGATCTATTATACCTGATTTTTTAACTGTAATTGTTCTTTTAATATTATTATCAGCTGAATGAGTTAAAATTATATCTTTTTCTGGAGATCCTGATGAGAAATCGTTTATACTATTTCCACCATTTAATATATTTTCATCAGATATTTTACCAAAAGGTGTCTCAAAATGTATCCCAGAAATAGTATTTATTGTAGAATATTTAAGAGTTTGAGTTTGAAAGTCTAAACCTGAAACAGAAGTTGGTATTCCTGAACAATTATCAGCTCTAAATGTAGAATGTATTGCAACTTCTATATTAGAGTTACTTTTAAAGTAAACCGTACAAAGAAAATTATTTGTAGCAGTAACTCCTAATGCATCTTTTTCTGGGTATAAAGATTGTTCTTGAGCTTCTCTAATCATTATCACAACTCTGGTTACATCTTCATCTAATTGAGCATATCTTCTAGCTGAAGTAAATCCTGGCAATAATACAACTGTCAAAACAGCACCTATAGCTATCACTACCATTAGTTCTATCAAAGTAAATCCTTTTTTATAATTTTTTTTCAATTTCATATGTAATTTAATATTTTATTATACATACATATTATCATATTTAAAAATAATTGTAAAACTAATTTTGACTGAATAAATAAGTAATTGCTTCGAAGTACATTGCCATTGATTGCCAATAAGGATTTAATCCCATGATTATAATAAATGCTAATATAATACTAGGTCCAAAAGGCATCTTGACTTTAAGATTAGATTTTCTATTCATAGCTATCAATATAATACCCCAAAATGTCCCTACAAAAAAGCTAAGAAAGAAAAAGTGACCAGATATTCCAATTGGTAAGAAAAATCCAAGCCCCAAAATTAAATCTATATCACCAAATCCCATACCTTGTTTTTTTGTAAAAAAATAGATTAGAAAGATTAAGAAACCTAAAATTAATCCACTATATAATCCTGTATAAATCTGTTTTGTGTAGATACTCTCAATAATCAACCATAATATACCTGCTAATTGTAATAATCTAAGAGAAATATTTGGGATAAGCATATATTTTAGATCGTATACAAAAATAATCATGATTTGTGAGACTAGAAACCATAAAATTAAAATTTTTGCTATTTCAAAATTAGATATATCAAATAAACTTGATAACTCAGGGAAAACAAAATAAAAAGCTAGCACGGATAAAACTCCTGTTCCTAATTCCACCAAAGGATATTGCCAAGATAATTTTGTTCTACAATATCTACATTTACCTCCAATAAATAAAAATGAGAATAAAGGAATCAAGTCATACCATTCTAAAGTATGACTACAAGTCATACATTTGGATCTTCCTTGCCAAAATTTGGTTGGTTGATCAAATCGAAGAACCACAACATTTAGAAAACTTCCTATCATTACTGATATAACAAAGATTATCGCTATTACTAAATAATAAAACATTTTTATTTAAATCTTATTTTTATATAATTATATTATATCATATTTTTTATATAAATTATTTATTTAAAAAATAAAATTATTTTATTTAATTTTTATTAATTTTTAGATATAATGATTATCAAATGGCCTCATCGTCTAGCCCGGTCAGGACGCCAGGTTTTCATCCTGGTAACAGGGGTTCGAATCCCCTTGAGGCTACCATTTAGATTATATAGTAGGTATAAAAAACCTACTATTTTTTCTTTTTAGTGGTATAATGTTATTGTATTCTATAGCATCTATGGTGAAATTGGATATCACAACAGTCTTCGGAACTGTCTTTCAAGGTTCGAATCCTTGTAGATGCACAAAAAAAATAACTCGGCTATCCATCAGGATAAACGAGTATTAAAATTTTGTTGGATAAAATATTATCGTGCCATCCAATTATCTACACACTTTTGTATCTGTAGATGAAAATAGATATTCTTATCTCTTTTCTCTAAAATCAGTTGACAAGTATTGTTAACTATCTCGTCAGGAATATCATAAGACATTCCATGTGGCCCTGTACAGGTCCATTTTTCTCCGTCAAATACGGGAATATGATTTAAGAAAAAACCATCATACTGCTTACAGTAACCCGATAGCTTGTAAGCTATCTTATTAATGTCATTTTTTTCGCCTGCAAACACAGAAGTTTGAAAAGAAAGCAATACGATAAAAGCCAAAATAATTTTTTTCATTTTCATAAAAGATCCTAAAATCAAGAACAAAAATATTGTATCAAATTTTTTAAATTATGTCAATATAACATAACATAATTTTAGTATGATTTTATGCTTGAATATTTGTAAATTATTAAATATTTTAATTATCAAATAACATCATAATCTAGATCTGAAATAAAACATTGTATATGCACAAAAAAATAACTCATCTATCCATAAGGATAAATGAGTATTAATAATTATTTATTCATCTGACCAATTAAGTAAACATCCTGAAGAATAATAAAATTCAGCTTTTTTATCCTTTAAGATATCTTGACAAACTTTGTTTAGAATTTCTCTTGAGATAGGGTAAAACATTTTGTGAGGTACCAAACAAAACCACTGCTTTCCGTCAAAAACAGGGATATTTCCTATAAAAGATTTATCATGTTCTTTACAGTAATCAACTAAATGCGATGTAATTAGGAGAATATCATTTATTCCTGCAAAAGCGGGATTTTGTAAAAAAGAAAAAATAAACAAAGCCAATAGAATTTTTTTCATAAAAAAGATCCTTAATTAAAGAACAAAAATATAATATCATATATATAACATTTTATCGAGATTAATTAACACAATAAATATGTTTTATAATTTTCTTGACTATTTAGGAATCATTATATAAACTTAATTATATAATTTTAAAACTTTATTCATAAATATGAAATCTATTCAATCTCCTCAAGAATTAAAAGATATTTTAGCAAAAAATAATCCTAGTACTATATTACTAGATGTCAGAACTACTGAAGAATATCAATACGGACACATAGACACTGCTATTAACTTTGATATTAGGGGCAATGATTTATTTGAAAAAATTCAAAAGCTAGATAAATCTAAAACCTATATTTTGTATTGTCAAAGTGGCTCCAGATCACAGTTAGCATCTATATTAATGAATCAAAAAGGACTCGATGTAATCAATTGTCAATTTGGATATAGTAGTTTTGAAGAGTAAGATAAGATTGAAAAAATAAATTCAATTCTAAAATATTTATACTAATTTAAACAAAAAAAGAGGCTTTGACACCTCTATTTTTATTTTACTTATTTTGAAAAAATTTATTTCTTCTCTTCAAAATCTGCCTCTTTTGGTTCTTCAGCACTTGAACCTTCTTTCTCTTTTGGTTCATCTGCTTGCCCATGGTCATGTCCTGAATGTGGATCTTCTGCTTTTTCAGCTTCTTTTGCTTGATACATCTCAGTTCCTACTTTTTGAGAAATAACAGATAAATCATTCAAAGCTTTTTCTATATCTTCTTTACTTTCCTTATCTTTAACTTCATTTAGAGTTTTAATCTTCTCTTCAATTTCTTTCTTGTCTTCTTCCTTAATCTTGTCTTTGTTCTCACTCACCATTTTTTCTGTTGAATAAATAAGTGTATCTGCTTGATTTTTGATTTCAATCAATTCTTTCTTCTTCTTATCTTCTTCGGCATGAAGTTCTGCATCTTTTTGCATTTTTGCAATATCTTCATCTGTAAGTCCTGAAGATGCTTCTATTCTAATGGTCTGTTCTTTATTAGTTGCTTTGTCTTTCGCAGTTACTTTCAATATTCCATTAGCATCAATATCAAATGTTACTTCAATTTGAGGTATTCCTCTTGGTGCTGGAGGTATTCCATCCAAAATAAATCTTCCTAATTGTTTATTATCTTTAGCAAATTCTCTTTCTCCTTGAACTATATTAATATCTACTGATGGTTGATTATCTGAAGCTGTTGAGAAAACTTGTGATTTTGAGACAGGTACTGTTGTATTCCTATCAATAATCTTAGTTGCCACTCCTCCCATTGTTTCAATTCCTAGAGATAGAGGGGTTACATCTAATAATAACACATCTTTAACATCACCTTGTAAGATTCCTCCTTGAATTCCTGCTCCAATAGCTACAACTTCATCTGGATTAATTTCTTTATTTGGCTCTCTTCCAAAGATATCTTTCACAAAATTTTGAATTGCTGGCATTCTTGTTTGTCCTCCAACCAAGATAACTTCATCTATATCTGATTTAGAAAATCCTGCATCAGCTAGTGCTTTTTCACAAGGAGCTTTAGTTCTTTCTATCAAATCTTTTACTAATTCTTCTAATTTTGCTCTTGTCAAAGTTATGTTCATATGTTTTGGACCTGTTGCATCACTGGTAATAAATGGTATATTTACTTCTGTTTGCATAGAACTAGAAAGCTCAATTTTAGATTTCTCAGCAACTTCTTTTAATCTCTGAATTGCTAGAGTATCTTTGGATAAATCAACTCCCTGATCTTTTTTAAATTCAGCTAATAAATATTCCATTATCTTTTGATCAAGATCATCTCCTCCTAAGTGAGTATCTCCATTGGTTGCTCTTACTTCAATTGTATCTTCTGAAACTTCTAGTACAGAAACATCAAATGTTCCTCCTCCAAAGTCATAGACTACAATTTGTTGGTCTTTTTTCTTATCAAAACCATATGCAAGAGCTGCAGCTGTTGGTTCATTGATGATTCTTTTTACATCAAGTCCTGCAATTTTACCTGCATCTTTGGTTGCTTTTCTCTGAGCATCATCAAAGTATGCTGGAACTGTAATAACAGCTTCTTTAATTTCTGTACCTAATTTTGCCTCAGCATCAGCTTTTAATTTTTGTAAGACCATTGCAGCTATTTCAGCTGGTTGATACCAATTATCTCCCATTTTTATATCTACTCCTCCACCAGATGATTCTCTGATTTCATAAGGTAATAATGATTTATCTTTTTGAACTTCAGGATCTGAAAACTTTCTTCCTATCAATCTTTTTGCTGAAAATATTGTATTAGCTGGATTTACAACTGCTTGTCTTTTTGCTACAATTCCAGCTAATCTTTCACCATTTTTTGACATAGAAACTATAGAAGGAGTTGTTCTATTTCCCTCTGCATTTTCTAAAATTTTCTTTTCACCACCTTCTATTACAGCCATAGCTGAATTTGTGGTACCTAGGTCAATTCCTATAATTTTACTCATATATTTAATTATTAATTTATAATCACATATATATTATAATATATTTAGCAGTTATTTGTCAAGAGTGCTAAAAGACTTTTTTAATGATTTTTAATTTTAACTCAAATTTTAAGTCTCCTATTAATGATAAGAGACTTTTTATAATTAAAATTTTAACAATTAAGCATATTTTCTCCAAACCAATTAAATTCATATTGTTTGAATAATTCTGGTTTTTTATGTAGATATTCATGACATTCTGAACAAACAGCAGTCAAATTATCTATATCATTATTTCCTCCTTCACTCCTAAACTTAATATGATGTATTTGTAATTTATCTAATGGAAATTTGATATTACAAACGGAACATCTATTATGTTGTCTATTCTTGACTTTTATTTTGATATATTGCGGTATAAATTTAGTAGTCATCAAAACTTCTCCATAAACTAGAAATTTATACTTATATTTTATCATTAAATTTTATATTTTTTAATATATATTTATGCTTTACAAAGAATAAAAAAAAGTATATTCTATTATAGTGTATTATATAAATTAAAATTAAATTTTATATTTATGAAAAAATCTAATTTACCTATTTTATTAGTTATTCTTGATGGTTGGGGACATTCTAATGATCTAGAACATAATTCAATCCATATAGCAGATACAAAATGCTTTGATAATCTAGTAAAAAACTATCCTAGCACACTTATTGATGCAAGTGAAACTTTTGTTGGACTACCCACTGGTCAAATGGGTAATAGTGAAGTTGGGCATATGACAATAGGTTCTGGAAAAGTTCTTGATGTGGATTTGGTTAGAATTAATAAAGCAATTGAGGACGGATCTTTTCATAATAATGAGACTTTTGAGGAACTTTTTTCTCATATAAAAGCTTATGATTCTACTCTTCATATAATGGGATTATTAAGTCCTGGTGGTATTCATAGCCACCAACTTCATATGCATGAATTTTTAAAATTAGCAAAATCTAAAAATATTCATAGAATAGCTATCCATATTTTTACAGATGGTAGAGATGTCCCTCCTACCAGTGCTTATAAATATATTCAAGAATTAGAAGATTTAATAAAAGATTTAGGGATTGGATATATTGCGAGCATGCAAGGAAGATTTTATGCTATGGATAGAGATTCAAATTGGGATAGGATCAAAAAAACAGAAGATACTTTAGTGAAAGGATTAGGTAATATTATCAAAAACCAAAAAGATCCTTCTGACATTATAAAAGATTTATATAAAGAAAATATTATCGATGAGATGTTAGAACCGATTGTTTTCTTAGACGATAAAAATAAGCCTCACACTATAAAAGATAATGACGGTGTGTTTTTGTTTAATTTCCGAGCTGATCGATCAAGACAGATTTCAGAGAAGATTTTAGAATTAAAAAAAGAATTCAACTTGATGTTTGTTACTATGACCCAATATAGTAATAAGATTGAATCTAATGTTGTTTTTCCTCCGATCTCAATCCATCATACTTTAGCCTCAGAAATCTCTAATGCTGGACTCTCTCAATCTCACATTGCTGAGACTGAAAAATATGCTCATGTCACTTATTTCTTCAATGGAGGATTTGAACTATTACATAAGAATGAAAATCATATTTTAATAAATAGCAGAAAAGATATCCAAACTCATGATGAAGCTCCTGAAATGATGGCAAAAGAAATTACTAAAGCTGTAGTACAAGAACTAGATAAAGGAACAGACTTAATAATTGTAAATTATGCTAATGCTGATATGGTTGGACATACAGCTCATGTAGATGCTTTAAAAATAGCAATTGAAACAGTTGATAAACAATTATCTATCTTACTCAATAAAATAGAAGAAAAAAATGGAATAATGATAGTAACAGCTGATCATGGAAATGCTGAGCAAAATTATGATAAAGCAACAAATCAAAAACATACTTCTCACACTATTAATCCTGTTCCATTTATTATCACAAAAAAAGATTTAAATCTAAGAAATGGAGGAACTCTAGCAGATATAACTCCTACCATTCTTGATTTACTTGATATTACAAAACCAGATTCAATGGATGGAGTATCTTTGGTAAAAAAATAATTTATTTGTATTAAATCTAATAGAAATATATAGAGTAGAAAAATATATCTTTTCTACTCTAATTTTTTAAATCTATATATCTATCTTATAAAACTAGATCCTACTCCAATGTACCATTTGAATTATATTTTACTATAAAATTATCATACCCACCATCACTAACTAAACTAACTTGATTAGCTGATTCTCCAAATATTGCTGTTCCATCAAATCTACCTGTAACTATACTACTGCCATCTGTATAACTTGCTATTGCGTTTCCACCGTCATAATCTGTTCCACCTGCTCTTTTTGTCCAAACTAAACTCCCATCTCCATTATATTTTGCTATAAATATATCTTCGAAACCAGAACTTACTAGATCAACTTGACTTTCTGCTTCTCCAAATGTTATTATTCCTGAAAAATAACCTGTTATTATAGTGGTTCCATCACTATAACTTGCTATCCCATTTCCATAATCACTATTTGCACCTCCTGATTTTTTTGCCCATGCTAAACTACCATCTCCATTATATTTTGCTATAAATACATCATTATTACCAGTAGCAACTAAATTTACTTGATTTCCTCCCTCTCCAAATATTGTTGTTCCTGAAAAATAACCTACTATTACACTACTTCCATCTGTATAACTTGTTATTCCTTCTCCAACCTGATTATCAAATAGAAGATTTCCCCCTGCTCTTTTTGCCCAAACTAAGCTACCATCTTCATTATATTTTGCTACAAACATATCTCCCCCGAAATCAGAGTTTACTAAATTTATTTGATTACCTCCCTCTCCAAACACTGCTGTACCTGAAAACCATCCTGTCACTATACTACTCCCATCTATATAACTTGCTATACCCTTTCCCTGATCATTACCTATTCCACCTGCTCTTTTTGCCCAAACTAAGCTACCATCTCCATTATATTTTGCTATAAATATATCCCCACCAAATCCAGAGCTTACCAAACTTACTTGATTTCCTCCCTCTCCAAATGTTGCTGTACCTGAAAGCCATCCTGTCACTATACTACTTCCATCAGTATAACTTGCTATACCATTTCCCTGATAATCACCTGTTCCACCTGCTCTTTTTGCCCATGCTAAGCTACCATCTCCATTATATTTTGCTATAAACATATCTGAACTACCTACACTTACCAAATTTATTTGATTACCTACCTCTCCAAATACTGCTGTATCTGAAAAACTTCCTGTAACTATACTACTTCCATCTATATAACTTGCTATTCCATTTCCACGATCATGACCTATTCCTCCCGATCTTTTTGCCCATGCTAAGCTACCATCTCCATTATATTTTGCTATAAACATATCTGAACTACCTGCACTTACCAAATTTACTTGATCTAATCCTTCTTCAAATATAGATGTTCCCTCAAAACTTCCTGTAACTATACTACTTCCGTCTATATAACTTGCTATTCCATTTCCATAATTACCTGCCGCTCTTTTTGCAAAAGTAATTGTTGATAATTCTGTATTAATTGAACTACCAATTGCTATAATATCTCCATTTAAAACTACTTTAGCTATAATTTCTTTTCCCTCATCTCCTGATTGTATAGTATAACTTGTTCCTATTCCTACCTGTGTCTCTATTCCTCCATCTACTGTATACCAAATTACATCTTCTCCTGATATATCTAATCCTGTTGGTAAATTTACTGTTAAAATCTCTCCAATCTCGTTTACTCCATTTATTATTAAGTCTAATACCATTATATTGAATGATACCAATTCTTCTAATACGGATTTATCTGCTATTATACTGATGCTACTGTTTTCTGGATTTATTCCTATTTTATATCCTCCTCCACTTGGATCTCTTGGGATCTCTGCTATATACTGTGGTACTAATTCATCTAAATTTATACATTCTGTTGTATCTCCATCTACACATATTTCTTGATATTCACCTTGAATTATTGATGTAGGGTATCTTCTATTAACTATATAATATTGATCTAAAGCTTTCTGAAGTGTACTAATTCCTGCTAATCTTGATGCATTCTAAGCTTTACCTATTTGTCTTATTGGATTTATTGCTACAATAACTATACTTGCTAATATTCCTATTACTGCTATTACCAATAATATCTCTAATAGTGTAAATCCTTGATTCCTTTTATTCATACGTTAGTATTTATTATATTATTACTTATGTATAATTATTATATCATATCTTTTCTTCTTTTATTAATCTGTTTTACTAGAAAAATACTTATATCAAATTTTAAATCAAGATTATTTTCTTTAAGTTTATAAGCTGTTTAGTTGTCTAATTATTGAGATAAATAAATTTACATTGCCTATTCAGTTAAAAAATGATACAATATGTGGGTAATGGCTCCGTGGCCGAGAAGTTAGGCAGAGGTCTGCAAAACCTTGTACAGCAGTGCGAGTCTGCTCGGAGCCTCATTTTTTATTTAGAGTTATAAAATAAATCACAGAATATGGAACAACCAACAGAAAATCAATTATTAAAAGGTTTAAACCCAAAACAATTAGAAGCAGCGACTACTATTGATGGGCCTCTTTTAGTTTTAGCAGGTGCAGGATCTGGGAAAACTTCTACCCTAACAAAAAGAATTGCCTTTATGATTCAAGAAGGAATAAGACCATATAATATTCTAGCTGTTACTTTTACAAATAAAGCTGCAAAAGAGATGAAAGGAAGAATTGAAGCTTTATTAATTGATTCTAATAATTCTATGCCTTTAGTAGGTACTTTTCACTCTGTTTGTCTTAATATTTTATTTAAAGAAGCTGTGAATTTGGGTTATAAAAATAATTTTCTAATCTATGATTCTCAGGATTCTCAAAGCCTGATCAAAGATCTTTTGAAAGCAAAAATGATTCCTATTGAAAAAATAAAACCTAGTTCCATACAATTTCTCATTTCACAAGCTAAAAACTCTTTGATCACATCTTCAAAATTTGCTATGCAAACCCCAAGTTCTGAATTAGAAGAAATTACTATTCAAATTTATCAAGAATACCAAAAAAGATTATTACAGAATAATGCTATGGATTTTGATGATATTATTATGAATGTTGTAACTTTATTCCAAAATCACCCTGAAATTCTAACTAAATATCAAGATAGATTTCAATATATTATGATTGATGAGTATCAAGATACAAATCATGCTCAATATTTGATGGTAAAAATGTTAGCAATCAAAAACCAAAATATATGTGTTGTGGGGGATGATTTCCAAGCTATCTATTCTTGGAGAGGAGCAAATTTCAAAAACATACTTAATTTTTCTAAAGATTATAAAAATACTAAAACTATATTATTAGAGCAAAATTATAGATCTACCCAAATAATTCTAGATGCTGCCAATAAAGTAATTGAAAAAAATACTGAAAAAACAGATAAGAACCTGTGGACTGAAAAACAAGATGGGGATTTGATTCAACTTGTAGAAGCTGAAAATGAATATCAAGAGAGTGTATTTGTAGCGAAAAAAATTCAAGAATTACAAAGAATAAATAAGCATAGATTATCTGACTTTGCTTGTCTTTATCGTACAAATGCTCAATCCAGATCTCTTGAAGAAGCTTTTTTGCAATTTGGTATTCCCTATCAGGTTATAGGTGGAATAAAATTTTATGATAGAGCTGAGATCAAAGATATTCTTGCTTATTTAAAGTTTTTATATAATCCTAATGATGAGACATCTTTCAAAAGAATAGTTAATGTACCAAAAAGAGCGGTTGGGAAAACTTCCATTGATAAAATCTTAGCCACATATCACGAACAAGTAGAAAAATCTAATGAAATTTCTCTAGCTCATATTCTGATTGATCCTACTGAATTTAACTTAAAGATAACAGGCAAAGCTAAGTTAGGAATAGAATCTTTTATGAATCAAATGGCGAATCTAAGAGATAAAATTAATCAAGATAATTATAATTTATCTAAATTAGTATCTGATTTATTAAAAGAAACTGGGTATATAAAAATATTTGATAATGATGATAAATCTGAAGAAAGACTAGCAAATATAGATGAGCTATTCTCTGTAACTCAGAAATTTGATAATAAAGAACCTATGGAAGCTTTGTACGAATTTTTACAGGAGACTGCTCTGCTCTCTGATACAGATAGTCTTGAAGCTCAAGAGAAAGTTACTCTAATGACTTATCATAGTGCAAAAGGATTGGAATTTCCTGTTGTCTTTATGATTGGGATGGAAGACGGAATTCTCCCTCATTCAAGGAGCTTGATGTCACAAAAAGAATTAGAAGAAGAAAGAAGATTATGTTATGTAGGAATTACCAGAGCCAAAGATAAATTATTTATGACTTATACTCAGATTAGAAGAATTTTTGGTCAAATGCAAGCTAATCCTTCTTCCAGATTCTTACAAGAAATACCAGACTATTTATTTGAATCGATTTCTCTTGGATATTCTGATTATGATAGCGAATGGTAAGAGATAATTTGACTTTAAAGTAGTAAGATTATTTTAAATAATTTTTTGTAATTTACTATTAACAAAATTTAAAGTTGATGATATTATAAAAAAGCACTTTAATAGAAGTTTAGCTTATGAAGATTCTTGTAAGAATGTGTGCACCTGGAGAACTAAATGATGCAGAAGAATTTATTAATTTTCTAAGAAAAAATAAATGTCTCAATAAATATAAATCCTTGATATCAGCAGTATTTTGGGATGAAAAAAAACCAGATTTTAAAAGTTTTTTTGAATGGTTACTTGAGTTAGAGTTAGCATCTGAATATCACGATAGTGATGTTGAACTTACTGAAGAATTAGTTTTTATTCATTTAGTAAAAACTTACTTGTTTAATAATTACGATTATTTTATCAATTCCCCAAAATGTGTTGTTCAAACAGAACCTATTGAGATAACTAGGCATATATTTGAGGCTTATTATGAGGAATATTCATTAATAGAAAATTTTTGTTATGAGAATCAAAAACTTATACTAAATAATCCTGAAAAATTGTTTAGTAAATTTACTAAACAATGCTTAGAAGATTTATTTGGGTTCTTGAGTTTAAATATGGGAATATGTAAATTAGCTTTAGATGAAAATAAATTAAAGAGAAAAAAGTTTTTTAAAAAGTCACTAATAGCTTACAACTCTATAAAAAGGTTTCATAAATTACTTTACAAAGATCTTGTTGATTTTACTAAAAGTAAAAGTGTATGTAGTAATCCAAGTGATTTAATTTAAATATTTTATCCACCATCCTAAATTATAGGATGGCTTTTTTATTTTGAGAACAAGATTAAATAGTTTTATTTTTCCAAAAAAAATGTGCCCCGAATAAGAATTGCACTTATGACACCAGGTTCTTCAGACCTGTGCTCTACTAACTGAGCTATCGGGGCTTTACTCTATATATTATCCTAAATAAACCGTGTTTTGTCAATAGCTTTATTTAATTTTCTTATTTAACTCAAGAGGAGCGATAAGATTCCATTTTCTTACTATATAATAATACACTAGAATTGCTGGGGCTGATGAAAGCATAACTTGTAGAGATACATTTACTAATCCATCTACATCAATAAATAAACCGTATAGTGTTTTTATCCCAAAAGCTGGAATTATCATAATAAGAGAACTAATCAATACCTTAGATGAATATTCTATAATTTGATTTAAATAGTAATTTTTAGTGACTTTAAATACAACATATCCATATATTAGACAAACCACAAATATACTAAATGAAAATGCTAAAGCTACCCCCACCACTCCATAAATACTTGATAAAATATTTGAAGAAATTACAGTTAGTATAATACTAAAAAGACCTATATACATTGGAGTCTTTGTATCATGTCTGGCATATAAAACTCTTGAGAACAATGGTATTAATCCTTGAAAAGGTAATGAGATTACAAAAGCAGTAAAGGTCTTATAAACTAAATTCGTTGCTTCCCAGTCAAATTTACCTGATCCGTACACAATTCTTACTAACTGTGCTCTGTAATTTAACATTAAAAAAGTAATTGGGATTAATGCAAATAAAATTCTCATAATAGTAATATTGACATAATTCCTAAAATCTTTTTTTCTATTTTGTGCATAAGATTCTGTAAGATATGGGAAAATTGCAGTCACAAAAGCTACCACTATTATACCTATTGCGATTGTGTTTAAATTAAAAGCAAAATTAAATACTGATACTGCTTTTTCTTTTGTAGAAGCAATAGAAGTACCTATAAACATACTAATCATAGATATATCTATAACAAGTATTCTTGGCCAATATAAATTCCATAATTTTCTCAAATTATTAAAATTAAATCCAAATGTAAATTTAAATGGAAACTTGGTTCCAATAAAAGCTGGTATTTGTACTAAAAGATGTAATATAGCTCCTAAGACTACACCATAACCTAAACCCTCAACTCCCACTCTTGGATACAAAAAAGCTATTCCTATTATAATACCAATATTATAAAATATAGGTGCAATTGCTGCTGAAATAAATTTTTTATAGGTATTCAGAATACTAGTAAATACACTAGATAAACTAAATATTAAAGGAGAAAAAGCCATTATTCTCATAAGATCAATTGTATTTTGTAGCTTTTCACCTTCATATGATATAGCAACAATTCTTACCAAATAAGGTGCTCCAAAAAACATTATCAATGATAAAGCTCCCATAATAAAAAACACTATAACTAACACATCATCTACTAGATCTTGAGCTTCTTTTAAATTTTTTTTATGTAATAGCTGATTAAAAACTGGAATAAAGGCACTTGACAATGTACCCAAAACTAAAATACCAAAAATCAAATCTGGGATCTTAAAAGCTGATTGATAGCTATCGGCTATATCCCCTACTCCAAAATTACTAGTTAATATTCTATCTCTCAAAATGCCTACTAATTTACTCATTAAAGATAATATCATCAGTGTAACTGTATGAAATAAAATCTTATTATTTTTAAGTGAGCTTTTTATTTTAAAAATCATTTAAATATATTTAATTAGAAAATCACCTAATTCTATCGCATCTTTTAGTCTATCTGTGGATAATTTTTCTAATGGAGGACATTCATCACCAACATAAATTTTGGTAGACACATCAAGCTCAAATAATGCTATATCATTATAACCATTTCCTATCACTGCTATGTCTTCCATTCCAAGTCCTAATTTTTTAGCTAGAATTTTCACGGATTCTCCTTTTGTAGTTCCGAGATTTGTTACTTCATATGTATTCATATTTGGGATACAATTTGCTTTATAGTCTACAGGTAATATTACTTCACCTGATTTTATACCAAAAACTATTCTGGCTGGTTTTAAATCATTGATTTTTTTAATAAACTTAGATTTATCAAAAATTATCTCATCTGTCATATACCCTAAACTAGGATATAATTCCTTTTCTTTGGTATAAAAAGTATATTTTTGAGCTAAACCTCTATAATAACCAATATATAATAAATCATTATTTTCAATTATATAATCTGTTGCATCTAGTATATCTTGACTTAACTCATCTTGAAACAAGTATTTCTCATATATATCCCCTATTCTAGCACCATTTTCTAATATCATATATGTATTAGGAACAAACTGAGCTCCATATTTCAAAAGAAATTGGATATAAGAATTTCCTGTTGCGACAGTACACAATTTTCCAGATCTTTGCATAGCTCTTAATGTGTTTTGTAAATTAAAAGGAATCTCTCTACCTTTTATAGTAAGAGTCCCATCTATATCAAAAACAAATAATTTTATAGCCATATATTATTATTAAACTATATTTAGTTTAACAGAAATCATGGGTTTATTCAAGGGTATAGAAAGCAAGAATTTGCTAACTATTCAATGGTTAATTTGATTATAAAGAAAAATATTAATCTCTTATCTCAAAAATTTTATTACTACTTGTAGTACCTCTTTTCAAGACAATTTGATTTTTTGAGACTTGAAAAAATTCTGCTAAAAGGCTTATTATTTCTAAATTTGCTTTATTATCTATCGGTAGCGACTTTACTTTTACAAGATATATAGGCAAATCATTATCCAAAAAAGACTGTGTGGGTAACAGTCTTACTTTGGTTTCTTTTTGCTTTACCTTTACTTTGACTTGAATGAGCATTTATTTTTTCTTATAAGCCCAGTATAACCAATAAATAGGCATCATAGGATAAAATGTTAGCTTCAAAAACCAATTTAAATCATGGAAATTTTTACTAGACCATCTAAAAAATGTGAATAAAATTGGAGTTGTTATCAAAGAGATAAATCCTGATGATAATAATCCAAACATTATCACTAAAGATATCGGTCTATAAATTTCAGATAACCAAGCTAGTGGAGCCAAAGAAGCAATAGCAGTGAACTTAGTCATCAAAACTGGTTTTAGTCTAATTCCTGATGATATTGTGATTGCCTTTACTGGATCTTCACCTTCTTCTATTCTTTGATTTGCTGAATCAATAAGGAAAATTGCCACATTCTCAACAATACCAACTAAAATTATCATTCCAATTATTTCCAAGAATCCAAATTGTCCATTACTCAAATGAGCAAGTGCAGGCATAATTCCAATAAATGTAAGTGGTATAGTATAAAGAATAACTAAGGGTTGAGTAAATGAATTAAAGAATAATGCCAAAACTATATAGCTTGAGAATATAGCTAATAGAAGTGCTATTGACAATTCACTAAATGACTTCAAGAATCCTGCAGTATCACCTTCACTATAAATCTCTAGAGAATCTTTATTAAGTTCTAATTCTTTTAGCAGTTTAGCATCATCAGCTTGATATTGCTCTATCAAAGCAGTACCTATTCTACTTGCTATTGCTTGATCATTAGTATACTCATTATCTAATTTAGCTTTGATAACACCAATTGTTTGTCCTTTAACTCTTTGGATATTAGATTTTTGAGCTGTTTCTTCAATTGAACCAATTTCTGATACTTTAAATCTCTGACCTGATGAATTAAATATATTAATATTATTTAATTCATCAATACTTTTTGGACTAGATTTTTGATCTTCTAAATAAATATCTATATCTTTACCTTCAATATCTATATTTGTTACTTTCTGGTCATTATTTAGAACAAAATTTTGTTTAATTGAACTGTTAACTAATGCTGTTGCTGGAATATTTTGACCCAATAATAAATTTTTTTCTTCCAAAATATTCCTGTCAAATCTAAAGTCTAATATCTTATTATCTTTTCCTGTAAATCCATCATCCACTTTCTGAACTAACTTTTTACCATCACTACATTCTTGATCAAATATAATTTTGTCATCTATTAGACAAGCTTTGGCTAATGTTTCACCAATTTCTATATTAGATTTTTTAATAATATCTAAATTATTATTCTTAACACTCAGTGATACCTGATAATCACTTGTTGGTGGCCCTTGTGTTATTATGTCAGTAGTATAATCAAATAGTTTTTCATCAAATTCATCTAAATCTTCTCTTAAATCAGCTATGATTTCTTTTGACGAATATTCTGGCCTTTTATCTTCTGACACAAAATTAATATAATATTGAAATGAATTATTGCTTGTTTCAATTGAATAGACATCTTTTACTCCCTTATTCTCTTGGATTTTTGTTAAAATATCTGATAATGTATTTTGTTTGTCATCAACAGTAAGGTTATTAACAAATGTTCCCGTAACAAAAGCTTCATTACTATTATCTCCTGATGAGAACGAAACTGAAATTATTTGTCTTGTTCCAAAATAATAGGCAGAGATAGCAATTGGAATAACTAACCCTAATATTATAATTAAAGTCGGTACAATCTTATTACCAGCTAAAATTTTCTGATTTAAATTAATTAACCATTTTCCAATTCCCCATAGATTTTCTTCTTCACTTGAAGTTGTATTTTTATTTGGTTTTAAGAATATTCCTCCAAGCCAAGCTAAGAAAACTATAGGCACTACATATGAACCAACTACTGCTGGTATAATAGTAAGTGGGATATACTTAAAAATTTGTCCTAATATTCCTGAGATTATTCCAAATGGCAAGAATACAATTATATTAGTTAGTGTAGCTAAAAATAATCCCATACCGACATCTTTCACAGCTTCTAGAGATGCTTCTTTACCTCTTAATCCAGTATCTATTTTCCTTTGAATAGATTCCAAAATAACCAAAGTTGGATCAACAACCAGACCTATCACCAAAACAAGTGAGAACAAAACTAGTGTATTCAAACTTTGTCCAGTAAAGTAAAGATAAATTGTTGAGAATGATAGTGATAATGGAATAGAAATAGCTGAAATTAATGCAGCTCTCCAAGATACAAAAGCTACCATCACTAAAAATACTAATTGAATTCCTCCCAATATCCAACCTAAATTAGAAATAAAAGGATTATCAACATCTAACTTACCTCCAATCAGACCACTTATAACTTCATTTACTTGTTCTTGATTAGAAGCATTAACTGAATAATTTTCTATAATTTGAACTCTTTCTTTATCAAAAGATTTATCTTGATCTTCATAAGTAATCAAATCTACTCCATCATAACTTGATATTTTATCTTTTATTTTTTTATCTAACTTAGAAAGATCTGATCCTTTAACTGATTTTATTGAGAATACTTGACTTTTATTAATAATCGAATCTTCACCTTGTCTTATACCAGAATAAGTATTGATATCATTTTCAGTCTTATAAGTTGTTTCCAATTGAGCGAAGTCTTGTAATAAAAGTTTAGTTGGAACTGGGGTAGGGATAGGCGATGTAAAAGATAAATTTTTGATGTCATCAAGAGAGGTAGATTCAAGACTAGTCACAATTGATTGAGATTTATCATCAATATTAATATCAGAAATCACAGGTAAACTTTCTCCAGTATTTTTTAGTTTAGCAACAATACCATCTACAGAAATCCCATTTTGAGCTAATTTATCTGTATCTAATTTTATTACTAATCTTTTCTCTAATGGGATTTCTGCTTCAAATTTAGCTATTTCTGGAAATTCTTTTAAATCTTCTTTTAATTTTTCTGATATATTATAGATTTTTTCTGAACTATCTCCTGTAACTGAATAAATAAAATCTGGTCCTCCAATATCTATATTAACCAAAGAAGGTTTTTGACTATCTTCAGGTAATTTTATTGATTGAATTTGGGTTGCTAATTTATTTTTAACATTGTCTGTATCAGCATTTTGTGCTATTGAAATAGATATACCAGAAAAAGAGTTACTACTATTGCTAGTATAGCTCTCTACACCTTCTATATCTTTGATTACATTTTCTAAAGGAATTGTTATATCTCTATTCACAATTTCGCTAGATGCACCAGGATAAACTGTCTGTATAAAAGCAAATTTAACCTCTGGATTAGGAAATCCCGATGGTTTCATTTGAATTATTGTAAATGTTCCTAACAAAACCAAACCTATAAAGCTTAGAATAGTTAATCTATGATTATGTAGAAAAACTTCTGTCAACCAAAGGTTGAAGTTAAAACTTTTTTTAGACTTTACACTTTCTAATTCTTTTTTATCCATAAATTTAAATGTCTTATAAATATATATTTTAGCAAACTAAATATTAAATTGCTAATACTAAATTAATAATATCAAATAATTTATTCGATGTCAATTTAAATAAATTATTTTAACTCCTAATCCCAACTCCTTTATTTAGTAGATATAAATCTATCAAACCAAGTATGAATACAAATCCAAACAAAATCAATAAACTTAAAGCAATGGATACATCAGCAAATCCAAAAAATCCATACCTAAATCCACTTACCATGTATAAAACTGGATTGAATCTGGAAACATTTTGCCAGAAATCTGGTAGATTATCTACAGAATAAAAAACTCCTCCTAAATATGTAAGTGGAGTTAATACAAAAGTTGGAATTATGGAGATATGATCAAATTTTTTAGCATAAATAGCATTTAATAAACCTGCAAAAGCAAATGTAAGTGAAGTAAGTATTGCAAATAAACTAGTAAGAAAAATATTATTGATACTAATTTCTGTAAATAAAAGTGAAATTATAAATACAATAATACCTATTACTAGACCTCTTACAATTCCTCCCAAAGAATATCCCATAATAATTACCCAATTTGGTGTAGGAGAAACTAAAATCTCTTCAATACTTTTCTGGAATTTATGTCCAAAAAATGAACCTGCTACATTCATAAAAGAATTAGTAATAATAGCCATCATAACAAGTCCAGGAACTATAAATTCTATATAAGACATACCATTAATATCTCTAATTTGAGAACCTATAAATCCTCCAAAAATCAAAAAATATAAACTTGTTGTTATAACTGATGGAAGTAAAGATTGAGGCCAAATTCTAAATATTCTCACTACTTCTCTATTAATAATTGTTTTTAATGGTATCAAAATTGGTGTTTTCATATAATTTATGATTTAAATACTTTATTTATAAATACCTCTTCTAATCTATTCGATCTATTTTTTATACCAAGAATCTTAATATTTAATTTATGCAACTCTTTTGTAATATCAAATAAATCTTCATCTTTCATAAAATCTGTTTCTATAGAATCTTGATCTATTATTCTATATCTCTTTGGCAATCTATCAAGATTTTTTGCTTCTACATCAAAAATTATAATTTCTTTCTTTAACTCAGATAAAAGCTCCTTTACTGTTCCTACTTCTAAAATTTTACCTTCTGCTATAATCCCAATTCTATCACACAACATCTCAGCCTCTTCTAAATAATGAGTGGTTAAAATAATTGTTTTTCCCTCTTTATGTATTTCTCTAATAAAATCCCACATTTCCCTTCTTAGCTCTACATCTACCCCAGCTGAAGGCTCATCTAAAATCAAAATATCTGGCTCATGAATAAGAGCTCTTACAATCATTAATCTTCTTTTCATTCCTCCAGATAATTGCATAGCCATAGAATCTTTTTTCTCCCAAAGACCTAATCTTTTCAAGTATTTCTCAGATCTTTCTTTTGCAATTTGATGATCTATTCCATAAAATCCAGCTTGCTGAATTACTATATCCTGAACTTTCTCAAAAATATTAAAGTTAAATTCTTGAGGTACTACTCCTAAATGAGTTTTTGACTCAGACAAATTAGATTCAAAATCCATACCCATTATCTCTATTTTACCTTGAGATTTATTAGAAAGAGTTGTTAATATATTAATTAAAGTTGATTTCCCTGCTCCATTAGCTCCTAAAAGACCAAATATTTCCCCTTTATTAATATCTAAATCTATTTTCTTTAAAGCTTTTACTCCATTATCATATGATTTTTTCAGTGATTTTATGCTGATTGCAATATCTTTCATTTAAGTTTAAGGTTAAATTATATTTTATTTGATAAATATTTCAAAAATGATATCAAAAATATTCCTATTCCAAAGAAAATACTTATCTCTAACAATTTAATAACTGGCATTTCAAAAGGTGATAAATATATTTTATCAGAACCTTCAAGTTCAAAAAATGGCCAGAGAATTCTTATAGAAGCAATTAATATTCCCGTTAAAAAAGCCATTAATTCATCATTATAATATTTTAAAGCTTTTTTTAGAAATCTGACAAATAAAGAAAATCCTGTCAATATTCCCATCAAAAAAACTCCAAAAGAAATAAGTGCCTCAAAATTAAAATTTAATAATGACTCTATCAAACTCAAAATATATTGATATAATCCTAATACTACTAAAAGAAAAGAACCACTAATTCCAGGTAGAATCATAGCAGAAATAGCTATTGCCCCACCTATAAAAACATACACTAAAGATGGGTTTTGTATTTCTTTAAGAGGATTAACTGAAAAAACTATTATAAAAAATATGGTTGAAATCAAAACTATCCAATAACTCTTACTTGTTCTATTCTTAATTTCATTCCACGGAACAGATAAAGTCATTAAAGTTAGTCCAAGAAACCAAGCATATACATTTTGAGGTTTTAATTCTAACCATAGATGCAAGAATTGAGCTAAACTTGTAATAGCCAATATCATACCTACAAACAAAGGTATTGCAAATTTCCAATCAATATCTTTAATCTTAGATATAATATTAGATAATTTACTTTTACCCATTAAAAACCTAAAAAACTCTTTGGCTATTTCTGATACAGAGTATAGAATCTCAATAAATTTTTCATATATACCCAAAACAAGTGCTATTGTAGAACCACTTACTCCAGGAATTATTTCAGCTACTCCCATAAAAAATCCCTGAATAACTGTTATTAGTACTTTCTTCATATTATTTTTTGATTGGTATAAATTTATATTATTATATTATATCATATTTAATTTATTTTATAAAACTTTATTTATTCAGCTTTTAAATCCTCTATAAATATTGAAATTATAGATACACTTGGCACAGCTATAATAGCACCTACAGCTCCAAAAATTGAAGCTCCCAATAATATGGATACAAAGATAACTATTGGACTAAGTCCAGTAGCTTTACCAATTATTAAGGGTTCATAAACATTACTCTGAATATTTTGTAAAATTATATATGCAATTATAATAATTAATCCTAACTGAATTGAAATAGAAAAAGCTATAATAATAACAGGAAAGACTGCTATCAAAGGTCCTATATAAGGTATTATATCGAAAATAGCAACCATCAGTCCAAACAAAATAGCATATGGGATACCAAAAATAAGTAGTATAATATAGAAGCTGATTCCCATTAGACTAGATGTTATCATCTTACCAACTAACCACTCACCTACTTTAGTTCTGGCTTTCTCTATATTATTTCTGATTTTTTTTTGATATTTATAAGGAGAAAAAAATGTAAATATATCATCAAAACTTTTAAAATTAATTGAAATATAAAATGTTAAAACTAATATTACCAGTGTATTAAATATTACTAAACTAATCTCTTTTGAAGTTAATATAATGCTATTAATAAAATCTGTTGAATACTTTGGTAAATCTAATTTTATCCCATTTCCACTAATATCAAAGTTATTTCCAAAAGATCCTAAAGATATATCTTCAATAAATTTTTCAAAATTTGATGTAATAATAGGTATATTTTTTATAAAAGCATTTATTTCTGAAACTAAAGTTGGCACAAAAATAATTAAAATCAAAGATAATACAAACAAAATAAAGCTAAATACTAATGTTAAGCTAAATAAATAATTAATATTCAATTTATCGCTTATTTTTCTAGAAAATAATATTATACCAGATGAAATTATAAAAGAAATTAATAATATTATAAATACTACTCTTAATTGATAGATTAAAAATATTATTATTGAGAAATATATTAATTTTAATAAATTATCTGTTGAAATTTCTACATTATACTTATCCATCTTTTTATGTTTATTATAAAATTAATTATATCACAATTATTTCTGACAAGAAAGACACATAACCGTTGTCCTATTATTTATAGTAGACTTATTTAAAATATTACCACATACAAGGCATTCTTTTCCACCTCTACCATAAACTTTATGTTCTCTTGCAAATGTTCCTCTGCTACCATCCGCCATAATATAATTAGCTACGGAAGAACCTCCTAGTTCTATAGCTCTATCAAATACTTTAATTATATTTTCATATAACAATTCTACCTCACTTAGAGTCAAACTAGAACTTATTCTATCTGGCCTAATTTTACATCGAAAACAAACTTCATCTACATAAATATTACCAAGTCCAACAACAACTTTCTGATTCATTAAAACTGTTTTTAATTTAGAGTTACTTTTATTTAAAGACTTATATAAAAAATCTAATGTAAACTCTGTATCCCATGGTTCCAATCCTAAATATTTAAAATGATTATTTTCCAATAAATTACTCATCTTCTCATAATATAAAACATAACCAAACATACGAATATCATTATAAAATAGAGTTCCTTTATCTAAATTAAAAACTATATGTGAATGTTTATTTGGTAATGTACTTTCTGAGATTTCTATTGGATGTCCTCCTAAAGCTTTATTTTTACCATTTTCTACATAAACAAGTTGTCCTGTCATCTTTAAATGAACCAAAATCAAGCTATCATTTTCTAACTTGATAATAATATTTTTAGCTCTTCTCTCAATAGATATAATTTTTTGTCCCTTAATTGACTTAATAAATTCTAGTAATTTATCTTGAGACTCAACTCTTTTTGTACCACTACCACTTATTATTTTAGGTTTATGAACAGAAACATCAATTATTTTTTTACCAATAATAAATTTCCTTAAAGATCTAACTAAACTTTCTACTTCTGGTAATTCTGGCATAAATTTATGAGTTATTTTTACTTTTTTCTTTTATTATATTCCAAAGTTTTCCTAAGATCAGTAACAAAAGATGCGTCTATATCTAGAGTATCAAATAATGCAGAATATGCTTGTTCATTAGGAACTAATAGTTTTTCTAATTTTCCCTTATTTTGCAAATACTGAACTAAACTATAGAAATCACCATCTCCACTTACTATAACAGCTTTATTATATTGATTAATTTTTGTTAAAGCATAAAGTGTAATTTCTGTATCTACATTACCTTTTATATCACCAAATTTATTAGCAATAGTTGGCTTGAAAACAAGATGATAACCAAAGTCTTGTAATGCTGAGTATAAAGTTTGATTAGTAGTAATAAGCCCAATAAAGATATAAGCTTTTTTAACATTATATTTAGTATCTAGGTATTGCCTAAATTCTTTATAATCAAGATTCCAACCTTGTAATTTTACGGCCTTATTCAAATTTTGACCATCAATAAATGCATAATTTTCTTTTAGAGACTCTTTCTGATTAGTAATTTTAGCTTGAATACTTTTATGTATTATATTTTTAGGTGGCAAATTTTGCTTTGTCTTTTTTTCTATATGCTTCAATTTAATATTTTCTTTTGCGATTTTAGAGTTAATATTTTTCTCTATAACTTTTACAGCTAGATCATCACCTGTTGTAAAAAATTTAGGTGATTTAAAGTTCTTTTTTTTAAAACTATTTCTATTATTATCCATTATAAAATTAAATTATTGTTAATATCTCAACACCATTTTTGGTTACTAAAACCGTATTTTCATAATGTGCAGATAGACTATGATCATCAGAAATGACAGTCCACTCATCATCAGAATCCACATAAATTTCTTCTGAACCTAAAGTTACCATTGGTTCCAAAGCTATTGTCATACCCTCTCTCAAAATAAATCCTTGTCCTTTAACACCATAATTAGGAATATTAGGATCTTCATGTAAAGCTTCTCCTATTCCATGTCCAGCATAATCTCTGATGATTCCATAATTAAATTGTGATAAATATTTTTCTACAGCATAACCATAATCTCCAACAGTACTCTCATCTTTAATAGTTGAGATTCCTTTATAAAAAGATTTTTTTGTTCTCTCAATTAATAAATTAGCTGCTTCTGAAATTTCACCCACTCCAAAGCTTCTCGCAGCATCTAAATATAAACCTTCCAAAATCAAACCACAATCAAGAGAAACAATATCTCCTTCTTGGACTATCTTATCTTGTTTGGGTACTCCATGGATTATTTCTTCATTGATAGAAATACAAACTGCACCTATAAACCCATGATAACCCAAAAAAGCTGGCTTTACTTTTTTCTGTTTGAAAAACTCTTGAACTTTAGTATCTATTTCCAAAGTAGATACTCCTTGATTAGTAATAGATTCCATATATTCTAAAGCCTCAGCCAAAATCTTACCACCTCTTCTCATCACTTCTATCTGTAATTTGTTCTTAATTTGAACCATAAATTATAATTTATTAAATATTCAATCCTTCTTTATTTAGGCTATTTAAAATATCTTTTGATACTAATTCCATTGATTTATTACCATCAATAGTAATCAATGTTCCTTTTTCTTTGAAATATTCTATCGCAGGAATAACTATTTCTCGATAAGCTTCTAATCTATTTTGAATATGCTCAAGCTCATCATCTGCTCTATGAATAAGATTTTTTCTTTCTGTTAGCCTTTCTATTGCAACCTCATCTGGAATATCAATATATATAGCTTTATATGGTCTTTCAAACCAACCCAAAACTTCATGTACAAGCTCAGCTTCTCTCTTTGATCTTGCAGCTCCATCTAAGATAACACTATCTTCTCTCCCTAATTTGTTAAATAATTTTTCCATTAAAACATAAGATGGAAACCAATAAGGAAGTAAATCTCCTTTTTCAATAGTTGATTTAACTTTATTTGATACAAAATTTTTCTTTTTAGATATCTCTCTAAAAAATTCTCCGTACCCTACTATAGAAAACCTTAATCTTTCTTTCAAAATTCCACTTTGTGTACCTTTACCTGCTCCTGGTTTTCCGAGCATAATCAAGGTATTAATTTCTGATTGATTCATAAAATAAATAGTTAATATTCTTTATATTATAAACTATTTCGAATAAAATATCAAATTAAAATTTATTATTGAGTAAATTTTAATATAAATATATCATATGAACCATTTGTACTTAATGAAACTAAATTTCCATTTATATCATTCCCTAAGCTCATTAGGTTTGATATAAAATAACCAGATATTATTAAATTATCATAATCATCAATCATAACTAAACTTCCAAAATCATTTCCATTTTGTATTAAACTTTTTTTTGAATATAATAAACCACCATTTAAATTATACTTTGATATATGGAGCTCTTCACTTTCATTATTATTTAAATTGATTGGATTTCCATTTATATCATTCCCTAAATTTATAGGATTAGAGCTGAAATATCCTGTAACTATTATATTATTGTCATTATCAATAGCGATGTTATTAATATAATCATTATCATTTCCTCCTGCACTCCTTGCCCACAATAATTCTCCATCAATGTTATATTTTGATATATAAAAGTCTTGAATTCCATTATTATTTAGATTTATTGGATTTCCATTTATATCATTTCCTAAACTAAGTACATTCGATTGAAAACTACCTGCTACTATTATATTGTTATCATTATCAAGTTTCATATCATTCATATAATCAAATCCTCCCCCTCCTGCACTCTTTGCCCATAATAGTTCTCCATCAATATTATATTTTGATATATATGTATCTCTACTTCCATTATTACTTAAATTTATTGGGTTTCCATTTATATCATTTCCTAAATTTAGTACATTCGATTGGAAACTACCTGCCACTATTATATTGTTACCATTATCACTTGTTATAGAAAAACCATAATCAGCTAAATTACCTCCTGCACTCTTTGCCCATAATAATTCCCCATCAATATTATATTTTGATATAAAAAAGTCTTGACTACCATTATTATTTAAATTTATTGGGTTTCCATTTATATCATTTCCTAAACTCATAGGATTAGAGCTGAAATATCCTGTAACTATTATATTATTGTCATTATCACTCGTTATAGAAATACCGTATTCACCTAAAGTTTCTCCACTACTCTTTGCCCATAATAATTCTCCATCAATATTATATTTTGATATATAAAAGTCTTGACTTCCATTATTATTTAGATTTATTGGATTTCCATTTATATCACTTCCTAAATTCATTATATTTGAATCAAAATATCCTGTAATTATTATATTATCGTTATTATCACTCGTCACATGACTAACATTATCAAATCCACTTCCTCCTGCACTCTTTGCCCATAATAATTCTCCATCAGTGTTATATTTTGATAGATATATATCTCTGTTACCATTATTATTTAAATTGATTGGATTTCCATTTATATCACTTCCTAAATTCATTACATTTGAGTCAAAATATCCTGTAATTATTATATTATCATTATTATCACTCGTCACATGACTAACATTATCAAATCCACTTCCTCCTGCACTCTTTGCCCAAAGAGTAGTTAGTGAAGGAATATTAACTTGAGTTATACTTCCACTTGCTAGTACATTTTCACCTATCACTATTTTTGATACTATCTCTTTTCCTGCATCTGCTGTTTGCACCACATAACTTATCCCTGTTCCTACTTGAGTCTCTATTCCAGCATCCACTGTATACCAAATTAGACTTTCTTCTGATATATTTAGTCCTGTTGGGAGTGTTACTGTCAATGTCTGTCCTACTTCATTTGTTCCATTTATTACTAAACTTAGTTCTATTGGATTAATTATTATAAATTCTCCTAATACAGCTTTATCTGCAAATACACTTATTTTATTATTTACATTATTTATACCCGCTTTATATCCTCCTCCTTTTGGATCTCTTGGTATTTCTGCTATATATGTTGGAACTAACTCTCTCAGATCTATCTTTCCTGTACAATCTGTTGAATCTCCCTCTATCTCTTTTCCTGTATCACATATTTCACCGTATAATCCTGTTGCATCATCTATTATATCTTTTGGATATCTTCCATTCGATATATAATATTGATCTAATGCTTTTTGTACTGTATTTATTCCTCCCCATCTACTTGCATTCTCTGCTTTTCCTATCTGTCTTAATGGATTTATAGCGACAATAACTATACTTGCTAATATTCCTATTGATGCTATTACCAACAATATCTCTAATAATGTAAATCCTTTCTTTTTATTATTCATATCTTAATTATTTATTATGTTAATTATTATATTATAATAATTATATCATATCTTTTATTGTTTTCAAGATATAAAATTATTTTTTACCTAAATACTCGGCTAAGGCTTCTTTCCAGATTCTCATCTTAGTATTTAATTTAGTATTTAATAAAATACTAAATTTAGGTCTTCTAGCTAAAGTTTTATATTCAGATGAACTTATAGGATTTAGTTTTATATCTATATTTTTCAGTCTAAATATCTCTGATGCAAATTCATACCAACTTACTGCTCCTTCATTGGATAAATGATAAATTCCCTTACCCAAATTATTGTTAATGATATAATTTGTTCTTTTAGCCACATCTAAGGTATAAGTTGGACTTCCTATTTGATCATTAATAATACTAAGTTCAGTTTTATTCTTAGAAAGATGAATCATTGTATCAACAAAATTCTTGCCCCCACTACCATATAACCAAGATATTCTAAAAATATAATATACAAAATCTGGATTATTATTAGCAATATCTGAAATATAATTTTCTGCCTTTAACTTTGTTAACCCATAAAAATTAACTGGATTTATTGGTATATCAGACTCTTTATATCCATTTTTATTTTCTCCATCAAAAACATAATCTGTAGAATATTGAATAAATTTTATTTTGTTATAAGAACAATATTTAGCTAAATTATAAACTCCTAGAGAATTAATTTTCTCCACTTTATTTTGCTCACTAAATTCTTCTGCTTTATCTACTAGAGTATATGCCGCACAATTTATAACAAAATCCAACTCATATTGAGATAAAAATTGTTCAACATTTTCTTTTGAAGATATATCTAAATTATTTCTATCCGTCAAAATTATTTCATGATCTAAACTTAATACCTTAGCTAAATCATGAGATAACATTCCCTTAGATCCTGTAATTAAAATTTTCATAGATTCTAAATTATTTTATACCAAATTCTTTTTTGATATTATTAACAAAATCTAACTTTTCCCATGTGAATAATTCAACTTCCAATATTTTTTCCTTTCCTTCAGGAGAAATAAATTTTTTATTCACAATTCTACTTTCTCTTCCCATATGACCATAAGATGATGTTTCACTATAAATAGGATTCCTTAATTTTAATCTTTTCTGTATAAAATATGGTCTCATATCAAAAATCTTTGAGATAATATTAGCTATTTCTCCATCAGACATCTTAACTTTAGCTGTGTTATAAGTATTGATATAAATTCCCATTGGTTCAGAAACTCCAATTGCATAAGAAACTTGTACCAAAACCTCATCACATACACCAGCTGCTACCAAATTTTTAGCAATATGACGAGTTGCATAAGCTCCTGATCTGTCCACCTTACTTGGATCTTTACCAGAGAAAGCTCCTCCTCCATGAGCACCTTTTCCCCCATATGTGTCTACAATAATTTTTCTACCTGTTAAACCAGTATCTCCATGAGGACCTCCAATTACAAATTTTCCTGTAGGATTTATAAAATATTTAATTTTATTATTAAACAACTTAGAATATTCTGGATACTTAGTTTTTATTCTTGGAATTAAAATTTCTAAAATATCTTTCTTGATTTTAGCTAACATTTTTACCTCAGCATCAAAATCATCATGTTGAGTTGAGATTACAATTGTATCTATTCTAACTGGTTTATGGTTATCATCATATTCTAAAGTAACTTGTGACTTTGAGTCTGGTCTTAGATATTTGATTTGCTTATTCTCTCTCCTTAGATTAGCTAATTCTTTTAATATATTGTGAGCAAGATCCAAAGCCAGCGGCATATAATTTTTAGTTTCATTAGTAGCATAACCAAACATCATTCCTTGATCCCCTGCTCCTTGATCTTCTTTTTTCTTTTTATCTACTCCTTGATTAATATCTTCTGATTGCTCATGAATTGCTGACAATATTCCACAAGAATTAGCTTCAAACATATATTCTGAATTTGTATAACCAATTTTTCTAATAACATCTCTTGCAATAAATTGTACATCTAAATAAGTTTTTGATTTCACTTCCCCTGCCAAAACAACTTGACCTGTGGTCACTAATGTCTCACAAGCAACTTTTGAATTAGGATCAAAAGCTAAAAAATTATCAATGATAGCATCTGAAATTTGATCTGCTATTTTATCTGGGTGTCCTTCTGAAACTGATTCTGATGTAAATAAATAACTCATATTATTAATTTAAAATTAACTTATTAATATTTAGACTATAAATTTTAATTTGAATATACTTTCTATTTGTAAAATTATATCTAAAATATATTATACTATATTTATATATTTTTATACAGAAAATTACTTTAGAATTATATTTGAATTATAATCATAATTAAGGTATACTATAGATATTATTAAATAATAATTTAAATTTATGTATCAAGAAAAAAATTTCAATTTAGAATCAGTAGAAGAATTATCCAAAGAACAAATTCAAGTTCATTTAGGATTATACTCAGGTTATGTCAAAAACACAAATCTTTTATTAGAGCAAATTAAATCTCTAAAATCTAATGACTCAAATCAAGTAATAGTATCAGAATTACAAAGAAGATTAGGCTTTGAATTCAATGGAATGAGATTACATGAACTATATTTTGAACAAATCTCAGATGGAGCACAAGATTTAGACTCAAACTCAAACCTATATCAGTTAATTAATACTCAATTTGGATCATTAGAAGAATATTTAAAAGATATTAAAAGAATTTCTTCAATGAGAGGAATTGGTTGGGTTGTTAGTTATTTGTATCAAAATGAAATAATTAATGCTTGGGTATCAGATCACGAGTTAGGACAATTAGCTACACAACCTATATTTGTTTTAGATATGTGGGAGCATGCATTTATGGTAGATTTCAGACCATCAACTAAAGTGGATTATGTAACAACTTATATTAACAATGTTAATTGGGAAAAAATAGAGAGAAGATTAGTTTAAATTAATCTTTCCTAGAAAATTATTTTTATGGCAAGAAAGATAGGAATCGATTTAGGGACAGCAAATGTATTAGTTTTTATACCTAAAAAAGGTATCGTCGTAAATGAACCTTCTGTTGTAGCAGTTGATATTTATGATAACAGAATTTTAGCCATAGGAAATGATGCAAAAGAGATGATAGGAAAAACTCCTGATGGAATAAAAGCAGTAAGACCAATTAGAGATGGTGTGATAGCAGATTATAGAATAACTGAGGCTTTGATTGGGTATTTGATAAAAAAAGTCTCACCAAGAATTCAGTTTTTCAAACCTGATTGTATAATATCTGTTCCTGCTTCCATCACATCTACTGAGAAAAGAGCTGTAATAGAAGTAACCTTGAATGTTGGTGCTAGAAATGCTTTTGTTGTTAAAGAACCAATATTAGCAGCATTAGGAGCTGGAATAGCGATCAATGTACCTTCAGGTTCAATGGTAGTAGATATAGGCGGTGGAACAACAGAAGTTGGAGTTATATCACTTGGTGGAATCGTAGCTTTTGCTTCTGCTAGAGTCGCTGGAGATAAATTAACTGAAGCAATTGTTAGTCACATAAAAAAAAGGTATAACTTAGCAATTGGAGATCAAATGGCTGAAGATATTAAAATTCAGATAGGTAGTGCACTTCCGATAGAAACAGATATTATGGAAATCAAAGGAAGAGATATCCTAACAGGACTTCCAAAAACTATTCAGATCTCTTCAGAAGAAGCAACCATAGCCATGCAAAATGAATTAAGAGAAATAATTCAGATTATAAAAAATGTCCTACAAGAAACTCCACCCGAACTTTCTAGTGATATCATAGAAAAAGGTATTGTAGTAACAGGAGGAGGAGCTCTACTAAAGAACATTGCTGAATTAATTTCAAGATCAACTGGAGTTCCTTGTATCATAGCTGAAGACCCACTTTACTGTGTAGCAAAAGGAACGGGAATAATGTTAGATAATTTAGATAAATATAAAAGAATATTAGGTCAAAGAAAAATGTAAATTTATGAAAATAGCAATAGATGCTTCCAAACTAAATATTAAAAACAAAACTGGAACAGAAATTTACTCAGAAGAAATTATCACTAGATTACTCACAAAATTTAGTAATTCAAATGAAATTATCTTGTACTCTAAAGAACCATTGAGTAAAGATATTTTAAATTTACATCCAAGAATTACAAACAAAATTATTAAAACAAAAATCTTATGGACTATCTGGGGATTATCTATAGCTTTAATGAGAGATAAGCCTAATATTTTTTATACACCATCAAGTATAATTCCTATTATTCATCCTAAGAAAAGCTTTATTGTTATTCATGGATTAGAGTATGAATATTTCCCTGAATCTTATTCTCTATTTCGTTTTTGGCATCTTGCTATATTCACAAAGTTATCTGCTATATGGGCACATAAAGTAATTACACCCTCATTATCAACAAAAAATGATCTTGTAGATGAATATTTTATCGCAAAAGAAAAAATTAAGGTGATAAAATCTGGCTTACCTAATTTGAAACAAAACAATGCAATAGAAATAAATAAGAATATTACCAATATAATTAAATCAAATTATATATTTTGGATAGGAAGAAAAGAACAGAGAAAAAACTTAGAACTTTTAATCAATATTTTTAATATTATAAAAATAGACTTTCCTGATCTAAAATTAATATTAGCTGGAAATAAAGGTTATGGATATAGTGAAATAAAAAAAACAATTAATTCTTCTTCTTTTAAAGTAGATATTATCGAATTAGAATTTATAAAAGAGGAAGAAAAACATTTATTATATAAAAATTCTAAAATATTTGTATTTCCTTCTTGGTATGAAGGATTTGGATTTCCTGTATTAGAAGCTATTAAATATGGCATTCCTACAATTTGCTCAAATACAAGTTCTCTCAAAGAATTCAAAAAAGATGGTGTTATCTTAGCAGATCCAGAAGATATCAATAAATGGATCCCTAAAATAATAAATCTACTATCTGATGATAATACTGATATTTCAAATCAACTTAGAATATCCTCTGAAAAATATACCTTTGAAAAAACAGCTGAAGAAACCTACAAAATTTTAATTACATAAAAATAATATTCATCAATTTTTATGAATATTTATTGACAACATTTTTTTTTAATGGTATTATTACAATACAAGGTATTAATTCTCTTAAAAGGAGGTGTATTTATATGGGTACTGTAAGTTAACATTAAAAAAACCTCATACAATTATGTATGAGGTTCTCAATTTAAAATAAATATAACAAAATAAAAACATGGTAATTTATAAATAGTTACCATGTTTTAAAAATATCTAAATATTAGAATTAATTCTATTTAATATTGTTTTCTACAAATTTAAACATAGATTTAAATGAATGAGCTATGTTATTATCTTGAACAACAACAGTTAATAAATTCTCTTCCAAAGAAGTAATAAACAACTTGTTATCAAATGAAGAAATATCAACTGCTTCTCCATATTTAAACTTAGATATATCTATTATATTTAAATTAGGGTCAGAAGATAATTTTAACTTTTTAAATTCTTCTATATTTTCTGTAGAAACAAGTAAATTTGTTTCAATTTTTTTACTAACTTTCCTTTTAATAAAATCTGATGTGATTTTTGGATTAATATATTTACTATGAATATATTTATTAATTTGTTCATAGTTGTACATTAAATAAACTTTTTTATCTTTCGATTTAATCAATTCTTCTCTATATGCTTTTAGACCTTGTTCTCCATTATAAAATTTAACCTTAGAATTCAAACCTCCCCTAGTATTTTCAAAGATTTCTGTCAATTGAGGAACTAAATATCTTAAAGCTATTTCTTTTCTACTTAAATCATTTCTTTCCTTTTGATATAAAAGAGATAATTTTGCAGGACTCTCAACAGAGAAATATCTTTTTTTACCTTCTGTTACAGTAGTCATAAGACCTCTATCTATCAAAATGTCTATCAAAACATATGTAGTTGCTCTGTTAACTTTAGATAATTTCGCTATTTTCTGAATACTTGATTTACCTAGTTTGATACTTGCTATATAAACTCTAGCTTCTTTCTCTGATAATCCAGCTGTCATTAAATCTTTGTATACTTGATTTTCCATAATAATATATATAAATTGATTGTAATTATTATTATTATATAACAACATTTCTTTTATGTCAAGGCCTGTTGTAAATAAATTTATAATTTATTTTTTAAAAAATCTAAAAGAATATAAAAATAAAAAAATTATTCCTATAGAAAATATCCCAATTTTACCATTTGTTTTAAAAAATAGTGCACTGAGTCCAAAAATTAGTGATATACCATACATTATGATAACAGATTTTTTTTGAGATATACCTATTTGTAAAAGTTTATAGTGAAAATGTCTATTATCAGCCTTAAATATTGATTGATTTGCTAATATTCTTTGTATAATAACAATACAAGCATCTATTATAGGGAATGCCAAGACAAGAGATATAGTTGCTATTTTACCTCCACTTATAATTGATAGAGATCCTAAAATATAACCAAGAAACATACTACCTAAAGTACCTAAAAAAATTTTAGATGGATAAAAATTAAAAAATAAAAAACCTAAATATAGTCCAGCTAAAACTATGCTTAAATAAGCTATATTTATTTGATTAACAAAAGTTGTTATTGACAATACAAATAGAATTATAAAACCTATTACTCCGACTCCTCCAGCTAATCCATCTAATCCATCTAGCCAATTTAAAACATTCATTAATCCAACGATCCAAAACACTGTTAAAATAACTTGTAAAAAATATATATCTGTAGAAAATAAACTTAACTTCATTTGATCAAAAAACAAAATCTCTCCATAAGGTAACATAACAGATTTTATCGTTATACCAAAAAAAACTAACGTCAATGCTATTATTATTTGTATAATTAATTGATATTTCCAAGAAAGATCATATTTTTCATCTAAAAATCCATACACAAAAACAAAAAAAGAACCTATCATGACTCCCACTAATGAACTGTTAAGATACATCAAACCAAAAATATGTAATAATATTAATGATAAATTAAATAGTGGAATAATAACTAATCCTCCTACTTTGGGTTTAAATGTACTATGAATATCTCTTTCTCTTATTCTGGGTTTAAAAACTTTATATATAAATTTCTGTTTTAATATAAAACTAAAGGTAATTATAGTTACTAAAGTAGTAATAAGAAATATTAAATTAAAATTAAATAGTGGAAGAGATTCCCATGTTATCATGAAGAAACTTTTACCCTAGCAGATCTGATTAATTTATCCTCTAATTTATACCCAACTTGCATTACCTCAATAACCTTATTTTTGTTTGATTCATCTTCAGACTCTATTGTTTCAACAGCTTCGTGTTGATGTGGATCAAAATCTTCTCCCAAAGGATTTATAATCTTAACTCCTTGATCAATCAACATCTCTTGCATTTGTTTTAAAATAAATTCTATACCTTTGACCCATTGATTATCTTTCAATTCTTCTGGGGTATATTTTAGAGCTAATTCAAAGTTGTCAAATAATGGGATTAACTTTGTGATCATGTCTGAGCTAGCATATTTAATTATATCTAATTTTTCTTTAGATGAAGTTTTTTGTAAATTTTGATAATCAGCTTGGGCTCTTTTCCACCCAGCTAAATTAATAGAAGATTCTTCTTGTAGTTTAGCAATTTGATCTTCCAAAGAAACTTTAAGTTCTTCTTTTTTTAAAACATCTTTCTCAACTTCATCTTCTAAGACATTATTGTCAATAATAGATTCTTGTGAAGTATTATCTATATTATCTTCTAATTCTTGTTTATTCTCTAAATTATTTTTACTCATCTTCGTTATAATTATTTGGATTCAATACATATTCTATTAATGCTATATTTTTGGCATATTCCATACTCTTTGGTCCTATCATTACAATTATACCATCATCTTGATCAATTGTACATTTACCAACTATGACCGAATATTTTTTCATAGACTGAACTGGATTTTCATCACCTATATAGAGTTGATAATTTCCTTTTGGTAAATCTTTTCCTATCTCATCCATATTTTGCTTTATAGAATCAAGATCATCTAATGCTTCTTTTATAAAATCCATAGATGAAAAATAAGGCTGAGATAAGAACTTATGAGTTCCCTCTTCAAACACAACATTCGAAGAAAGTTTTCCTATTGTAACATTTCCAGACTCAGAAGATATTTGAGTTAATAAATGTTTTAATTTTATATGTATTTCTTGAATTCTACTAAACTCATCTAGAATATTATGTGTTTTTTTTATATATTGCTTCAAAATTTCTTGTCTTCCTAATAATCTATTTACATAATATCTATATCCCTTATCACTTGGCACTCTACCAGATGAAGTATGTATTTGAACTAAAAATCCTTCCTCTTCTAATTCTGCCAATTCACTTCTGATTGTTGCACTTGAATATGGTAAGTTGTATTCTTTTTGTAACACAAAGGAGGAAACTGGTTGAGCAGTCTTTACATATTCTACAATAAGATACTCTAAAATTAATTCTTTTCTTTCTGTCATATAAAACTATTATATATCATATTTAATTTTTATTCAAGATAACGGATATCCTCATCTCTATTTTTTGAGTAAAAATATCGTAAGTATAGGTTTATATTTATTTTTATGTTATAATGTATTATCATTTACTCAAAAGAGGTTTTAAATGAAAATTGATCCTTCATATTCATATTATCATAATCTTCATCAAGAATATTTCAATGATTTAATTGATGCTAAAAAATTAATTACTGAACTTCAAAGAATTCTCCCAATACAAATAGAGAAACCTTTTTCCCTACCTGAAGAGGCCATTATGATAATATCTAACCATCCTATTTTAGAAGAAAATTCTGCATTGAATACAAAAGGAATTGGAAGTTTAAAAGGATTTAATTACTTAGGGAATAATGAAGTATGGTTTCCTAGCATTAGAGAATCTCTGATGCAATATGCCCTTAATATTCCACTGGTGACAATTATTAGACCAATTGGTTATGATATTGCAACTAATGAGATAGGTTGCTTATCTGTACAGAATGGAAATGGGGTTGTCGAAATAAGTAATTTCTTAAACCGTAATAAAGATTTATCCTGTTTAATTTATCCTGAAGCAGGATTTAATAAATTAGATCATTGCTTTCGGAAAGGATTCTATTATATAGCAAAGATGAGAAGGTATAAATATCTTTTAAAATTGGTTGTAGATCCTATATTAGGAATCAATTCTAGAAACAAAATTGTTTTTCAAGAATTAGAATTAATTCCTGATCTAGATGATAATACTTATATCGAGAAATGGGTAGATAATACTAGAGAATGGTATAAAACAATTACCTATAATCTATATAAAGAGTTTAAGTTAATCTAAAAATTTATCGTACATAGCAAATCTATGTACTTTTTTTATTTATAAAGAAAAAAGATAACTAGTTAAAGTTACCTTTTTGATGCAATTTATTAGTAATTTTCTCTGATTACTTCAGATCCAATTACCACTTTTGAATCCAAAATCCCTATCCAATAGGGACGAAGATTATTAGCGTCTTCCACACAATAACATGCGTGGTTTTCGATTTTTTGACCATCCTCAGCAAGTGCTGAGGATAATTCTTCCAATATTCTATTGACTTGGGATTTTGGAAAAGAAACGCCCTTAACAACACCCTTTCTGTAAGTTAAAATTTCAATAATTTCCATATTGAGTTCTCTCAATAATTTACTTAAACATTATATCATTTTTATTTAATTATGTCAATATATACAAACATAATTAAATATTAATATCAGTTAATTATTCTTTACTTCCTGACAAAGTCTTTTAAACCAAGTCCTATAAAGCTAATTCCTGATAGGAAGTATAGTAAAAATATTGTTAAAAAATTATGACAATACCATTTTCTAAAATATCGAATCATTCCTTTATGCCAGTATATTTGTTTTTTTAGATTAAATAGTTTTTTTGTACTAGCTCCATGATGGTGATACATAAATATGTTAGCTAAAAAATATGTTTTATGATTTCTAACTTGTAACTTCTTGGATAAATCTACATCATTAAAAAAAAGCCAATAATCTTTATGGTCATCGAATCCTCCAATTTCTTTAAAAACTTTGGTATTTAACATTATTGCTGATGCCATAGGTTGCTCACATTCTTGATTTTTAGTATGATCAAAATTTTTTGAATCATCCCAACTTAATTTTAAATAATTACCTATCATTGATTTTGGAGTCGGTAATAAACGACAACTCATCTGAATTCTATTATCAGGATATCTAAGTTGAGGAGCAATAGCATTATAATCTAAATTTTCTTCTAAAAAGCTAACCATTTTATCTATACTTTGCTCTGTAATAACAATATCTTGATTTAAGAACAAAACATATTTCCCTTCTATATAAGGAATTGCTAGATTATTTCCTCTAGCATAACCTGAATTTTCTTTATTATAAATAACTTTAATTATATTTTTATTATTCCAATTTTTTTCCAAATCGAAAAGATATTCTATTGTGGAGTCTTGTGAATTATTATCTATAATTATTAACTGGTATTTTATTTTTGTTTTTTCTATGACTGAGTTCACACAGTTCTCGAGATCTTCTCTATTATTCCAAGCTAAAATAACAATTGATACTATCTTTTCCACATTACATTATCTTTAGATATTCAAACCATATTTTGAATAATTCTCCAGTTGCAACTACATCTCTCATACAATACTTGGCTATCTCTTCATATCTCTTTTCTCTAAACATATCTGGAACATCCAAACCTGTTATTCCCTCTGCTTTTGGACTGGTTATACCAAATCTCTTACAATAATAGTCGAGATTAAATTTTCTTGTAGCTCTATAAAAAGTTAATTGTTCTAAAAGATCAATATGCTCTTTATCTGAATATCTGTATGGCATTAAGTTTCTAGTTGCTTTTACTTTATTTATAGCTGACCTCATCATTATATAAGGACAATCAAATTCTCTACCATTGAAAGTAACTAATGTATCATATTTCTTGACAGTAGACCAGAATTTATCTAAAATTTCTTCTTCTGATCCTGTCAAAAAGTATACTCCATCTTTTTCATAATAACTTTCCAAGTTAGAAGCTGGGGCTTGAAAGTAGACACTTTTTATATTTTTATATGGATCATAAAGTCCAATAGCTACTATACTACCAGTTAAAGGATATAATCCCAATGTCTGTTTAATTTCTTCTCGCTTAACATCATCTTCAGCATATTTCAAAAGATAATCTTGGGTATTGGAATCTATATCTTCCCAATTATCTCCTATTGTTTCGATATCAAAGATTAAATAAGACATATTTTTATTTTTAACAACTATGAGCGGGTAGAGGGATTCGAACCCTCATCATCTGCTTGGAAGGCAGAGATAATTAGCCCTTATACGATACCCGCTTTATAAATTACATATTTATTCTAACAAATTATCTTTTATGTGTCAACAAGATTTTAGTTAAATTTTTAAAATTAACTATTAAAATAATAATAAAGATCCATGAAAATAATTGTACATAAAATATTTTATGCCACTGATGTGTTAATAGAACATCTTCTCCTGTCCTATTTATAATAATCTTATAGTCAGAAGATTTCTGGATATAATTCGAACCATTTATATTAAATCCTTTTGAATAATTATGGTTAAGATAAATATATGGATATTGGTCGATATCTTTACCATCATCCTTAATCAAAATTTGATTTAACTTTGGGTAAATTACTGAGAATTCAGGTTTATTTGATTCAAATAAAATTTCTACTATCTCTTTATTATCTTTATCTAAATTATCATAATTGTAAAAATTATTTTCAATATTCAATTTTGTATCTAAATTCTGAATTGTTGAGAAATCTGATTCATCAATACCTGTAGCAATTTTCGGTTCAAAATTAGATTCTAAAATATTATAGACATTTCCATCAGAACTAAAATTTATTACTTTTAATTTTTCTTGTTTGATAAGTTCTTGTAATAAAATTGGATATGGCTCTTGTATAGGAAAAATTTGTTTTACTCCCAAAACTTTCATATAAGTCCAAAGATTCTCAGAACTAAAATCTCTTTTTTGCCCATCTATACATTTATGAAAATGTATTAGATCTTCAAAGGCACCAGCATTTGGACTCAAAACCAAATGATTACTATAACCTGTAATAAATTGAAAATCATAATTTGAATTTTTATTAGAATTTAAATGAGTAAATCTAAAATCACTAGAAAAGTCATACACTCTACTTTTGATAGAAGGTAATGCATTACGATAATATTCTATATTTTCTTTTGTTTTAGTATATTCTAAATAATAAACTTTGACCACAGAAACAACCAAAGAGAATAAAATAATTGATAAAAAAGCCATAATTGTGACCAAATTTCTTTGTTTTAATTTCTTCTGTAAATAAATATAGACTGGAAATCCTGATATCAAAATTCCTATGTATACAATTTGATTCATTCTCGTAATCTGAACTCTATGAAAAATAGGTATATAGTAAAGTGAATTTATTAACAAAATTAACCACATAAAAAAATTAGCTCCAAAAAATATTTTAGCCTCTTTTGAATGAAATTTATTTTTCCAAATCAAAAATATACAAAATAAAATAATCAAAACCATTAAAAGATCTAAATGAAAGAAACTTCTAATAACTGGATATGATATAGATGAGAGATGATAATTATCGGTAAATTTTAAATCTTCCCAGAAATATTGATAAATATACAAAAAACTACTCAAAATAAATATTAATCCGGAAATTAAAACTGTCTTGATCTTAAATTGAAATAATTCTTTTAACCAAAAAAATCCTAAAATAACACTATTATAAATTCCAAATAAAGGATGTATATAAAGACTCAATCCAGCAAATAAGCTTAATCCCATTGTATTTTTATTAAATCCAAAATTTGTATTATTAATGAAATAATATGCAACTATAGGTGTCAGAAGAATAGCAAACAATAAAGTTGGCATATGTAATACAGACCAAAAATAAAATGGTGTATAACTAATTATGCTAATTATCAGACTATAATTGGGATTAACTTTAAATTTTCTAAGTATAATATAAATAATTAATCTTAGTGCAAATATATAAAAAATTGCAAATCCATACAAAATTTGTATACTAGAGAGACCCAAATATTTTAGTGGCAATAATAAGTAAAATAAAATAAATTGATAAGACCGCCAATAAGTAATTCCTCCATACCAAGAAACATCATAAGAAATCAAACCATTCTGATAAAGAGAATCTAATCTAAAAGCACCTAAAAGAAAATCCCCAGAAATTCCTAAAAATGAATTATAGTCACCCAAAATAGGCATAGAAATTATAATACCTACTATCAAAATTATTATTATATAGATTAAATCTATTTTGTTAAATTTAATTTTCATAATAATTAATTATAAATATATTATTTTTTCTCTTCCAAAATCAAAGCTATTTTATCTTTTTTACCTTTTTTTATACAAAATATTTCTTTATTTTGAACAAAATCTATGATGGATTTATCCAATAAACTTATACTTATATCTGTTATAGTTAATATATCATTATTCTCAAGTGAGATAAATTTTATTGCTCCTGACTTTATCAAATCTTTTGATTTGGTAAGAGATATCTCAAATATATCAGCAATTATATTCACTAATTTATAATCAGATTTGGTATAAACATATTCCACAAAATCTTCTTTACTAACTTTTTTTTCTCTAAATATTCTTTCAAAATCTAATTTAGTTTGTTCTGCTATCTCTTCTCCATAATATCTTTTTACAATAGTATATCCTAAGATTTCTTTGATCTCTTTTGGATTTCTACCAGATTCTAAGTCTTTTTGGTAAATTTCAATTTGCTCAAGATCAATATCTGTAGCTAATCTAAAATAATCTAAAATCAAATCATCCTTTACAGTCATAATTTTACCAAACATATCTTGTGGACTATCATTAATAAATATTCCATTTCCCCAAGAAGTAGACATTTTTCTACCATCAAGCCCAACCAAAAATTCAAATGTCATAATATCTTGTGATTTTTGACCATAAACTTTCTGAATTTTCCTACCTGCCATTAAGTTAAAATATTGATCATTTCCTCCAATCTCTAAATCAGACTTTACCATAACAGAATCATATCCCTGCATCAATGGATACATAAACTCTCTCAGACTAATTCTTTGCCCTTCTTTGTGTCTTTTAGAAAAATTATCTCTATCAAGCATCTCTGAGACAGAAAAAACATCTGCTAACTCCGAAATTTGATTAAAATCTAATTTGGATAACCAATCAGAATTATATAAAATCTCAACTTGATTTAAGTCAACTATTTTTCCAACTTGATTTAAATAATCTTTTAGATTTTCATTTACTTCTTCCCTATTTAACCCTTTTCTTTCTTCAGTTTTATCAGAGGGATCACCAATTTGAGCTGTAAAGTCTCCAATTATAAAAATTATTTTGTGACCTAATTCTTGAAGTATCTTTAATTTCCAAAAAGAAATTGCTCTTCCTAAATGAATATCAGGACCAGTTGGATCAATTCCAAACTTTATTCTTAATTTTTCACCTGAAAATAACTTTTTTCTTAAATCTTCTTCTTCAATAATATTTGTTACTCCCCTTGTCAGAAATTGTTCTATTTTTTGTTTTTCATCCATACAAATTTATTTTAAAGCTACTGGAATTACATCATCCATAGTCTCAGCAAAAACAAATTTCAAATCATCTTTTACATTCTGAGGTAATTCTTCCAAATCACTTTTATTAGATTTAGGAATAATAATAGTCTTTAGGCCTGCTCTGTGAGCTGCTAAAATTTTATTTTTGAGTCCTCCTATTTTCATAGCCTTACCTCTCAAATTTATCTCGCCAGTCATACCAACTGTTCTATCTACTTTTCTCTTAGTAAGTGCAGATATTAGAGCTGTTGCCATAGCTAAGCCCGCTGAAGGACCATCCTTTGGAGTTGCTCCTGCTGGTACATGCAAATGCATATCTTGAGATTTTATAGTCTCAACCTCTATATTGTATTTATTTGCATTAGATTTGACATAAGAGTAAGCTGCTTGAGCTGATTCCTGCATCACTTTACCAAGTTGACCTGTTAACTGTAAATTTCCTTCACCTTTAAATAGATTTGTTTCTATAAATAAGATATCGCCTCCATGAGGAGTCCAAGCAAGCCCAGTCACTACACCTATTTCATCTTTTTTATTAATTCTACTTTCCTCATATTTTTCTGACTTCAAATATTTCTCAATATTATCTGGTTTAATTTTTACCTTAAAGTCTTTATCTCCTAACATGATAAATTCTTTAGCTACTTTTCTAGCTATTTTAGATAATTCACGATCAAAACTTCTAAGACCAGCCTCAAATGTATATTTACTAATAATAGTCAAAATACTCTTATCTTCAAATTCTAAAATTTTTGGTGTTAACCCACTCTTTTTGATAACTCTAGGAACCAAATATTGTTTAGCTATATTTAATTTCTCATCATCAGTATAACCAGTAAATTCTATAATCTCCATTCTATCTAATAATGGTTCTGGAATTGAGGATAAATCATTTGCAGTTGTAATAAATATAATATCAGATAAATCATATTCTATATCCAAATAATGATCTATAAAATCTTTATTTTGAGCTGGATCTAGAACTTCCAAAAGAGCTGCCGAAGGATCTCCTCTGAAATCCGAACCTAATTTATCTATCTCATCTAGCATAAATACTGGATTTGAAGAACTGATATTTTTCAAACCTTGAATAATTCTACCTGGCATAGCACCAACATAAGTTCTTCTATGACCTCTAATTTCAGTCTCATCTCTTACTCCACCAAGAGATACTTTAACAAATTCTCTACCAGTTGCACGAGCTATAGATTCTCCAATTGAAGTTTTACCTGTACCAGGAGGTCCAAAGAAACAAAGAATTGTTCCCTGTGGTTTTTTAGTTAATTTCTCAACAGAAAGATATTCTAAGATTCTTTCTTTTATCTCTTCCAAACCATAGTGATCATTATCCAAAATTTCTTTAGCTTTGGACAATTCTATGCTAACTTTTTTCTTTTTATCCCAAGGAAGTGAAGCTAAGATCTCCAGATAATTTTGGATATAAGAGCTTTCAGGAGAAAAAGGTGGCATTTTATCCAATCTAGAAAGTTCTGTAAAAGCTTTTTTCTCAACTTTTTTTGGTAATTTTGCTTTTTTTAATTTATTCCTCAATTCTCCAAATTCACTATCTTCTTGACTCATTCCCAATTCTTTCTCTATAGTTTTCATTTGTTCACGAAGCATAGCTTCTCTAGCAAATTTACCGACTTTTTTCTGGGTTTCCTGCTGAACTTTTTGACCTAATTTCAAAATCTCTTTTTCTTTATTAATATAAAGATTTATTTTCTTTAATTTTTCTAAAAGATCAGTCTCAGCTAATAAAGCTTGCTTCTCTTCATTTTTGATAGTTAAAATAGAACTTATTAAAGAAGCTAACTCATTTGCTTCAATCTTATCACCTATAATTTCATTCACAACTGGAAGAGAAATTGATACTCCCATATTCAAAATATCTTTAAATACAAGTATAATATTTCGAATTACTGCTTCAATTTCAACTAAATTCTCAATTGGCTTATTTTCTAAAAATTTAAATTCACTAAAAAATGTATTATCTTTTTTTTCAATCTCACTAACTTCTACAGGATACAAACCTTCTACCAAAACACCCGTTGGCCCTTCTGGCATTTTCCAAATTCTAATTATTTTTGCTACTGTACCTACATTATAAAGATTTTCAGCTTCTATTTCATCTTTATATTTTTTTTGAAAAACAAAAACAGGATCTATATTATTATCCAGAGAAAAATTAAGTGCATTTAAAGATTCTTCTCTTTCGAAAACAAGAGAAATAATTTCTTTTGGAAATAAAACTTTATTTTTTAAGGCTATCAATGGTATTTTGTTCAAATCTACTTTACTCATAATTTAAATATAATTTACTCTAAAATAAACTGCATAATCTTGATCTATAAACTCGCAGAATTCGTTAATATAATTTTGGACTATATTGTAATAATCTATCAGATCTGGATTGTTTTTTCTGATAACATAACACATTTCTTTCAATTCTGACTTTATATCTGTGTTATCTAAAATTTTGTTGTTAATAATACTAAATAATTTTTCTTTATTCTTCTCAAAATCAAATTCTTTATCTTCATATTTTTCTAGTACTATATCTTGATCCCACTTTTCAAAATCCTCTGAAGAAAGATTCCCAAAAGATAAAAAAACATCAGCTAATCCATTATCAATATACTCTACAATATAGAAACTTATTACTTTCACTATTTTTAATTAAGCTAATATACTCTACATTATATATTAAATTTATGAAAATTGCAAAACTAAAATTATGAATTTTATTAATTGACAAGCAAAAAGAAAAATCTCATACAATCTAATGCATGAGCTAATTTTAAAGTTTAATCTTATTAATTAAAAATTAATAAGTAACAGTATTGTTGTATTCAGAATATGAATCTGGACATTTTTCTCCTGTCTCAGGATTAAATTTATATCCTGCAAGACATTTTTTGTCTTCCTCAGATATTGATGGATTATTTTGTACTACTCCTGGACAATTATAATTATAAAATGTATTTTCTACTCCTTCAAATACTCCATAGAACATTCCATTATCAGGACATTTTTTTATACAACCCCAAGATTCTATTGAAAAACGATTGTCATAACAGTAAATTTTATCTTGAGCTTTAACTTCAAATTGAGCTTTAACTTCAAATGAAGAAGTTAAAGAAAGCACAGAAATTAAAATCCCTAAATTTAATCTTTTTGACATATACTTATTTTTTCTGAATGTACTTATCTACATTATCATATAACTTACATTTTGTCAAGAATTATTTACATTTTTATTAAAATAAAAAACCCTAGACTCATAATTGAGACTAAGGTTATGTATAAATTGTAAACTTTCAAATACTATTTAGTCTCAGAAAGTTCTTTTCTTAGAGTTAGAGGATCTTTTCTGATCTCAAATTTTCTTCTTCCTAGAATAGAGTCCAAGAAATATCCTGAACTAGATCCCAAAACCTGATCAAAGTCTAATATCCCTTCATCATAAACATTACCGATAGTAGACATATTTCCAGCTACTAGTTTCTGGAATTGATTCTCTGATATTCTTTTATACCAAAGAAAGTATTCCCCATCCTCTACAGATGTAAACGAGATAGATTCTCCTTCAGGAAGAGAAAGAAATATTTCTTTCCATTCTTCACTTTTTTGGGAAAAAACTCCATCTCTTATCTCTCTTTCTAATTCGTAACATTCATCTAAAGTTTCTTTTAGATGAGATTTCTTATAATTTAAAGAATCTGTTCCTTCGCCGTAATGATATTCAGTCTGAGTTTCAAACACTAATCTTGAATATTTTTTCAAGATTTCAGAATCAAAATCCAGAATATGTAATAAAAAAGTAATTTTTTTTATTATACGATTAATATCGTATTCTATACTATTAATTTCTCTTTCAAGAGATTTAGATTCTTCAGAATTACCAAAAGAATTACCAAACAAATTTTTAAATAAATTCAACATACTTAATTTCCTCTTTTTATCAAAGAACATTTAACAGTCATGATTATAACATTTTTTATATATTTGTCAAGTACATTAAACGAAAAAATATTATTCCATATCATCTTTCAAATTTAAAATATCCTTCTTTTTTTATTGTCGTTTTTAATTTATTTGATAAATATATTTTTTCTGTTATACTATATATAGTTATTTTTTGGAAGAGTCGCATAGAGGCCTAGTGCGCACGCTTGGAAAGCGTGTATGGGGAAACTCATCGAGGGTTCGAATCCCTCCTCTTCCGCCCAAAAATTAAATATTAGGATTCTACTAATTATGGATAAATAAAGATAAATACATTACATTCTCAGATTATTTCATATAATTCATCACAGATAGAAGAGGTTAGAGAAATTTGTAATTTCTTATCGGAATTCATAAATAATAATTTGAATGATTCCAAAAACAAACTCTGGCATGGTGGACCTGTTTGGTTTATCAATAGAAATCCTATAGTATCATATACTGTCCGAAAAAGTGGAAAAGTAGCTCTTATTTTCTGTAGTGGCCAAAGTTTTGATGAACCATCTTTAGTAAATACAGGTAAATTCAAAGAATCTGAGATTTTGTATAGTGACATAAAAGAAATTAACATAGATGATTTAAAAAGATGGCTTAATAAGTCAAGTAAAATCCAATGGGATTATAAAAATATTGTTAAAAGAAAAGGTGTATTGGTAAAATTAACTTAATAAAATAATATTCTAATGAAGAAATCTATATTAATAACAGCAACTCCTGGAACAGGAAAATCTGCCGTTTGTGATGAATTAAATCGACTTGGATATAAGTCATTTGGAATTGAGAATATTGAAGGATTATTTACAATGATTAATAAGAATACTGGGAAACCTTTTGAAGATTATGATAATAATGATTTTGAGAAAGTAAAACAATCTACCTGGATTTGTAGTAAGCAAAAATTAGAAACTCTTATTAAAGAGAATTCTGATAGCACTGTATTTTATTGTGGAACTACATCCAATCTTGATGATATGCTTCCATTATTTGACAAAATATTTTTATTAAAAGTAAATCAAAATATACTTTGTGAGAGGCTTAGTACTCGTACATCAAATGATTTTGCAAAAACAAAAGAAGTTCAAGAATGGGTGTTTAGTTGGAAATCAGAATGGGAAAACCATATAAAAGAAAAAGGAGCCATAATCATTGATGCAAGTAAATCAATTAAAGAAGTTACAGAAAATATCATTAGAGAAGTACATAATTGAATTAATCTTAATAATTTTAATGAATAAAAATGACATTAACCCAAAATTATACTATTACACTTGTCCAGAAGCACTAGGATTCTTAGAAATAGAGTTAGATGAAGAAAATAAAATAAAAAATGCAGTTTTTACAGATACAAAAAAACATAATTATTTAGAGTCACCGGAATTAATTAAGAAAACTTTAGACGATTATTTTTTTAGAAACAAAAATTTACCTAATTATTTAATTTCAGATAAAATTGAAGGCACAGAATTTCAAAAAAGTGTTTGGAATGCCATAATTACAATCCCATTTGGTGAGACAATAACTTATACTAAAATTGCTATTAAAATTGGAAGACCTAAAGCTTCTAGAGCAATTGGGAATGCATGTGGGAAAAACCCTATAGCTCTCTTTATTCCTTGTCATCGTGTTGTAAAAGAAAAATCAGAGAATTATGGATATTACTGGGGTAAAGAAAGAAAAAAATGGTTACTAGATTTAGAAAGAGATGATCTATAAATGTTATTCTCTAGAATGTATTTAAATTAAAATCGTAATAAATAGTTGACAAATTTTTAATTTTATAATACAATTCATCCTGTTCTTTTGTTTTATTTTATTATATGAAAATTAAGATTTTTGTTTGTCTGGTAAATAAATTTTTATTAACTGAAATCAAATTTATAAAGAAAAGAAAATCTTCTATAAATTTATCGAAAAAATATGACAAAACACTTTCTGATATTACTATATTCGAAGATTTATATCTAAGAAAGCTAGATTTAGGATTAATTAAATTATCTATTAATCTAACTAACTCTAGTAAAATTAGATTAATTAAACTAAAAAAAGAAAAGTTAAATAACTTTTCTCAATATGATATTATGAAAGTTATTTTTCCAGCAAAATATAGTTTATTAAGAGAGATATCTTCAAGTAAAAGTAACCTCTTTACTTTAAATAGAGAAGATTATGAGAAAGAATTAAAAATTTGCTCTTATATTCATAAAGTCTTAATATCTGTACACATTCCATAAACTAAGTAATTTATATTATAAAGCTATACATTTTTTGTGTATAGCTTTTAAATTTATACTTGATTTTTATTGAAAATAAAGGTATTATTATATACAAGCCGTATTTTAATATTATAATACTACGGACAATATTATTAACTAACCCTTTAAAAATGAGTAACTCAAAAGAAGTCCGATCCAAAATGGATATTTTATTAGCAGAAAACCCTATAAATATACCAAATATTGGAGAAGATGTTGTTGGAAAAGTTTTAGAAATTGGAACAAATGCACTATATATAGATTTAGGAATAGGAACTGGTATAGTATTAGGAGAAGAATTAAATGATGGATTTGGGACTTTCAAACAATTGAAAATTGGTGATGAAGTAACCGCCACAGTTATGAATCTAAACACTGATGATGGATATATAGAATTATCTATGAAATCTGCATCTGAAGATAAAGTTTGGGATGACCTATATGAGAAAAAAGAAGCAAATGAGCCTGTTGATGTAAAAATTCTTGATGCAAACAAAGGTGGACTTTTAGTACAAATAAATGGAATTGTTGGATTTTTACCAGTTTCTCAATTAGCATATGATCATTATCCTAGAGTAGATGGTGGAGATAAAAATAAAATTTTATCTAGATTAAATGATTATATAAACACTACTTTTAGAGTATCTATTATAACTGTTGATAGAGATGAGAATAAATTGATTGTTTCTGAAAAAATAGCTAGAAAATCTGAAGAGTTAAATCTAATTAATTCTTATGAAAAAGGTGATATAATCGAAGGTGAAATTACTGGTGTTGTAAATTTTGGTATTTTCTTAAAATTTGGAACTCCTGAGCAAAAAATCGAAGGTCTTGTGCATATTTCAGAACTTTCTTGGCAATTAGTTGAAGATCCAAAAACAATGTTTAAAGAAGGTGAAAAAATTAAAGCTAAAGTTATCGATGTGTCTAATGGAAAAGTTTCTCTTTCCGTAAAAGCTTTATTGGAAGATCCATGGCAAACTGTTGCTGTTAATTTCAAACCTAATCAAGAAATAAAAGGTACTATATTAAAGATGAATCACTTTGGTATATTTGTTCAACTAGAAGGAAATATACGAGGGTTAGTACATAGCTCTGAAATTGAAAAGGAGAAAGCAAAATATAATGGTCTCAAAGAAGGTATTGTTCAAATATTCAAAATTATATCTGTAGATCCAGCTGAACATAGAGTTAGCTTGTGTTTAGCATAAATTATAAAATTTAAATCTAAATTAATAATGAAACAATTTAGTAAAAACATATTGTCTGGTGTATTATCCCTATTAGCTATAATAGTAGTATTTAGTTTTATATCATCACAATCAAAACCAACAAGTGATACTATATCATTGTCTCAAGTTGTGACAGAAATTCAGAATGATCAAGTAAAAAACATTGTAGTAAAAGATAATCAAGTTAATATTACTCTAAAAGATGATTCTGTGAAAACAGCTGAGAAAGAACCTTCTGGAACTTTCTTGGAATCATTACAGAATTATGGTGTATCATCAGAAAAAATTCAAGCACTTGATATCAAAGTAACCAATAATGATGGTTCAAAATTAGCTCTCAATATATTTTTGAGTTTATTTGTTCCTATATTATTAATAGGATTACTACTATGGTTCTCTATTAGACAAGCTCAAAAAGGAAGTGCTCAAGCTATGAGCTTTGGAAAGTCTATGGCTAGAATGGTATTACCATCTAAAGACAAGAAAAAAAGACTTACTTTTAAAGATGTTGCTGGGCTAAAAGAAGCAAAAGAAGAATTATATGAAATTGTTGAATTTCTAAAAAATCCTAAAAAATATACTGATATTGGAGCAAAAATTCCTAAAGGAATATTATTAGTTGGTCCTCCTGGAACAGGTAAAACTCTTCTTGCAAGAGCTGTAGCTAGTGAAGCTGAGGTTCCTTTTTTCTACACATCTGGATCAGAATTTGTCGAGATGTTTGTTGGAGTTGGAGCAAGTAGAATTAGAGATTTATTCAAAACTGCTGAGAAAAACTCGCCTGCTCTTATTTTTATAGATGAATTAGATGCTGTTGGTAGATCTAGAGGTTCTGGAGTTGGTGGAGGTAATGACGAAAGAGAGCAAACCCTTAATCAGATTTTAGTTGAAATGGATGGATTTGAACCAAATAAAGGTCTGATTGTACTAGCAGCAACTAATAGACAAGATGTATTAGATCAGGCTTTATTAAGACCTGGTAGATTTGATAGAAAAGTTACTCTTGATTTACCAGATATTAGTGAAAGAGAGCAAATATTAGCTGTTCATTCCAAAACTAAACCTCTGAAAAAAGATGTTAGCCTAAGAAAAATCGCTGAGAGAACTCCTGGATTTTCAGGAGCAGATCTTAATAATCTTCTAAATGAAGCAGCTATATTCTCAGCTAAAAAAGATGAGAAAGATATTTCTGAATTAAACATTTTAGAATCTATTGATAAAGTTCTTATGGGACCAGAAAGAAGAAGTCGTATAATAACTGAAAAAGAGAAGAAGATTGTAGCATATCATGAAGCTGGGCATGCTGTTTGTGCTTACTTTATGGAACATTCTGATCCTGTTCAGAAAGTCACCATTATAGCTAGAGGTCAAGCTGGTGGATATACTCTAAAATTACCAACTGAAGATAGAAGACTTCACACAAAATCTGAGTTTGAAGCTGATATAGTAGTTGCATTAGGAGGATATGTTGCTGAAGAAATGATTTTTGGAGAAGTAACTACTGGGGCTTCTAATGATATCCAAAAATTAACTCAAATTGCTGAGAACTATGTCAGATACTATGGTATGAGTCCATTAGGTCCAATTCACTATGCTGACTATCCAAACAATAGAACAGGAGAAATACCAACTTTAAGCCAAAAAACTCTTGAAGAAGTTGACAAAGAAGTAAAAGGATTAATTTCACAAGCTTATACAACTTGTAAAGATGTATTAAGTAGACATAGTGAAGAACTAGAAAGATTAGCTCTTGAACTAATAGAGAAAGAGACAATTGAAAGACCTTTATTCGAATCTATTATGAAAAATGAAGTTAAACTTTCAGAAAAAGAAGATGATCTCAACACTAAAAAAACTAAGTCTACTATCAAAAAAGATTAAAATTTGATATGGACTAAACGAACACTTAATGGTATAATATTAAGTGTTAAGGATGTGTAGCTCAGCTGGTTAGAGCGGGCGTCTTATAAGCGCCAGGTCGGTGGTTCAAGTCCACCCATATCCACATTTAATTTTAAATAAAGCAAATCATATATTGAACATGTAACAGGTTATTGATGATATAGAATAAAAACAAATAAAACAATATAAAAAGCCATTTTAAATTTAAAAAAGCAGTATTTATTAATTTACTTACTGCTTTTTTATGTTTTTTCAGGTTTAAATAGAATTTTTTAAAAAAATTCTATTTAACTTCTAATTTCATCTGAAAGATTTAAATTATTTACTTCTTCTTCAATGTTTTTATTAAGATCAATATAAACACCTATTAAGCAATTTTCTAACAACTTATCTAAATTTTTTGCTATTTTGAGTCCCCTTAACTTTAAATGTCTTCCTATTTCTTTTGGTAATTTTAGATTCTCTATTGTCTCTAATTTATTTAAATTAAGACTTCCTCCTATCTTCTCTGGTAATTTGAGATTATCGGCTGTCTTTAATGCATTCAAACCAAGACTTCCTCCTATCTTCTCTGGCAATTTGAGATTATCGGCTGTCTTTAGTACATTCAAACCAAGGTTTCCTACTATTTCCTTTGGTAATTCTAAATTATCAGCTGTCTTTAATCCATTTAAATTAAGATTTCCTATTATCTTCTCTGGTAATTTGAGATTATCGGTTGTCTTTAACCTATCTAAATTAAGATTTCCTACTATTTCCTTTGGTAATTCTAAATTCTCGACTGTTTCTAATCTATCTAAATAAAGATATCCTCCTATTTCCTTTGGTAATTCTAAATTATTGATTCTTTCTAATCCACTCAAATCAAGATATCCTCCTATTTTCTCTGGTAATTTTAAATCATCAGCTTTTTCTAATCCACTTAAATTAAGATGTCCTCCTATTTTCTCTGGTAATTCTAAATAATAGGCTTCATATAATCCACTTAAATCAAGACCTCCTCCTATTTTCTCTGGTAATTCTAAATAATAGGCTTCATATAATCCACTTAAATTAAGATTTCCTACTATTTCCTTTGGTAATTCTAAATTATCGGCTGTCTTTAATCCATCTAAATTAAGATTTCCTCTTATTATATCTGGTAGTTTTAAATTTTCTGCTGTTTTTAGATAACCTAAATCAATATCTCCGTAATGATAACCTATATCTCCAGATAAAGCTTCTTCTTGTGTTAAACTTATTTTATCTGCTGTTGTATCTAATATAAATGCTAAATCTTCTTTTACATCTCTTCCTCTCTTTACCTTTTCTAATCTTGGATCTTGATTATATCCAAAACTTATAAATTCCTCTTCTAATTCCCAACTCAATATTAAATCTTCTTTATTTAGTTCTTCTTTATTCTCTATTTTATCTAATATTTCTGTTAATCTCTTTGCATTCTCATCTTTCTTTTTGTATTCTTCTGCTTTATCTCCAAATTCTTCTAGCTTTTCACTCAATATATTTGTTCCTGCTATATATTCATCCATATTTTGTTCTTCTGCTATTCCTCTTATCTCTACTATTTCTTCTCCTTCCATCCTGATTGTGATTCTTGGATTTTCTATTTGTCCATTCTTGTTTTTGCTATAATATATATAAAAGTCTCCCATTTCTAAATAGCTTTCTGCTGTTGATTCACTTGCTATACACCATCCTGTATTTCTTCCTTCTAATGTCTTTGTTACTTCTTTTGGTTCACTTCCTTTCTCATATCTTATCCATTCTCCTTCTGTTATTGATAATTCTGTATTGCCTTCTACTTCTGCATTTTTTAAGGCTTTTGCATATAATTCTCCAAAGTCTGCTTTCTTGATTAATTTTTCCAATTCTTCATCTTCTCCTACTTCTATCTTATTTTCTTCTACATATTTTATTATTCCATCTACTGCATAGGCTAATGCTTCTCTATTTAATTCTGGGTATGGGGCTACTGTTCCTTTACTTCTTTTTCCAAATTTAAATGTTTCTTTATCATATTTAGATAATTTTAACATTCCTTGGAACATCCAATACTTTGCCCACATTGGATAATGGCTTGTATCACTGCTTATTAGATAATCTGCCCATTTACCTAAACTTTTTTCTTGATCTTTGGCTATAGTTCCTATTGATCCTTCTTTCATTCCTGACCTTTCTATATCTTTTTCTGTATATTCTCTCTCAAAAAACTCTCCTAGCTCTCCTCCTTGTCCTCTCTCTATTGCTTGTTTTCTTTGCACATTAAAGTAACTTAATGGTATTTCTTCTGCTTCCATTACATGATCTTTGTATAGATATCTTCTCTTTACTCTTTCTTTTAACTCTTCATTCTCTTCCATTCTAGCATTATCTCTTTCTAATTTCCTTAGCCAATTTCCTAGCTTTTCTACTGGTTTTTGACTTACTTTCTCTCCTCTTTCTTTTGTTCTCTTAGTTTCTGCTTCTACTTCTTCACTTATATGTAAGTTTCCGAATTTTTTCTTTATAAATTCTGCTCCTTTCTTCTCTTCCATACTTAATCCTAATTCTTTTCTTACTTCTTCTAATTTTATTTCTTGTTCTGATCTTTTCTCTTCTAGTACTTTTTCTAATTCTTCTTTCTCTTCTATATTTTCTTCTATTATCTTAGCTTCTAGTTCTTCTATATTGACTATTTCTTATTCTCTATTTTCTTGTTCTTCTTCTATTATCTCTTTATTATTTGTCATTTTCTCTTCCATATTTTTTTACTTAATTTTATTGTTTCTTCTTGTTCAACTCACTCTTTTATTTTACTATCTTTTTACTTTTAACTCAAGGTTGGTTTATATATTTTGTATAAAAATACTAATTACTGCCTCTTTAGTACATCCAGATAAACCTGTTTTGGTATATGAATCTTAGCTTTATCAGCTAATCTTTTTTTACCAGCCTTCTGTTTTTTCAATAATTTATCTTTTCTAGTTCTATCTCCTCCATACAACTTAGCTGTAACATCTTTCCTAAAAGCAGATAAGGTCTCTCTAGCTATAATATTACCTCCTATGCTTGCTTGAATTGGAATTGAATATTGTTCTCTTGATAAGCTATTTTTAAGCTTATGAACTATTCTTTTACCTTCTTCGGCTGATTCATCTTTATACACAATCTGAGACAAAGCCTCTACTTCTTCACCTGCAACCAAAATATTCATTTTCACTACCTCTGCATCTCTATATTCTATAGGCTCATAGTTAACAGAAGCATATCCTGAAGTTGAGCTTTTTAAGGCATCATAAAAATCAACAATTATTTTAGATAAAGGAACATTATACTCAATCACAGCTCTTTCTTCTGTAATATATTTTGTATTTATAAATTCACCTCTTCTTTTCTGAATAATATCCATAACTCCTCCGATATATTCAGTTGGTGTCATAATTTCTAATTTTACCCACGGTTCCATTACTTTTTCTATTTTAGTTTGTTCAGGAAAATCTGTTGCTGAATAAATTATTTCTTTTTCTCCATTTGTTTTGAAAATTGTATATGATACTGAAGGAGTACTTATAACTAAATCTAATTCATATTCTCTTTTTAATCTTTCTGTAATAATTTCTAAATGCAACATACCCAAAAAACCACATCTAAATCCTTTTCCCAAAACTTCTTTTGACTCTGGTTCAAAAAATAATGATGAATCTGATAATTTCATTTTATTTAAACCATCTCTTAAGGTAGGATAATCTTCTGCTGTTTCTACAAAAATAGAAGCATATACAACCGGAGTAGGCTCTATATACTCAGCTAAAGGTTCTACTACAATATCATCTTTCCTAATAGCAATAGTATCCCCTACTCTTACATTTTCAACTTCTTTCAAGCCAGTCGCTATATAACCAATCATCCCAGCTTCTAATCTATCTGTTCTAAATTGGTTTGGATTAAATATTCCAACTTCCAAAGCTTCAGTTTCTTGCTTTTTTGCTAAAAATTTAATTGGATCAGCTCTATTAATAACTCCATCGAATATTCTAACACTAGCTATAACTCCTTTATAAGAATCAAAGGTTGAATCAAAAATTAAGGCTCTAAAAGGTTTATCTAGAGAATTTAAATTAGAATGATTAGGTTCTGGAATAATCTCTATGATTTTTTGTAAGAGATTATCTACTCCAAAACCAGTTTTCCCAGAAACTTCTAGGATTTCACTCTTATCAACTCCTAATAATTCACAGATTTCTGCTTTAACTTCATCTACTCTAGCATTAGGTAAATCTACTTTATTTACAACTGGAATGATTTCTAAATTTTGATCCATTGCCAAATATACATTAGCTATAGTTTGAGCCTGAATTCCTTGTGTTGCATCCACTAATAAAATTGCTCCTTCTACAGCTGCTAAGGATCTTGATACTTCATAAGTAAAGTCAACATGCCCTGGTGTATCTATTAAATTTAAATAATATTCTTTGTACTCAAAATTATTTTTTTTATCATCAGGAATAATATATTTTACCCTTACAGGTTGCATCTTAATAGTTATTCCTCTTTCTCTTTCTAATTCCATTGAATCCAAAACTTGTGCTTGCATTTTTCTAGATTCAATTGTGTTTGTTAATTCCAAAATTCGATCAGATAATGTCGATTTACCGTGATCTATATGTGCAATTATACTAAAATTCCTGATATTTTTCATAATACCTACATTATACCGTAAAATCTATTTTTTAGCAAATATAAGGGATATAATAGATAATAATTTACAATTAATCCTTCATTAATTCTTTAAATTCTTCAACCATATCTACTGGAGTAGGATCTATTCCATATTCTAAAGCCAAATAATATGCTGTCCAGTCTCCTATTAAGATCATTGAGACAAGATTAGCAAGGTGATTACCATAGTCCTTAACAACAAGATTTTTAACATCTAAACCTCTACCTTCAAATAGATTTTGTAATACTTTCATTCTTTTTACACATCTATCCTTAGCCTCTGATTCATTGTTTAATAATACAAATTGAAATTTAGCTTGAGGATTAGTAAATCCTACCATCTCATTATGATTTAATTCTGGGAAATAATTCCAAAAACAAGGAGTTTTTGCATTTTCATTGATTTTAATTTTCCATAATAAAGCAGCTGTTTTAAATTCATTACTTGTATAAATAACTGGTGTTTTTCCTTTAATCAAAGTTGCCATTTCTTTTCCTTTTTCTTCAAAATTAGAAGGCTTTACATTAACTAATGCTTTTACTAATCTTTCTGATACTCCAGCATCAATTACTTTATATTCTACTAAAACTGTTAGCATTGCTTTTAATATATATAATGTTGCATATCTTGGTTGAAACATTATATCAGGTTGTGGAAGTACAATAAAAGGTTTTTTTAATTCTCGTGCTTTTTCTATCAATTTACCACCTGCTGCCATTGCAACTACAAATTCTGATTCCTCAAGAGCCGTCTCATAAGCTGATAAAGTCTCTTCTGTATTACCTGAATAAGAAACAACCATTACAAGTGAATTTTTTCTAATTCTTCTTGAAGCTCCATAACTTCTATGAATAAAAACGGGTGGTAAAGTTTTATTGTCAGATAATTGAAAATATGCTGATAATAAAAGTTCTGAAGGTAAAGCTGAGCCTCCCATTCCACTAACAATAATTTCATCAAATGATTGTGTATATTGCTGAGTGAATTTATTTATAATATCTTTTGGAAAATTTTCTATTTCAAATTCTTGATGAATCTGTTCAACCGACTCTAAAATAACTTTTCTTAAATTAGATTTATCTAAGTTTTCGTTCATATATTTACATTTATTACTATAATTTATATTATTTATAATACTTATTTATTTTATCATCCAAAATCTAATATATCAATATATTTAAATTATTTCTTGTATTTTATCCAAAATATTATCTTCTTTGTAATCTAACTCTACTTTAGACAAAGCACTATCTTTTATAATATACGTTGTATTAATACCTAATTTTGATAAGAAATCTATATCATGGGAAATAATTATAACACTTCCAGGAAAGTTAACCAATGAATTTAAAATAGAATTTTTCGCATTTATATCAAGATTATTAGTCGGTTCATCTAATAGTATCGCTTCAACTGAATTCAAAGTTATCATCGCAAAGGCAAGTCTCGCTGTTTCTCCTCCTGACAATTCTTTACTATATTTATTCACTTGCTCTTCTTCAAAGAATAAGAAATCTCTCAATCTATTTCTAATTGAATTTAGACTAGCTTTTGGATTGTATCTTTTCATATTTTCAATCAGAGTTTGATTTGGATCTACAAGATCATAGTTTTGGCTAATATACTCAATTCTAGCATTGATAGATTTACTTATATCACCTGTCAAATATTCTTTGTTGTTATCTTGCATAGATTTTAATAAAGTTGTCTTACCAACCCCATTTTTCCCTAAAATTACTATCCTTTCTCCGTATTCAATATCTAAATTTAAATTGCTGATAAGACTATTCTCATTAATAGATATATATCCTTTTCTAATTTCCACAATATGTTTTCCCGAGAAATCTTTATTGGAAATCATATCATATTTGATATAAGGATTTATATCTGGCTTATACATATCGAGATTCTCTTGATTTTGCTCTACTCTTTTTTGGAACATGATTTGCTTTTGTCCTGCTCTTACTTGTGATTTACTTTTGAAATAACCCTTATCCATACGAGATATTCCTCTATCTCTATCTTGTTTTAGTTTTTTTGCAAAGGCTTTATTCCTCTCAAATCTTGTATTTTCTATTGTAATAGATCTATTTAATTTAGATTTTCTTTTAAGGGCTAACTCAAATTTTCTTAATTTAGCTTGTTCTTCTAAATTCTTTTGTTCTTGATAAAAATCATAGTTTCCTCCAAACTCTCTGATAAGACATTTATCTAATTCCCATATTCTATTAACAACTTGATTTAAAAAATAAACATTATGAGAAGCAACTATAACACTTTTCTCATATGCCTTAATAAAATTTTGGAAAATTATTTGGGAATCTATATCCAAATGATTATTTGGTTCATCCATTAATAAAACATCTGGATTAATAGCCTCTGCCATAGATATATGAATTTTAACTAATTCACCACCACTAAACTGATTTAAATTCTTTGTAGTGTCTACTATTAATCTATACTTTTTTTCCAGAATTTCAATTACCCCCCACCATTCATCCAATGCTTTTGATAAATATTCTGATAAGTTTTGTTTAGATTGAAATAATTCTAAGTTAAGTTGCGGTAGATACCAAATTGTACCATATGATTCCAATTTCCCTTCTGATATAGATTGTGTCTGGTTAATAATTTTTAATAAAGTAGTTTTTCCTGATCCATTATTGCCTATCAAACCTATTTTTTGGCCTTGATGTACTGATATATTTATTTCTTCTAGGATTAATTTGAATGGGGTTTTGACTTTTATATTATGTAAACTAACATAATGAGCGTGCAGATTTTTCATAAAATTATTAAAAATTGGGTATTATCTAGTATTATAGTACAGAATTTGATTAAAAACAAGGTAATCATCATAAAAATTATAAAAAATATGTAATTTTATATTGACATATCTACATTAATCATATATAATGTCATAGCACATTAACAAAATTAAAGAAAGTTATATGGATAAACTGACTTGTTTGATTTCAAGCCTGGTTTCTTTTTTGATCAGTTTTACTTTTACTTATGAAGTAAAAGCTGATAATGTCTGTATAATCGAAGAAAACAGTCCCGTACAAGTTGGAGAACCTTGGTATATTTGGGTAGATCATGTTCCTAATCCTTATTGGGAACCACAAGTTTTACCTCAACCAAACATATTATGGATTGAGGATGAAAAAAATCTCCAAGCTATTTGCTTAGAACAAGAACAGAGTAATATTCCTAATGATACTTCAGAGAAAAATATTTTTTCTGAAACAAGCCAAAAGAATATTACTGAAAAATAAATCTTGATATAACTTAAATATAAATACCTACTATTATAATAGTGGGTATTTTTGTTTTTTTAATTAGAATTTAGACATATAATTTTCTAAATCAGAGATCTGAACTCTTTTTTGTTCCATTGTATCTCTATGTCTAATTGTAATGGTATTATCTTCTTTTGACTGATAGTCTATTGTAATACACCAAGGAGTCCCAATTTCATCTTGTCTTCTGTATCTTTTACCAATTGAACCTGCCTCGTCATAAGTAACCATAAGTCCTTTTTGCCTAAGATCAATGTAAATTTCTTCTGCTTTTTCCCTCAAACCATCTTTTTTCATCAAAGGAAGTATAGCTAACTTGTAAGGGGCTAATTTATATGGCAATCTAAATACTATTCTTGACTCTTTCTCACTGATTTCTTCTTCATGATAAAACTCAAACAATAGCATCAAAAACATTCTATTTACCCCTGCTGACATTTCTATTATATATGGATTATATCTTTTATTGTTTTCTGGATCAAAGTAAGATAAATCTTTTTTACTAAATTTAGAATGCTGATCAGTATCATAGCTAGTTCTATTATGGACTCCTTCCATTTCTTTGAATCCTAAATCCCCAAATTTATATTCTATGTCCCAAGCATCAAGGGCATAGAAGACTAATTCATCCTGATTATGCTGTCTATATTTTAGATTTGTATCAGAAATTCCTAAAAATTTTGTGTAAAATTCCCATCTATTATTTTTCCAATATTGATACCATTCATCTACAGATTTTTCATTTTCTAATTTAAATTCATCTGGCTTTATAAAGTATTGCATATCAATCTGCTCGAATTCTCTTGTTCTAAATAAAAATTGTTTTACTGTAATCTCATTCCTAAAAGCTTTACCTAACTGAGCTATCCCAAAAGGTAATTTTCTTCTAGTTGTTTCTTGTACCAATTTCCAATCTAAATAAATATTTTGACAAGACTCACCCTTTAGATAAGCTACTGTACTATCATTTTCTACTGGACCTAAATGAGTTTTTACCAAAAGATTAAATTTTTTAGCATTAGATAAAGAGTTACCATCTGGTGATTTGATAACATAGAATTCAATAATCTTATCTATTTCTTCTGCTGTTAAGGCCCCTGCATTCTCTATAATCTCATCTTTGTCTAAAAACTTAACCTTTGAATCTTCTATCAAATGATCCGCTCTATATCTTTTATGAGTCACCAAATCTTCTACAAGTAAATCTGAGAATCCCCCTATATGACCACTTGCTTCCCAAACTTTCGGATGAAGAAAAATAGACCCCTCAATTTCTTCTGTATCAGTTCTTGATATGATATTCCATTCTCTCCAAGAATCAATCAAATTTCTTTTTAAGATTGAACCAAGAGGTCCAAAGTCATAACTTGCTGAGAAACCTCCATAAATTTCTGAGGATGGATAAACCAATCCATTTTTTGAAGCAAATTTTACTATGGTTTCTAAAGATAATTTTTGTTGAGCCATGAAAATAAATTATAATTTTTATTATACAATTATATCATAAAGTTAACTTTATTTAAAGTATAAACTAGCTTAACCATTTATTAATAATATTCTTTGTGTCATCTACAGCTTTCTCTAAATCATCATTTAGAACGATATGATCAAAATTTTTTCTCATCTTTATTTCATATTCTGCTCTTCTCATTCTTTCTTCTAATGAATTCTGATCTTCAGATCCTCTATTTTTTAATCTTTGATATAAAATTTCTAAACTAGGTGGATTTATAAATATACTTAAAGCATTATCTTTAAATTTTTTTTTCAAATTAATTGACCCATCTACATCTATTTCAAAGATTATTATTTTTCCCAAATCCCATAATCTCTCTAACTCAGATTTCAAAGTTCCATAGTAAGTTCCTGAATATACTTCCTCATATTCCAACAACTCATTATTTTGGATTTTTTCTTGAAAGTCTTCTGTATTTATATAATAATAATTAATACCTTCTTGTTCCCCTTTCCTAATCTTTCTAGTTGTTGCTGAGACAGAGGTTACTAATTGATTATTCCAATCTAATAATCTGGAGATTATAGTTCCTTTACCTCCTCCAGATGGTGATGATATTATTATAACTTTATTATTCATAAACTAAAAATTAAACACTTTAGATGCATTATTATCTAATATTTTCTCTATCTCTTCATTAGATATTCCTTTCAAATCAGATATTTTCTGTACTATATACTTTACTTTTAAAGGAGTATTTTTTTCTCCTCTGAATGGTACTGGTGATAAATATGGAGAATCTGTCTCAGATAATATTTGATCTAGTGGAACTCCCTTGACAGTATTTTGGATATCTTCTACATTATTTTTAAAAGTAATTATTCCAGAAAAAGAAAAGTAATTTTTATGCAAAAGTGAATTCAATTTATAAAACCAATCTAAATTCCCAGAAAAACAATGATAAACTACCTTAAGATTTTCATATTCTTTCAAAATATCATAAGTTTCTTGAAAAGACTCTCTTGTATGAATAATTAAGGGTTTATCATATTTCTGAGCTATATCAATTTGAATTCTAAATAAATCCTCTTGCTTTTTATATAAATCTTTTTTTTCATTATAATAAAAATCGAATCCACATTCACCAATTGCAACATTATTTGAATCCAAAACTAATTCTTCTAAATTTATATATACATCTGCTAAATCTACTTTATCTGCTTCATGAGGATGAACACCTGATGAAAATCTAAAATTAGAATACTTTTTTACTATATCCCTAGCTAATATTGAGTCTTTTATATTAGTCCCAACTACAACTGACTTAATATTGTTTTTTATTAAATCTTTAATAATAATTTCTCTATCAAAATTAAATTCATTAGAGTTTATATGAGAATGAGTATCAAACATTTTATGGAGCAATAACTTTATTACTTGTAGAGACATTTGACCATTCATCAGTAGCTTTTACATAAAAAGTATAGGTTGTCTTTGTAGGATCAAGAGAAGGAATATAAGTCGAGGTATAAGTTGATTTATCTGAACTAGGTAATGTAAGTGTTGTAATTTTACCTATTGTATCTTCATAAAAATCAACTGTTTTCACTGAACTTTTTGCATCTGTAATATTAGCCACAAGATTAAAACCAGTAATAGAATTTCCAGTAACTTTAAATGATCCTATTACAGGAGCAACTACATCTATATCAGCAGTAAATACTTGAGTTAATTCATTCTTATAATAGTTATTATCCCAAGCCTTAACTAATATTAAATTTTCTCCTTCTTTAGTTAAAGGAATTTTTTTAGAAAAGTCTCCATTTTGAAAGCTACCAACTAGTACATCATTAAGATAAATTTCAACTTGTCTAATTCCATTAGGAGCAGTTGCTGTTCCTGATATTGTAGTTTCTGGCAATTTAACTACAGTGCTTGGAGAAGAAATTACTATTGTTGGTCTATTTTGTTCAACATAAACATCGTCTGTCTCAGTAGGAGGTTCGGAACTATATTCAGCATTATTACGAGCCCATTCCTTTACAGGAGCTTCCCATTGATTGAACATCTTGTCTTTAAAAGGATTTTTAGGCCAAGATGGATTCAAAGGATCTTCTGGATCTACATAATATAATATATTGTGTACAGATTTATATTCTTTCTCATCTATCAATTCTGGCGGAGTATTATCTGAAGCTAATTTACCTGTTACTCTATTAACTTTAGCTGTTTTGGATCCACCAACTATTCCATTTAACATCGGCTTATTTACACTAACTTCATCTGGCTCAACAAACTTACCTGGTTTTCTGACCTTTACTACTTCTCTCATAAATCTATTCCATATAGGAGCTGCAACAACAGATCCATCAGCTCCATTTTTCATAGGAGAATTATCATTTTTACCAACCCAAACTCCTACAACTAAATTATTAGTATATCCTACTGTAAGTGCATCTCTGAATTCTTGACTTGTTCCAGTTTTAGCTCCAGTATCAACTCCAGGTACAGATAAATCATTTGTAAAACCAAATACAGGAGATCTAGCTTCATTATCTGACATAACATCTACAACTTGTCTAGCAGTTTGTTCGGAAAATACTTGTTTTTCTCTACTCTTCCATGAGTATAAAACGTCATTTTTACTATTAATAACTTCTTTTACAGATGCTATTGGATTAATTTTTCCATCATTAGGAAAAACACTATATGCACCAAAATGTTCTATCAATTTCAAATCTGAACCTCCTAAAGCAGTAGCTAGACCCATTTCTTTAGATTCTGGATAATCAGTAATTCCTAAATCAAATGATTTTCTTTGAAAATTTTTAATCCCTGCCAAATATAAAGTTTTTACAGCTGGAACATTCAAAGATGTTGCAAGAGATCTTCTCATACTTACTGGGCCATTAAACTGTAAATTAAAGTTATTTGGTTCATACTTAGGTTTACCATCAACAGTTTCAAAATTAGTTGGCAAATCAAATAATATAGTGTTTGGATTAAATCCTTTATCAAAAGCTGTTGCATATACAAGAGGCTTGATTGAAGATCCTGGGGATTGTGGAGTTACTAAAACATTTACATTTCCATCAACAGATTCATCATAATAATCTCTAGAACCTACCATAGCTAAAATTTGACCATTATCTGGGTCTATAACTCCCATAGCAGCATTCTGTGCATCATATTTTGATTTCAAACCATCTAAAGTTTCTTTAACAGTTTTTTCAGATAACTGTTGCATATTCCAATCTAATGTTGTAATTATTTTTAAACCTCCTTGCTCTAAAGTTTCTTCTCCAAATTGCTCAGCCAACTTTTCTCTTACATAAAATACAAAGTGAGGAGCTTTTATATTAACTATACTAGAAGCTACTTTTAACTCTTTAGACTTTTGTTCTTGATATTCATCTTCAGATAAATATCCCTCATCTCTCATAACTCTCAGAACATATTGCTGCCTTTCATATAACTTATCAAAATTTGAACCAAAAGGAGAGTAATAAGTAGGTCTTTGTATCATTGCAGCTAACATAGCTGCTTGATAAGCTTCTAAATCTTTAGTTTGTTTACCAAAAAAATATTGTGATGCTGATTCTATACCATAAACTTGTCCTCCAAATGGAATTTCATTTAAATAAAAAGTTATTATTTCTTCTTTAGAATAATTCTGCTCCACTTGCAGAGCCAAAACAGCTTCTTTTATTTTTCTAGAAAAAGTTTTTTCATTTGTTAAAATAGCATTCTTAACAAACTGCTGAGTAATAGTTGAACCTCCACCTCCTACACCTTTTCCAGTAAAATTCTGATAAGCTGCTCTAATAATTGCCATTGGCCTAACACCTAGATGAGTATAAAATTCCCTATCTTCAATAGAAATAAAAGCTTTTTTTACAGTATCAGGAATTTCATCTGATTTAATTATTTTTCTATTTTCATTACCAGCAATTTCATACAATAAAACTTCTCCACTACTATCATAAATTTGACTGGATTCTATTAGTTTTCTATCACTTAAATTAACAATACTTGGAAGATCTCTTCCTACATAATAATAAACTCCTCCTCCTACAAATATACCTCCTAATATAATTATACCAAAAGATATCCCTGATATTTTTAATATTTTCTTCTTCCAATCTTTCTTAGCTTTTACCTTAGAAAAAGGATCAACATTATCTGATTTTTTAAATTTAAATAATTTCATAAATAATTATAAATTTATAATTTTTAAACTATATTTTCTGCCTCTGGTAAAATTTATAGTCTTTCTTCTGGAATTGGTATTCCACTATTAATATCTATTCCATAGGTACCATCCTTTATTCTTTCAAGTGCTCTTTCTATTTGTTTTAAAGAATTTTCTAGAGAATCTTCTACATATAAATCTCTTTCAAAATTAATTCTTTCTTGTAAATTATCGTCACTGTCATCACTTATATCACTATATTTAGGTTCAAATTCACCTGTTACCTGATTTTTTAAAGCAACTGTATTTAGTTCATCTAAAATGTGTTGTTTTTTAATCTCTAATTTTTCTTTAAAATAATTTAACTTATCTGTATCCATATTATTTAAATTATAGGATATATATATTATATCACTGTTTTATTGGCGGTAAATACTATAATAATAATGATTATTACAAATATAACCGTCCTTGTTAATAACTCCATTAAAGATATTTTTTTTAAATAAATATCCTTACAACTTATTATACTAAAAATTACAAAAATATTCAACAAAATTGATAAAGTTAAATGAGAATAAGGCATTAATCTCAACACTACAAATAATTGCATTGTTATAAACGAAATAAAAAGAGATAAAATAAAATTCTTTTTCATGTTATACATATGAAAAAAGAACATAAATATATTAGTATTATATATAAAACAAATTATAGCAAGATGAAAAGAATTCAAATTATTAACAAAAATAGAACCAAACAAATATGAATAAAATATAAAGTTAGATAATACAATATTAGATAATATAATTTCTTTACTAAACTCAAACTTAACAAATTCTTTAAATGATATAACTTCTTGAATTATAAACATACTAATAGTTAAAAAAAGAATAACTAACCATGATGGAATTGTATTCCCAGCTGTTACCTTCAGAAACAAAACTGACCCTAAAAAGAAACTTACTGGTATCTGATACAAACTAAATGTTTTTTGAAATGTGTATATGAAATAACCAAAAAACAGAATTACCCAAATTAAATTTGAAAAACTTAATAAAATAAAACTATTTTGTTTTATTAAATACAAATAGTATGGAAATATTATTATAAAAAAAATAATATTCCAAAAACTTTTTTCTTTTAGTATTGAAATAACAATTTGATTGTATTTATTTGACACTGAACAATTATTTTAGATGAATATATACATATTATAAACTATAATTAAGCTAAATAAAAGCTATTTTTTCTTATTTTTAATTTTATATTTGTTTTTAGTATTTTTACTAGATTTATTAGAAGTATTAGAATGTGTTTTATCAGATTTTTTATTAAATATTTCTATCTCAGAATACTTTATTGCTGTTAAATTTGAAACTAAATTTTCTTCATAATTTTGTGATGTATCCCTTTTATAATAACCTATTCTAATTCTATAAAAAATAGCCATTACATCAACTAATACATTTATAACTGCTTTTGGATTAATACTTGATGATATATCATTATACATCATACGAACTGGAACCTCTGTAATTCTATATCTATATTGTTTTGCTATTGCTAATAATTCAATATCAAAAGCAAATCTTTTTACTAACATTTTTTGCATTATAAATTGAATCTTATCAGTCTTAAATCCTTTAATACCAACTTGAGTATCACTCACTCCTAGATTAAATAAAGTCTTTGTTAATAATTGACCTGAAAGACTTAAAAACCTTCTTTGCCAAGGATATCTTAATCTTGAAGCTCTATTTCTTTTTGACCCAATAACAATTGGGAACACTGTTACTTTTAGTGTATAAAAAATTAAAAGAATATTATCTATAGGAAAATCCATTCCAGCATCAAAAAATACTGTATAATTTCCTTTTGCCTTAGTCACTCCAAATTTTAAAGCATAACCTTTACCTTGATTGGGATTATAAAAATAAATTTTAGTAAAATCATTGCCTAAGTTTTTTGCTACTTTCCAAGTATCCTCACAACCATCTACTATAACTATAATTTCTGTTTTATATATCCATTTTTCAAAATATTTTTGTAACTGTTCTATTGTATTCTGTATATTCTTTTGCTCTTTATAAGCTGGAACAATTATACTCAATTCTGGATTCATAACTAATTTAATTAATAATAAAATTAATGACTTTTACCTATTGTACTTTAAATTTACTATATTTGTCAAATTATTTCTTTATATTTATTAAAAACATATGTGTAACTCATATAAAACTATTTATTCACTAGCTTTTGCAACCTCAAATGTCTAATATATATTGACATTATAAAAAAATATGTTAACATTAATTAGCACTTTATAAAATAAATTGAGTGAATTTTTATGGACATGAATAAGTATTCCTCGATTACTCTTGAACTTATTCAGGTTCAACCCGAATGCTAAAGTTCTAATAATTGTGGGTGTAAGATCTAATCTTCTTACTCAAAATCTAAAAATTATCAGAAATCAATTTGATAATCAAGGATTAAGATCCGTATCTACGGGTATAATGAAATCCGATACCAATTACACCATTAATTTAGTGACTTGGCAAGGTTTAAATTCTTTATACAAAAAAGATTTAATACAAGATTATTGGTTTGATCTCGTGGTTGTAGATGAATTTCATAATGCTGGCACAAATCGCCGATTAGAAATTCTATCAAGCTTGAAAAAGACTAATGTTGTTGGTATGTCCGCAACTCCAGTCAGAGCAGGTGGATTATATTTAAATCCTGAAGACTATGGATTTAAACTAATTTATCAACACTCTTATGCTGATTGTATTAAAAGAGGTTTACTTACTCCTTTGTTCATTCAGGCTCGAGATACAGGAATAACCTTATCTCCAAGAGTGGAAAGTAAGGATGGAGATTTAATCTCATATATTGTCAACAAAGAAGTTGCTGATAGTGGGATTATTTCTAGAATTTCTAAAGATCTTTTGAAAGAAGATTTACTTTTACAGGGAATAAAAACTCTGGTAATTGTTAATTCAAAAAAAGAAGCTATAGCGGTAAAAGAAATTCTTATTAAGAAATTTAAGACTGAAGTTTATATTTCTCATTTTTATTCTGAAGAAGAAGATAAAGAAATTTTGAGAAAATATGCTCTTCCAAAAGAGAATATTGAATCTTTGCAGATTTTAGTTTCTGTAAATCGGCTAATTGAAGGTTATGATAATCCTTTGATTCAAGCAGAAATCTGGATTAGTCCTACTAAGTCTAGTGTTAGATTCTGTCAATACTTGGGAAGAGTATCAAGAAAAGCTCCTGGAAAAAATTTTAGTATCTTGATTGAATACCAATATCATATATTGGGTTCATCCTTACCTTACAACTATACTAAATTTTTTAGTGAAGAAGAGTTAGAATGGGTAAATAATAATTGGGTCGCTATATGCCCCCAAAATAAATTAGAGAATTTATCTGAATTAGATGGAATTCTCAATAATTATAAAAGTATTTTCCCTGCCTTCACAAGAAATAGAAGTAAAGGAGATTATCCTCAAAATAAAGATTATTCAGTTATTCCAAATACTTGGTATAGTATGGCTGGTATGACTTCTATCTTTGGACAAGGTGCCTCAGTAAAAGAAACTATTACAAATCTGTCTTCTCAATCTGAATTTCAAGATAAATTTAAATTTGGTAAAAAAGCAGGACCTGGTAGTGGAATACCAACTATTTATTATTCTCCTGACTTTGTTCACAGATTATTAGAATTAGGTTTAACAATTCAGATTCCCAGAGGCTGGTTTGATAAAGAATTTTTGAATGATCACTTTGATATCAAAGATTTAAGTGTGATCAAGGTTATGAATTTACTTTATGCAGAGTCTACTGAAGATCTTTACCTAAAGATTTTAGATCAAGGTTTGTATTCTAAAAAATTCATCCAAAGAATGCTTAATCTTTTACCAGTTAGTAAAATCAAGAATTTTTTTACTCAAAGAGAAATTTTTGAAATGGCATTAGAATTTGAGATGATCTCTATCTCGAGAGAATTCCTTGAAAAAGCAATCAATCTTAATCCTAATTTATGCTTCAAGAAATTTATTAACGGAAAAGAGGTGGATATTTTTCTTCAAGAAATTCTAAGGAAAGTTGAAAATCTTTTATTCAAAGCTAATTATAATTTACTTATGATTAGTAATGAAATGATGAATAACCAAGATCTTTATGGAGGTATTTATTTAAGAGAAGAGCCAGAACCTTGGGAATGGACTTGGAAAGAAAACATTCCTAAATGGACTTGGGAAGATGAATTGGAATTTGATACAGAAATGTATGATTATTTTTATGAAGACATCTATGATCATCATTCTTTCAATCCTCCTGTCTTTGATTCAAAAGCTAAGTCAAAACCAGATTCAGAATTAGTCATTGCTAAGTCCATTGAGGGTTTTGATATCTTTTATAATGGTTTAGGTAAATTAGTTTTTCCAGAATATTTTGAGTCTGGAAATTATGATTTGGACTTAGAAGAAAAACAAGATTTAGAAGAATTTAAGGAAAAAGTTTTAGAATATTTTTGTAAGCAACATACAGTGAATAATGCTGTTAGTACTTTAATTAAGTTATTACAAAAATATCCTCACTTAAAATCTTTTACTTGTGTTTTGAGTGAAGAAAATATTATTAATTTGAATACAAAATTAGTAGACGAGAATTTCTTAAATATTTCTATCAAGGATATTCCCATTTATAATATTCCTTTAAAATCTTCTTTGTCCGAAATAATTAATCCCAATATCTATAAAATTTATCATATCATATTATCTTTGGATACTTGGTCTGAATATATTATAGATACTAGTTTTGGTAAGATTTATCCCAAATGGTTGATTGAAATTATTAATGTAATTTATAAATTAACCATACTTGCTATCAAACATGGTTTTTATGATATTAAGAAAGTTAATAGAATAAGACCTATTAAAACATATAAAAGCCACGAAAAAATTTATAAGGAGTTTTTTAATGAAAAAATTTATCAAAAAATTTCTTATACTAATAGCTGGAATACTAGAAAAAAGGAATGTTATTATGTTGATAGACAAGATGATTTACAAGAATTAATTTATTATATTCCAAATGAATTAATCTTAGGGAATTATATTCTTAAGAAAAAAGACTAATCTTTAATCAAAATTTATAAGCCTATTTAACTATAGGCTTTTCTTTTTTTAAAAGCTTTAGATTAAACTCTATTGACTGAAATACTATTTGATAGTATTATATATTTATTCGGGGTGTGGCGCAGTGGCTAGCGCACCTGGTTTGGGACCAGGGGGTCGCAGGTTCAAATCCTGTCTCCCCGACCACAACAAATAAAAATAGATTGTAAATTTATACAATCTATTTTTTAATATTCAACTACAATTTAAATTTGGATTCTTCAATTCTATCAACAAATAAAACTATCTTTATTATCCATAAACAACTAATAAAGTGAACCCAAAACAAAATTAAATATACACCCGACAAAATAATATCCTTAATATGATAATTTATTAATGCTATTATAAATGTAACTAGTATTATTAATAAAAATAATGCCGTTGTTAATAATATATTTCTCAATGTTAATTGTATTAACATAAAATACCTATATAAAATAACTTATGGATTCTATCACAAATTATATCTTTTTACAATAGTTAATTCCTATAATTTTTTAAATCTTTGATTGTAGCTCATCTAAATAATTAGCAACCCTAACCCACATTTCTTCTTGTTTCATAAGTTCTAAACTAGCATTTGTATTAACTAAAATATCTTCTTTTTTAATTTTTGAAATTTTTCTCTCAATACTTTGTAATTCTTTTTTGACTTTATAAATCTCTTTTTGTAATTCTTTATTTTTACTAACATTTTTTACTTCGATATTCTGTTCTTTTACTTTTTCAGAATGATCTATATTTAACCTTTGGTCTAGGTTATATAAATATTCATTATATTTACCAGGATATTTACTAAATTTACCATCCCTCACTTCCCAAATAACATTAGCTAGAATATTAACAAAAGTTCTATCATGAGAAACAAAAATCACAGTTCCATTGAACTCTTGTAAGGATCTAGCCATTATCTCAACTGTATCTACATCAAGATGGTTAGTAGGTTCATCTAAAATCAAAACATCATAACTTCCTAAAAAAACACTAGCTAAATTTAATCGAGATTTTTCTCCTCCAGACAATACTCCAATCAACTTAGTCCAATCTTCTTTTTTGAAAAGGAAACTTCCCAAAGTAGATTTAACTTGTTCATCAGTAATCTCAAAAGCAATTTTTTGCCTAAAATAATCATAAATATTCACTTCATAAGGTAATTCCTGTTCTATATGTTGCCCAAAATATCCAACATTCAAAGAATCTGTCCATTTGAATTTACCATCCAAAACCTCTAAATAGCCAGCAAGAGTCTTTAGTAAAGTAGACTTACCTTGTCCATTATCTCCAAGTACAGCTATTTTTTCCCCACGATTTATATCCAAATTAATTTCATCTGAAATAACTTTATTCTTATAACCAATAGCCAAATTTTCTACTCTTAAAGCTAAACCATTTTTTGTAAAAACCTTAGGAATAAACATTCTGACTTTTGTATTAGAAACATAAACCTTGCTCTTTTCTTGTTCAAGTCTTTCTATATTTTTTTCTTTAGATTTGGCTTGCTTAGCTTTACTTGCCTTTGCACCAAATCTATCTACAAAACTTTGTAATTGAGCTTGCTTTTTATCAATATTTTGATTAACCTTGAGATTATGCTCTCTTTCTAACTCTTTTTTAGATAAATAAGTATCAAGATCTCCTTCAAAAGTCTTAATTTGCCCTTGCTCCACTTCCATAATAGCAGTTGAAACTTGCCTAATGAATTCTCTATCATGAGTAATCAAAAGAATAGTACCTTTAAAACTTTTAATCCAATTTTCTAAAAGTAAAATAGTAGACAAATCAAGATAATTAGTTGGTTCATCAAGTAAAATCAAGTTAGGATTAAGTAAGATCATAGACAAAATCTTTACTCTCATCCTAAAGCCACCAGACAAAGATAATACTTCTTTATCAACCAAATCTTGAATTTGAAACTGATTAACTTGTTTTTTTATTTCCCAATCTGGAACTTTTGTCCACCTTAATAGAAAATCTAAGACTGAATCACCCTCTATAAAAGGATCTTCTTGAGGAATAAAACCTATCTTAGCAAAATTAGCTAAATTAATAACTCCATCATCTTGTTCTTCCTTTCCTAATATAATTTTAAATAAAGTTGACTTCCCAGCACCATTAGCTCCAATAACTCCATATATATTATTTTCTAAAATAGAGGCATTAGCTTCATGAAAAATTTCTTTATTCCCATACATTTTATGTAAATTTTCAATGTGTATAATCTCTCTTTTCGCCATAAAATTATTTCTTATCTATTTTTTACTAAATCTTTTACTTTTAAAATAATTTAAATGTATCTTAGATTTATAAATAGAATCTTTTTTACTAAAATTTATTATCCAATATATAAAACCACCAAACACCACGAACATTAGTATACCATAATTTAGAAATTCTGCTATCATATGTAAATTAGTTTTAGAATAAGAATATACACACTTGTCATTCTCAGGTAAATCAAATTTCTGCATACTATCTCTATAGAGAGAAGCTTTAATTTCACCCCTATTCTCACAAATAAATTTAAATTGAGGAGAATAAGGCTCTGCGACAATAACCTCCTCTGATTCATCTGTATTTACAATCAAATTCCTACTAAAATCTTGATTATATTCATCCGAATGTAAATAAGACTTCACACCTCTTACTTCCCACACAGTATAATGCCAATCTGAAGTAGTATGTACAAATTTCATTTTATTATCTTTTAATAATTCACAAGTAATCTTACTCCTATTAGTATTATCTTTCTCATCAGAGCAATAATCTTGAAAATCACTCGTAATAATATATTTTACATTATATTCTTTGAGATACTCCCATCTTTCTTTATTCGACATTTTATCTAGTACAAGATTAAATTGATTAAAATTTCTCTGATCTTTAGCCAAAAATCTAGTATGAAGCCATGATCCATCATCGTCTTGAGTTAAATCTAGGATTCTATATTTTTGGTCTGGATTAAGGTTCATCATATAATCTTGTATCTCTTTCATACCAGGATAATGATAAGCTAGATCTGGGACAGTAACAAAAGTTTTCAAAATCCCTTTAGAATAAACTCTAGCACTAAAAAATCCTCCCAATAAAAGAATGATACTACCGAAAACAACAATGTAACGAGAACTTTTCCATTTAACACTATTATAGACAAAATAAATTGTATAACCAAATAAAATAGTAATTGCCAAAATAAAAGTCATCATAAATCTACCTGGAGTACGAAGTCCCCAGAAATACGGCAATTTATCATTCAAAAATCTATATAACCAAGACTGAGAATAGCCAAGTGCTAACCAAAAAGAAATCCCCCCCATAAGCCAAATAGAGAGTAGATACCAATTCCTCCAAACTAAGAAAATTCCTAAGGCTCCGATAATACTCACAATAGGCCAAATAAAATTAGTCCCAATTGTAATAGTCTTTATATCATACCCAAGCTCATCAGATACAATTCCCTCTTTATTCTGAAAGTTAATAATCTCAAAAAAAGTTGGAGAATAATAATCTTTTACAAAAGGTTCTGTTCTTTCATTCACAGTATTGTCTGATACAAAATCATTATTGGTACGATAACCAAAAAAAGTTGGTATAAGAAAATGTAAAGCAAATACCCCAGCCAGAATACCTACAAATAAAGCTAATTCTGTTTTTCTTATAAAACTAGTTAAATTTAATTTATTTTTAAAACTAATTAAATATGTAGCAACAAAAAATAGCAATAGAGGAATACCATTAGTAAAAGTCATCAAAACAGAACCTGTAATAGTAGAAAGAGAAATCAATACTCCTAAAAGAATAATGAGATAAAATCTTACAAAACTATTTCTATATTCATTATTTAATAATCTAAGCCAAATATAAATAATCCAAGGAAGTGAAGCATAAGCCAAACTAAACTCCAGTACCCCACTCAAAACAACTAAAAAGAAAGGGTTAAAGGAATAAATAACTCCAATCAAAAATAAAATTAGATATTCAAAAATTTGGGTTGGTTTAAATTTAGTTATGTACTGAAATAGTTTTATAATACCTATAAAAGAAGATATTATAAAGACAAGTTGCATTAATTTTACAGTTCTGAATAAATCACCTGTAAATAAATTTATAATTTGTACTATAATTAAGTTGAGATTACTGACAACATAATTAAACGAGAAACTAAAATCAAAAGACCAGCTAATTAAAAAATCACCTAAAACATTTTTACTATAAGCATAATTTCCTCCCATATCCAAAAAAGAATTATGCGGTATACCAGAACTCAAAAAGTAAGTTGTACTGACTAAAAGGATAAAAATCAAACTACCTATAGGAATGATAAGTTTTGGCCTTTTTATCAAAAATTGATTAATTTTATTATATATATTTAAAATAATTAAATCTTGAATTTCTTTTTCTTTTTTAAAATTATCTAATTCTCTTATCTGAGTAAAGACTGCTATTACCAAAAAATAATAAGTATTTACCGCAAACATCTCCGCAATAATATCTTTTTTCATCGATAAAAAAATTGGAGTCAAAATAAGAAAAAATAGTGCTAGTGAAGCACTATACCTACTATCTAGTATAAATAGTACAGAAATAGATAAATATAACATAATTATCACATCCCAAAACATCCAATTATAATAATTTGCTATCAAAAATATTATACCTACAATTAATAATTTTCCGGCTAAAAAGAGATAATCTTTGGTCTTTATCATATAAATTAACTTATTTTTGATTATAATTACTTCATTATAGCATTTTTATAATTATAAATTAAGACCCTTTCTCAATTTATATAAAAAAGCACACTAATATAAACAGTGTGCCAAATTAATCTAAGTATATTCATCAACTATTTTTATTAATGTATATACTTTATCTTTATCATAAGACTGCAAACTTTCAATCTTAGATATCATAATATAAATTTCTTTAGCTAATTGATTTAGTACATCTAGTCTTAATTGTTTATGATGACTAATTTTTTTATTTTTCATAACTAAATTTGGCTTTATGTATTTCAATAAGATTTTTAAAAACCAATTTTGATTTTTGACTCTTATCTTAACATTCCTTACTGAATGCAATTTAGCTATAGATTTATTTACTTTTTTATAAGCAGTAACCAAATCATTCAAAACTTTTCTTGAATCTCTAATTTCTTGTATATTCACAAGATTTTCTCCTAAATAAATAAAGCCATACTATTATATAAAAAATTAATCATTTTGTCCAGTATCTTATGACAATTTTATAGAATAAAGTTCAAATAATTTTGCTGATTTATTTCAGAATAAAAAGCATCAGGATAAGATTCGCTCCAGATACTTGGAGATTTAGAATTAGCGGTATTCCATTTAAATTCATATCCATCTATTTTACCACCAAATTCTTCCACGAAATCAACTTCTTTTTGAGTATAAGTTCTCCAAAAATAATAATTTTTATAATTTTTTAAATAAGAATCTCTTTTTATTCTTTCTATAATCAAAAAATTCTCCCACAGAGCTCCTATATCATTTCTTTGATCCAATAAATTAAAATTATTAATCAAAGAATTTCTAATACCTAAATCATAAAAATAATATTTAGATGATTTAGAAATTTCTTTTCTTGGATTGGTTGAATAAGAATTTAGACTAAAAATCACATAAGATTTCTCCAAAAGATCTAGGTAATACTGAATTGTTTTGATATCCAAAGATAGATTTTTAGATAATTCATTAGCTGAGACTTCTGATCCAATTTGGAAAGCCAATAATTGTAGTAATTTATAGATTTTATCTGAATTTTTGATTCTATCAAATTCTAAAATGTCTTTTATCAAATAAGAGTATGTAATAGCCTTAATTTGGTCTATCTTATCAAAAATAATTTTTTCATTAATAATCTCAGGATAAGAACCATAGATCAGAAAATCAGAAATAGCATTTTGTAATTCAGAAGGAGCATAAATTTGAGCAAGTTCCAGTTGAGAAATTGGATATAAATGTAAAATTCTCTTTCTACCCGTCAAAGATTCATCAGTTTTATTAGCTAATTCAAAAGAAGATGATCCTGTTACAATAATATAAATCTCAGGATTCATATCTACCATTAATTTAAGAGCATTCCCTATATTAGGAATCTTTTGAGCTTCATCTATCACAATCAGATCATAATTCTGAATATGATTTTGTGTAGATTGGTAAGTACATTCTGACAATTGACTTGCTATTTGAAAATTATCTCCCGTATCATATCTATATTTCAAATCTGTATTACTCAAAAACTCTTTTACCAAAGTAGTTTTACCAACTTGTCTAGCTCCATAAATTATTAAGACTTTACCTTTTTTAAGATTATCTTGTATGGAAATATATCTTTTTATCATATAAATTATTTTTAAATATATATGTATTATAACATAAATTTTTATTTTTACAAATTATTGGAGTTCAGTTCCAATAATTTACATAATTTTCTGGAGTTAAACTCCAAATTTTAGATAAAATTCAATTTTTGGTAATTTAGATGGTTTGTGATATAATGATATAAATAATAACCTATTATTTATATGGAAGATTTTTTAAAAAATAGACAATATTTATTTTGGTATATAAAAGATTTGAATAAATTAAGTGAGAATTCGATAGTAGAAACTATTCTGAATTATGGCGATTGGGAAGATTTTCAAAATTTAATCAAGATTTTGGGGATAGAAAAAATTGCAAAAATTTTTAGTCAAGATATTAAAAAAGATAGAAATAATTATAGACCAGAAGTACAAAATTATTTTCAATTATATTTTCAAAAATATGTCAAATAATATATACTATTATATTTTATCAGAAGAACAAAGAGATATTTTACCTGCTACTCAAGATATTAGTAAAGATTTTTTGTTAGTTGGAGGCACAGCCATTGCTCTTTACATAGGGCATAGGAAATCTATAGATTTTGACTTCTTTACGAATGCAGAATTAGATATAGATTTTCTCAAAAATAAGTTAAGAGCAAGTGTTGGTTTCGATAAGATCTTAATTGACAAGTTAAATGAGTTAACTTTTATCTCTCAAAATGTTAAACTGACCTATCTATATTATCCTTTTTTAATAAAAGAAAGTAGAGAATTAAATTATAATATATATACAACTGATTTAATCACTTTATTAGCTATGAAGATATATGCTCTTGGAAGACGATCTAAGTGGAAAGACTATGTAGATATCTATTTTGGCTTGAAATACTTTACTCTAAATGAAATTATCTTAAAGGCCAAAAATATCTTTGGTAATGAATTAAATGAAAAGATAATTAGATTACAGTTAGCTTATTTTAAAGATATTGATTATACTGAAGAAATAATTTATATGCCTGAATGTGAAGTTTCTAATAAAGATATTCAAGATTATTTAACAAAAATTAGTTTGAGTTGATTTTACCATTCGTAAAGATTGATATAGATTCTGACTTAGAAAAAATTATAAAAGATACACAGCAAATGTATTCTATTGTTGATACAAAAACTACTATTAAATTTTTTATTCTAAAAGGGTTTAAAAAACAATCACAAAGAAATAATAAGAACTATATGTCTGAATTTTTAGATAAAATAAAAACAATTTCTGAAAGTAAAAATATTGATTTTAAGAATGATTATCTAAATCATTTAGATAAAAAATATGGATTATAAAGTATTTTTTGATACTAATATTTTACTAGAAATCATTTTCTTAAGAAAAAAATATAAGGAATGCAGAGATCTTTTAGAAAAAAACTCAGATAATGTTTATATATCTATATTATCTATTCATATATGTAACTATTTTGTTAAAAAACATAATTTAGATGTTAATTATTACAAAAAATTTTTTGATTATTTTGAGATAATAGATTTTAATTCAGATATTTTTGACAAAGCTTACTTTAATTATAGTAAAGATTTTGAAGATAGTATACAAATAGCCAGTGCTTTAAGTGTACAGTGCAACCAATTTATTACCTTAGATAAAAAATTAAAAAATAATTATGGTAATTTATTAAATATAATAACTTTAATTTGACAAAATAATAATTTTATAATATTATCTAAACATATAGATGAGAGGACTACCAAAAAACTTCAGAGTTTACGGGAATGCCTCTTTTTTATTTTGACTATATATAATTTATATAGTATTATATATTTAGATTCTGGACTAGCCGCGCCCCTCTTTTATAAGAGGGCTTATTTTTTTACACCTTCTTCACTTTTTTATTCTTTACTTCTGATTTTTTGGTGGAGATTTTCTCAATCTTTTTTGGTTCTGTGATTATTAGATTTGTTTTATCTTTATCTGATTTATTTTTCTTATTCTTCCAGAAGTCATAACCTAGATATCCAAGACATAGTATAAGTGTTGTGCCTGAGATTATGATTCCTAGATAAAAATATGATTGTGGTTTGAAATATAATGTTAGTTCTATATCTATACTTCCATCTGGATTTTCTTTGTAATAAGAACTGTCAAAATTGGCTTTTATGTATTCTGGATCTATTGTCCATTGGTTAGCATAATCATAGACAAGTTGGTGGGTGTCTTCAAAGATTGGTTTTTTCCATAGATAAGATAATTCTTCTCCTTCAAAGAATTTTTGTGTATGCTCACATTCTTTTATATTTTTTCCATCATTATTATATTCTTGGATTACATTACAATCTTTATTATTTGAGTTTATTGGGTTTAGGTAGAGTTTCCATTGATTATCAAAAGATTCAAGAAAACTTATATCTTGATTATCCTTTATATTAAAAGTATTTATTTTATATTTTGTTGGGTTTATTCTTTGAAATTTAGTATTGTTGGAGTATATATTCGGTTTATAACCATCAATTAAATATATATCTAATTCATCAAATTGAGCAACTTTTTCATAAGGAGCAAGTACATCATTGATAACTTCTGGAGATTGTGATATTTCTTTATAAAACTCCCAATCAAAATCATTTCTTTGAACTATATATTTTATACCTAAATCAGCCGATAATTTTTCGAAAGCTTCATAATTTTTTGATAGAAGATACTCATATAATTGTAATGTTATTTTATTTGATTTTTCTTCTGGACTTCCAGCTTGTCTTACAACTAAACTCTTATCAAATAATATTTCTGGATTTGCATCTATTTTCCCCCATTCAAAGACTGCAAAATATTGAACTGGTAAAAGAAGTACCTTGAATTCAGATTTATTATTATTAAAATAACTTGAAGCTTCAAAATAATATTCTGGTATATTATTTATTTCTTTACCATCTAAAAAAACTTTGTTACCCCAAATAGGATAAGAACCATATATTATAAATGCTATAAAGACAAAAATCCCTAAATATTTAAAATATTTATTTTTAACTTTAATCAAAAAATATGCCATAAGTATTGCTATTGAAAAAATAAACATGGCCATAAATTTATAACTAGATCTAAACATAGAAAATAAAGGCATATTATTATACAAAAATTCGTATCCTTTAGAAAAAACTCCTTGATTTGTAGCTACTATCATAGGTACGGATATACTTAAGTAAATAAGTGAAATTACTTTAATATCACTTTTATGTTTATTTAAAAAAGAAAAACCAAAAACTAATATTAATGTCAAAAAATTTAATAATAGTAGAATTTGATTATTTAAATAATATGCAGAATAATTATAATAAGGAATACCATTATGACCTCCTCCAAAAGACCAAAGCCCAATTAATCTTAATACATTAAGATATGTACTAGATTGATTTTGCATTGATAAAGGCTCTGATAAAATTGAATTATAATCTGCACTTTCAGTAAAGAAAGATATTAAAGATATTATCCAGTAAAAATTTATACCTATGGTGATAATTATTATAAGTATTATTGATCTTATTATATCTAAATATTTGATATTTTTATAATTGATAATTTTATATATAAAATATATGAATAATATGATTAAATTTATAGCTAAAGTAGGAGGATTAATTGCCGTAGATAATAAAAATGTTATTGCAAATAAAAATATGTCTTTATAATTTTGTTTTAAAATTATTTTGTTTAATAAGTTTAATTGTAAAGGTATAAATATGTATGGCAATATCAAAGTAGTAGCTCCCGATAAATTTAATGCTACAAATATATTTATTGAATAAAATACTGAAGGAATGATTAGAAGAATAGAATCTTTACCTTTATTTATTTCATTTTTAATAAAAATATAGAAAAAATAATAACTTAAAAATAATAATGTACAAAAAAATATTACATGCGGATTTATAATTGAAGATATATAATTAAGTATATAATAAAAAGCTGCTACAGGAAAAACATATGTCAAAGCCCATGCATTTGAATATCCTAAAAATCTATCATTCTTCCATAAAAAAAATAAATCTAAAAAAAAGTCTTTAGGTTTTATTGACATTTCAAATACCGAATCTATAACTATATTTTTTGTATAAAAAATTTGAAATAAAAATAAAAAATAAATTATGTGAATAAATACAATATATCTTTTATTTCTTCTTATATAGAACAAAAATTTGTCCACCATACATTATATTTTGATTAAATATATTTCTATTAAATGAAAACACATAAGGAGTATAATTAAATATCTTTACAAAACCTCTTCTTCTTAAAAAGAAATCCATAGTATAAGGAGTAAATAAAATTCGATGTGTTGGATCAAATTCTCCACTATATTGCGAACTATTAAACAATCTTTCTATAGAATTAGAGTTAGGTGTAGTTAAAACAAGATATCCACCTTTAACTAAATTTTTATTTAATATTTTCTCAAAACTTATAAAACTATTTAAATGTTCTATCACATCAAACATTGTGATAATATCAAATTTTTCATCAAAAAAGATATTTAAATTATCATCTAAATTATATTTTTCTACATTATATTTTTCTTTTTTTAAAATTTTAACAGCTTTATCATTGTAATCTAATCCATAAATCTTTATGTTTTTTTCAACAAAACTTAGTGTTTTTATAAAGTTTCCTGTACCACATCCTACATCAAGAACTTTTTTACCTTCAAATGAAATGTTTTTTGATAACAAATTAATGTATTTTTTAAAAACAGATTTTTCTTTTTCTGCTATTCCATCCATAAATTTAGTATATATTATTAAATACTTTTAGTATATTGTTTGAGATATTTTTCCAATCATATTTATCTATCAAATGTTTAGATTTATTTAACAGATCTTTTTTTAATGGATCATTATTAATCAATAATTTCATCTGATCATGAATATCTCTAATGTCATCAGGGTTAAAAAACAAAGCTGAACCTTCAAATATTTCAGGTAAAGATGTTAGGTTAGAAACAACTATAGGAGTTCCTGACTGAATAGATTCTAGAGGTGTTAGACCAAACCCTTCATAATATGATGGACTAATAAAGAATTCTGCTGCTGAGTATAAATTATTTAAATCTAAATCACTAACTCTATAATTTATCCATTTTATATTATTTTCTATTTCAATATTTCTTGCATAATTCAATATATTATTTCCTGCAAAACTACCTAAACAAACTAAATCAACATCATCATTTTCTTTTAAAAATAATTTAAATGCATTAAATAAATTTTCATATCTAACAGTATCTATATAAAATATAAATTTTTTATTAAAATGAAATTTTTTTGAAACATATTCTCTGGCAACATCTTTATTAATTTCTTTAAATACTTCTGAAGCCCCATTGTATGTTATAATATTGTCCTTAGCTATTCCATAAGTTTTTTCTGCATCACTTTTTGTAAATTTTGATATATAAAAGACAAAATTAGAATTCAAAAAAAATCTTTTATATAAACCTAAATAACTAAGAATTTGAACTTTAAATCCAAACCAATTCTTATAGTGTTCAAATGCTATGTCATGAATTGTTATAATTGTAATACAATTATCTATTTTAAATAAAAGATTATCTTGTGTGGGAGACCAATATATATTTATATTGTTTTTTTGTATAAATTTTCTTATTAAAAAGAATTTATACACTATATCACTGAAAACATTAAAATTAGCAACAGTCACATTATCATATTTTTTATATTTTTCTAATACTTTATAATTTTTAGGAGCTATTAGAAAGTATTTATTTTCAATATCTTTAACAAATAAATTATCTAGTATATTTTCTAAATATCTAGATACTCCATTCATCGAAACAAAACATCTACAATCTATTGCTATTTTTTTCATATAAAATTATTTGTTTTTGCAAACTATTAAAATTGATCTTCCCCACTCTTTATGAATCTTTACTAAATTAGTATCATAAAATTTACCATCTCCAGAGAAATTTATAACATCAGAGGATTCTTTAACAATTTCAAAACCCAATTCTTTTAACATATTCCTTAAATTGGAGAATGTAAAATATCTAATATGACCAACTTCTGCTCTATACTCTATCATGGGGTTTATTCCTAGTAAAAGAAGGACTCTTCTAGGTAAAGAAGCTATATTAGGGGTTGTTAATATTAATTTTCCATTTTCTTTTAATTTACCTTTAATGGTTGTCAGAAATTTTTCTGTATCAAAAACATGCTCTATTATTTCACCTGCTACTATTATATCAAATTTTTTATTTTTAAACAAATTATCTTCTGGGAAATAACCTTGCTCAACTATAATTCCTTTTTTTTCTGCTTTTTTGGCAGCAGTTTTTGAACTCTCTATACCATAAATTTTATTACTAGACTTTTTATATCTGAAAGCATATGAACCATCCCAACAACCTATATCTAGAATATCCAAATTTTTATCTTCTATATTTTTTAATATAAACTTTAACCTTACTTTGTCATTATCTATGTATTTCATTTCTTTAGAGTAGTAATTTTCATTAAAATTATTATCCATAATTATATATTTAAACTATTAAATTCTTCTTTAGCAATTTTTGCCCAATCATATCTTTGAACAAAATTAAATGCTTTACTAGATATATTGTTTCTCTTATTTTTGTCATTAAGATATTCTTGTATCTTTTCAGCAAATTGTTTTTTGTTCCCAAAATCTACCCATTCTACATTATCTTCCCATATAGGGGTTATCTCCTTTAGATTATAGCATAGAACTGGTAATTTTATAGCCATAGCCTCTCCTATTACTATAGCCCAATTTTCTTCATGTGTGGGTAGAATAAATAATCTTGATGAATTTAGAACTCTAAATTTTTCTTCAAAATCATAAATAACCCCTAATAAATTTATATTATGTTCTAATCCATTTTCTTTTATCCAATCTTTAATTTCTTTAACTATCTCAGGTGAACCATCTCCAATAATAGCTAGTTTTAAATTTTTATTTTTTTTACAAACAATTTTCCAGATATATAATAAGTCCCATATTCCTTTACCGTTATTTAATCTTTTCATATAAACTGCATCATATATAGACTCTTTTTCTTTTTTATATTTTTTACCAACTTCATCTATTTCTTTTAAATTTACACCACAATATACTGCTTTTACTTTATCTTCATTTATTTTTTTTATATCCAATAATTTATCTTTAGTTTGATCTGATACAGCTAATATCTTATCAGCAAATATCTTAATTAAAAATCCAGAAAACCATCTATTTAACCAATATAAATATCTTCTAAGAAATGGAGTGTCACCTCTTTTTTCTTTCCACGGATAATCTTCCACCCAATGATACACTGCATACCATTTGCATTTATTTAATAGTTTTAATCTTAAAGCTGGTAAAACATCATATAAATGTTCACAAGAACTATATACGATTCCTTTTTTAAATTTTTTTAATTTCACAGGTAAAAAAAATAAAGATTTAAAAGATATAGTTAAATTCGATATTATTCCACTATCAATAGAGTAGTTAATAATATATAGCGATTTATATTTAATAGAAAGTTTATTTAAAAACTCAACCCCATTAGGTGTAGTTAATATATTTACCAAACTTACATCTGTATTTTTAACTATTTCAGCTAGTCTCATATCTCCTCCAGAGATACCTACCTTATCTCCATTTTTAACTAAACCATTTATAATAAACAATATTTTTTTCATATTTTAGATTGAGTTTAAAATATATTCTGAGGCTTTCCCATCTCCAAATGGATTTTTCCAATTAACTTTCTTAGATTTTAAAATGTTATATTGATTAATAATTTCTTTAGCTTTAACTTCTTCTAAAATTACAGCTCCCCCAACTTCAACAGTTTCTGGTCTTTCAGTATTAGTTCTTAAAATAACACATTTTTTTTCTAATATACAGGATTCCTCTTGTATTCCTCCACTATCTGTAAATATCATACTAGAATTTTTTTGCAACTGTAACATATCTAAATAGCCAACTGGATCTATCAATATAAAATTTTTATTTTCTTCAATAAACCTTATTTTTGATTTTAATCTAGGGTGAAATGGAAAAACACATTTTACATTATTTTTTGAGCACAAATCAGATATAGCATTTATTATTGATTTAAAGTTCTCATCATTGTCTGTATTTGACGGCCTATGACATGTAAGTAAAAAATACTCTTCTTTTGATATATTGAGCTTTTCTAATATATCAGATTTTTGATTTGATAATACAGATGCTTTATAAACTGCATCCACTACGGTATTTCCTGTAACAATAACTTTTTTTTCTTCTATACCTTCTGACAAAAGGATTTTTTTTTGTTTCTCAGTAGGAGAAAATAAATAATCTGATATGTGATCTGTTACTATTCTATTAATTTCTTCAGGCATAGTTCTATCATAACTCCTAAGACCAGCTTCAATATGTCCTAATTTAATACCTAATTTAGAAACAGATAAAGCTCCCGCTAAAACCGTATTAGTATCTCCTTGAACAAAGACAATCTTTGGATTTTCTTTTAATAAAATTTCTTCTATTCCGATCATCATTTTGGCTGTTTGCTCTCCATGTTTTCCAGAACCTATATTTAAATTATATTTTGGCTGAGGAATTTCTAATTCATCAAAAAAAACTTTATCCATCTTTTCATCGTAATGCTGATTGGTATGAATAATAAAAAATTCTTCTCCTCTATTTTTTACTTCTAAAATCAAAGAGTACATTTTTATAATTTCTGGTCTAGTACCTAATATGAATCCTATTTTTTTCATAATAATATTAATTTAAATTACTATTTATAAATATTTTAGCATAAATAAATCCCAATCCTCCAGCTAAATACTTTAACCCCATATAAACAATAAATATTATTGTCATAAAAGGGTTTTTAATAAATTTTTTCCAGTGATTAAAATAAACACTTCTAAATAACCCTAATTGTTTGGAAGATTCTTCTTTATTCTCTTTAGCATAATTTACAAAGTCTTTCCCATAATCAAAGTATTTTTTGAGATGAGGTATTAAATGTTTTGGTTCTCCTAAATGTAAAGCTTCTGCCTCTATAAAACCTGTTTTGTAGCCATATCTATTTAATTTATTTTGAAAGTCATAGTCTTCACCTGCTGTAATTTCTTCATTAAATCCACCTATGTCATTATAGACTTTCTTCTTCACAAATCTAGCTGAGGAATGTGTTATATCGTATTTATACATATCTACTTCAAATTTTCTAACTTTAGCGATCCAACTAACTTTAGTATATGGGGTGTTATGAACCACCACTGCATCAAACCCTTCTCTAACTTTATTAATGCACTGAGAAACAACTTCTTTATCTAAAACAAAGTCTGAATCTATTTTATAAACATATTTACTAGATGCTTTTTTTACTCCATAATTTGTTTGTGCACTCCTCTCTGGACCTCTATTATAAACCTTATCTGTGTATTTTTTTGCAATTTCTTTTGTTTTATCTATACTATTATTATCTACTACTATGATTTCTATATTAGGGTATGTCTGATTTTTAACAGATTTAAGACATTTATCAAGAGTTCTTTCTGAATTTTTGGTAGGTATTATAACTGAAACTAAAGGCTCTTCTTTACTCACAAAAATAAACTTAATTAATAATTTTTATAAAATCTTGATAACTTTGTTCGAAATTTATTTTTTTACTAAATTCCCAACTTTCTTTTCTTATCTTATCATATAAATTCTGATTTGTTAATAATTTTATCATATTTGAAGAAAGATTTTGAGGAGTATTTTCTGAACAAATAATACCCGTCTTATTATCTATAACAGAATCTCTAAGCCCATCTACATTATAAACAATAGCTGGTGTACCTTGAGAGTTAGCTTCTGTAACTATCAATCCCCAACCCTCTTTTACAGAAGTTACTAAAATAAAATGAGATTTTTGCATTAGTTCAATCTTTTTGTCAATTGAGACTCTACCTAAATATTTTATATCTTTCTTATATTCAGATTTTTCTAATTCTTCCAAAAATTCTTTACCATAAATATCGTTACTATCTCCTGCGATTAATAATTCTAAATCTTTAATTTCTTTTTTTGCTAAATTAAAGGCTCTTAGAATATCTTTCGTTCTCTTCATTGCTCTAATTGATCCTAAACTCAGAATTGTAGGTTTTTCATATTTTTTTATTTTATCTAAATCTTTTATAGGCTCAATTTCTATTCCTTCACTTATAATTTTTATTTTTTTAAAACCTAAAGTTTTTAAATCTTTTTTTGTACTATCTGACACAGTTATAACTTGTCTATCATTTAATAATCTTAAATATAAAGGTTCTATCAAATAACCTATCCAATTTAAAGGAAAAAACATCTGATAAAACCAAATCTCTCTACATAATTGATGTATAAATAAAATATTTTTTTCTTTCACATAAAATTTAGCAAAGAATGGGATTGTATTTATCTCATCAATTACTAAATCAGCCCAACCTTCCAAATTTTGTTTATAATATATATAAGTCTGCCAATATACTGTCCATCTTCCACCTACTCGGATTATTTCATAACCGTCTATAACTTCTTTTTCTTTAGCATTTTTATATCCTCCTACAATTAATTTCACTTTGTGACCATCTTGTACTAGCCTTTTAGCTAATTCTTCATTAACTATCTCTGCTCCTCCTGCTAATGGATTTTTTTTATCCTTCCAAGTAAACCAAAGTATTTTTTTTTGATTCATAGTATTTTGGAAAAATTTTTACCCTAAACTCTCAATATCTTTCTTAACCATAATTTTTGCCAAATCTTTAATATTTGTCTTTGCTTCCCATCCTAGAATATTTTTAGCCTTTGAAGGATCTCCTATCAAAAGATCTACTTCTGCTGGTCTATAGAATTCTGGATTTATCTTTACTAAAACTTCTCCTGTTTTTTTATCTATACCTTTCTCTTCTATACCTTCCCCTTCCCAAACAATTTCAATACCTATTTCCTCAAAAGCAAATTCTACGAACTCTCTAATTGTTGTAGTTTTTCCTGTTGCTAGAACAAAATCATCCGCTTCTTTATGCTGTAACATCATCCACATTCCTTCTACATATTCTTTAGCATATCCCCAATCTCTTTTGGCATCTATATTTCCTAATTCTAATATTTCATTTCCTCCCTTTGCTCTTTTGGCTACATTTAAGGTTATTTTTCTCGTTACAAATTCATGTCCTCGGAGTTCACTTTCGTGATTGAATAGTATTCCTGATGTTGCGAACATATTGTAACTTTCTCTATAATTAACTGTTAACCAGTGTGCATATAGTTTTGCTACTCCATATGGACTTCTTGGATAAAATGGGGTTGTTTCTTTTTGAGGGACTGCTTGCACTTTACCAAACATTTCTGAGGTTGAGGCTTGATAGAATTTGGTTTGTGGTGATTCTGTTCTTAATGATTCTAAGATATATGCCACTGCTATTGCATCTATATTTGCTGTTACTATAGGTTGTTTGAAACTTACTCCAACAAAGCTTTGGGCTGCTAAATTATAAAATTCATCGTATTGTCCTTCTCTTATTACTGATACTATATTACTATACTCTAATAGATCAAAGTCTATTAACTTTACTTGATTTGTTATTCCGAGTGTGTCTAGATTTCTTGTGTTTTTAAAACTTGTTCTTCTTATTCCTCCATATACTTCATAGCCTTTTTCTAATAGTAATTTGGATAACCATGCTCCATCTTGTCCTGTTATTCCTGTGATAAATGCTTTTTTTTTCATAAATAATATTTTAAATTTGTACTATAATCAGTATAAATTACATTAATCATTTTGTAAATACAGAATTTAAATATTGTAAACTATACAAAATAATTCTCTATCGCAAATTTCTCTCTATTTTTGACTTGAAAATAGATTTTAGCTATAATATATAGATATTAATTAAATAATTTATATGCAAAACTTTATTAAAAACTTTAAAGATTGGTTTTCTCTTAAACCTAAATTAGATAGTAATAATCATAAACCTCCTTTTGTGTCAGAAAGAGATATTTGGTGGGCTCACTTAGGTGAAAATATTGGTACAGAAATTAGTGGTAAATCTAAAAAATTCACTAGACCTGTAATTATTTATAAAAAACTTTCTAATTATACATTTCTTGTAATTCCTACTTCTACCAAAATTAAATCTGGTTCTTGGTATTTTAACTTCATATATAAAAATAAATCATTGATAACTTGCTTACATCAGATTAAAATAATTGATTATAGAAGACTTGATGATAAAATGGGGAAAATATCTCAATTAGATTTTGAACTTATTAAAAAAAGTTTGTTAAATCTGTATTTTAAGTAAAAAAATGCCCTCTTTTTTAGAGAGGGACGCGACTAGTGTCGAATACAAATTAATTATATCAAAATAAATATTTCTTGTCAAATAAAATAATTCGTTAACAGTTTTGAGTTGTAAGTTTTAAGTTATTAGTTTCATAGAGGCGACCACCGTGTCGCCAATTAATTATATTTTTTCTTTGACCAAACATAAATTTTTGAGTATAATATACAGATAAAAACATTTTACAAAAATTATGATTTACTCTAAAGAAGAAGTTTTATTTGATCAATGGATTGGCAAGAAAAAAGAATTAAACTTTAAGAAGGGTGCTTTAAATTTCAAAGAAAGAGAGATATTTTGGTGTGCTCTTGGACATAATATTGGGGATGAAGAGAATGAAAAGAATTTGGTTTTTAGTAGACCTGTACTTATTCTAAAAAAATTCAACAAAAATTTATTCTGGGGTATTACACTTACTACAAAGATAAAGGATAATCCTTATTATATTAAATTTAGTTTTAAAGACATGGATCAATCTGCCATGATTACTCATTTAAGATTATTTGATTCAAAAAGACTTTGTAATAAGTTAAGCCAATTAAATTTGTCTGACTTTATTAGAATAAAGGATAGTATAAAAAATTGTTTATAAATTATTACTCCTCCAAACCTTTAAAAGACTTGGAGGAGTTGAGCAGCAATTGCCGATTTGTATTTATATATTATCACAATCTAATTATTTTGTCAAACAAAATAATTCTCTACAGCTAATTTATATTGTTTAACTGAAACTTAAAATTATCGTATCATTTAATTGTCTTTATTGTATCATTTTTGATATGATTTGTCATCTTTTATGATACGATTTTTACTCCAAAGTCTCTATTCCACCTTCATTCGTACAAAGAGCCCTCCCATCTCCAACATAAAGATTAAGATAACTTCTTTTCTCATATATTACAACTATCCCTCTTTCTTCTTCATAAGTTTCTTTGTATCTTATTCCTAGAGTTGGGAGAAATATATTGCTTTTGGGGGTATGGTAGCTGTATAATCTATGAAAAGCTTTTCTATTATCAAAAAACTCAACTAGACAAGGTGCTTTATCTAAATACATAGATATAACCTCTCCATTATTATAAGAATCATGAACAGAATAGACTTGTGATATATTTATTAACATTATCATAAGAAATGAAAATATAATATTTAAATATATTAAATTTTTATTAAAGATATTTATTATAGATATAGTAATTAATGAAATTAATATATATGTAAGTCTAGAACCTATAAAACTTAATGGGTATAAAATTGAAGTAGGATAACCATATGATCTAGATTCAAAAATAAAGGCTGATAATATTAATATTATCGGTATTATAAACAAAAGATAAGAGAACTTTCTAAGTTTTCTACTGTTAAACAACATGTAAAAACATAAGATATATATTATTAATGATAGAAGTATACTTATGTCGTTTCTTCCTAAAAAATAATATATTATCGATATAATATTCGTCAGACCAAATAAGATTAAAAATATTTTAATCTTAAGGTTTAAGTTAATATATTCTATAAAATTTTTCATATAGTTATTAATTATTTTTTAATCTCTTATACCAATATGGATAATTTATACCTCTATCTTTTACAGGATCTTGATTTATGATGACATTATCTTGTTTTGAATGTATAACAATTGCCTCTTTACCAAAAAAATGCCATGCATTTCCTTGACAGATATAAACACATCGCCATGCCTCTTTTAATGTTAAGTCCATTGTATAAGCAAATATCGGTCTAACATTTTCTCCTTTATCTCCATGCCAATAGGTGAAATAGTATTGATTGGCTTTTATTTGAGTAGCTTTAGCTGAACCTATAGTGTATGATGTCCATTTATTTTCATTATTAGAATCACATTTATTATTTGTATCATATCTAGTATCAAGATACGGATCAGGTAAATTGGAAGACCAATATCTAACATAAGGCATACAAGATGCCCAGCCTGAATCGGCTTTTGTTATATAAGTTTTATAATTCTCACTAGAATGATTATATAAACTGATATCTGGCTCATAACCCTGATTATTAGTGAATGACGGCTTTTTCCACATCATATTAGAGACATAACCTCTACCACCAGGATTAGCCCATTGTAAAGCTCTTGTCTGAATTTTATTATCCAAAGTTCTGTGAACTTGAATCATTCTACTTGTATCACTTGTCACTACTGGTCCATCATTGGTAAGCCCTTGTTGTTTCATCCATGGATGATAATTCCAACTATTATAAGTTTCTCCATATCTATATAAACAACTATGCTCTATCA
>CAZWIJ010000004.1:0-101559 GCA_964633865.1 uncultured Candidatus Saccharibacteria bacterium
ATTTTTTGTAACCTAGTATATTTGTATTATACTAGGTTATTTGACTTTTGGGAAGTCCTACCTCTTTTTGGGAGATGGGACTGAATGTTTAACTACAGTAGGATTTGTTTTTGGACTTAATCCAAGTTCCTCTTTAGTCTGATTTGAATTTGATTTAGGAATATTAGAGTTTAATATTATCTCCAAATCATCTTTAAAAGCTTGGGTATCATTCATAAAGTACATTGTTCTCAAGGTAACTTTATGCTCAAATTTATCCACGATAAATTTTGTCTTAGTCTCCAAATCTAAATAATATAAACCTCCTCTTTGTTCAAAACTAATCATCGTCTTTGGTAGATTTTGTAATACATGTTGGACTTTGTCCGCTACGATATTCATATATTCCAATCCTTGGACTGTAAATTTAGCTGGCTTACTAGGTTTGGATGGTGATGAGATGGCAGGAATAATCAATTGATTTCTAAGATTTCCTAGATTTTGGTTATCTCCTAATTTTTCTTGTTGGAATTCAGGAATGCCAAGAGAATATCTAAGTTCGGATTGATTATATTCACCTTCCTCTCTATGGTTATCACCATCAACCCACCTACCATTAACATAAGCACCTCCTAAGTCTACTAGATGTTTGAGTAGATGTTCAGCTTTGGTTTCTCCAAAAGGATTTTCTCTTTTTTGAGACTTCAAAAGATCTTCAGGTGCAAGAGCTAATCCAGTGACTGGTTCAACTTCTGTCATAAGAGCAACTTCCAAAGCTTTATCATATTGAGTTTGTAAGGCTTTTTGGTCTAGCTCTAATTTTTTGAAAGCTGACACTGAATCCTCAGAAATCTTAGTTCTAACAATTTGATCTATGGATTTCCTTAAATCAGCCTTAGACTTATCAGAAAACACTTCCAGTTGCTTACTGCTTTTCCAAAAGTTTTTTCGGTCAAATCTATCTGAAAGATTTTGCTCTGATATAAGAGTTCTTCGCTCGCTAGTAAATCCATTACCTTTGGCTTCACAGTCTATACAGACTATCTTGTGAATAGACAGATTGACATCTAAAGGCTCATAACCAAAAATTTTAGTTCTTTTGATTATTGAGACTTTGTTAGGTTTAGTTACAGAATCAAATACTGATGAATAACATACCTTATGTAGCAAATTATCTTTTGGATCAACAAATCCACTACACTTAAACACTAAACCATCTTCTGGAATAGAATTTTCGTATTCATTACATAGATCACAAGTAGATAACAGAGTATGATGACCGAACCTTTTTCTTATATTATAGATTCTGCCAAACTTTGCCTTAAACTCACGACTACCTAAAGAATGTTCGGAAATACAATATTTCCAATTACAAGTACAAGGAATTTCTAAATAGACTTCTTTTAGATCTCTATGAAATTGCTTGATCTCTTCATTGAATCTATCGGAATAAGTTTTAGCTAATTCATAGATTTTATCAACTATAGCCTTAGCCTCATTGATAATATTATTCTTCTCTTCATAAGCCTCCTGTATTCTTGGAGACAACTGATTAATTTGATCTTGTAGATCTCTTTTTAAAGAATAATCATCAGTTGATTTTTTACGATCAAATAATGATCCTCTTTCCTCTTTTAAAGGATCAATTGTTGAAGTATGAATTCTGGTTACAATTTCTTTCTGAATAGATTTAACTTTTCCAGCTTGGTTAATTTTGATATTATGAATTCTATCAAAATAACTATCTGTAATTTTCTTAAATCTTTTGGAATCCCAAGAATAGTCATCTTTCAAATCGAAGTAATTTTTTGACTTTACTACAGATTGATTATAATTATTCTTAAATTCCCAAATAAGAGTTTCACAAACTTTATCAATTTCAGATATATAAACATAACTTTTTTCTAATATACTCAAGAGTTTTTCCTCCTGTATAGAATTTTAAAAGAACATAACTTTTTATAAATTTAAAGTTAACCTTTAATTTGTATCATAAAAATCAGGTTTTGTCAAAAAACTGTATTTATAATTTATATCTATAATCCGAATCTACTTTTAGTAAGATTAAAATTTTGTTGAACTTCTTCTTCCGTTAATCCTCTTGAATATTGTCTAAATATAGCTACATCTTGATGTGCATCATCTGGATTAGGTTGACTATTAGAAGATATTCTTAAAGGATAATTACTACTAAAATCTGTATTCTCTATATAGGAATAGGTTAATTCCCCATTCACATAAAAATATATGTTATAATCTAATCTAGTAATAACTATTTGATACCATAAATTAGGCTCTAATATATCTTGTGCCAATAAAAGATTTTCCGGATTACCAAATTCAAACATTAAATATTTCTCTGATGTATGATATGTAATACCATTAAATCCAGGTTCAGTTAAATACCTACCTTTAGCAAATAATTTACCATATTGAAACCCTGTAAGTTTTGGGTTAGTCCATATCTCATATGTAAAATCCGAAGCTAAATTATCATTTATAGAGGGTGCAGATACAATATTCACATATTGATCATTCCCACTAAAAACAAACTTTCCTCCATTATCAGTATTATAAGAAACTCCACTTGATAAAGTACCATCATTATCAAACTCTGTTAAGTCAAACCAAGTATTCCCAGAACCAGGATAGCTCAAAACATTACCTGCATCTAAATATAAAACTAAACCACTTGTTATTATATCTAATAAGTTCTGACCTATTATATCTCCTAATACTGCTTGTGGAGCTATCAAAGATATACTTTCATTAACAGGATTAATTGCTATTTTATATCCTCCTCCATTTGGATCCTTTGGTATTTCAGCTATATATGTTGGGACAAGATCTCTTAAATCTATTTTACCTGTACAATCTGTTCCACCCCCTACTGTTTCTTTTCCTGTATCACATATTTCCCCATAAATTCCATTCGGTACTGTTCCTGGATAACTTCTATTTACTAAATAATATTGATCCAATGCTTTTTGTATTGAATTTATTCCTGCCCATCTACTTGTATTCTCTGCTTTTCCTATTTGCTTTAGTGGATTTATAGCGACAATTACTATACTAGCTAATATTCCTATTGCTGCTATTACCAACAATATCTCTAGCAATGTAAATCCTTTTTTCTTTGACATATTTTAAAATTTATACTATTACTTTGTAATTATCTTTAATCTTTTCTTCTTAAATTCTTAACTAAATTATATCATACTTTTTTATAAAATAAAAAAACTCTTATATCTTATAAGAGCTCTTTAGTTTAAATTATTGAATTGCATTGTAAATCGCCATATAGCCATCTACAAATTTTTTACCAGGATTAAAACCAATGGCTTTGATTCCTCTTTTGACAAGAAGTAAAATCATCTCTGGGGAAGGAATTCCACAAGTAGATAATTCAAATCCTACTTCAGAAGACAAGTTACAAGCTAGATTCATAAGCCTGAAATAAGGTGCTGAATCAAGATTACCACGAGGATCAGTTAAGGGCAGAATTGGATTATTACCAAGCCAAGAATGATTACGGTTAAATAACTCCATGGATTGACGAATATCATTGAAAGCGAAGCTTCCTCCATCCACTCCATCAGCAAAAAACTCTTGGATAGAGAATATTGCTGATGGGCACTCTAAAGCAACCATTACTTTATAACTACCAAATCTTTTATCTCGATCTATGGGAATTCCATGAGATTCAAGAATAGCTTTGATATATCGCCACTCTTCAATATTCGCAACATTTGGAATAAATACAGGTACATTCCGAGCACCTAAATTCCATAATGCAAGCCAGATTTTGGCATAAGTTACGAGAACTTCTAATCCCCAATTCTGAAGGTACATTCTTGCTCCGTCCTGGCCAATCATCTCATAGGCCTGATCTGGCAAGTACTTACCTAAGTATGGATTGTCCTCACAAACTCGTCCACCATATGCTCGGAGAGCACATTCGGAATTTTTAGACTCCGCATCTAGCACAAATGGAATCATAGATCTCGAGATATGATAGACATATGCATCAACTGGAGAATCAAAAGGACCTGTAACAGAATTACCTGCAATCATCTCCTCAATATTTTTGAGAATTTCTTCATTATCAACATATTGATGATGGATACAAGACAGAATTGGTGGCAAAGGAAATTTTCCATTAACCATGGTAAAGTTTTGTAAACTTTCTTGACGGATAAGTGCATATCCATCATGAGGATAAGCCGCATATCTTTCAACCATGGCAGGGTTACTAGCCACTAATTGAGCTTTTGTAACCGACTTGAGTTCAGGTAAGTTAAGGTCTAACTGTACTTTCTCGAAAGCTTTAGGGTGAATACCTTGATAGACATTTCCGTGGAGAATAGTTACATACTCCCCGACTTTAGCAAGAAGACTATCATATCCACCACAACCTACAATGGTTGGGAGATTATCATCTAGATTAATTGCTAAATGACCTAACTTAGTACCCTCTTTGGTAATCAAACCTTCTGGTTTAATATCCTCGGAGAGAGAAGCTAGAATTGTCAACTCAGGTGCCGCTTCTTCAAATAGCACAATTTTATCACTTAGATCTATTGAGCCTAAATCAGATAAATTATCCAATTTAAATAATTCTCCTATAGCACACATATCAGCTACAGAGGAACCTTTAGCAAGTAAAAGATCTTCGTTAACTTCAGATTTTTTAATCTCGTAGACAGTGATAGCTTTATTTTCTAATATGCGAATATTAGAGACATTTGGACGAATCTGTACCGAATAAATTACTCGATCAGCACCCATTGCCGCTTCGGTATCAACAGGACCATTTGCAAGATGTCGTTTGTAGACTCTTTTGGCATAAGCAATAATTTCATCCCGAGTCAGACCAAACTCCGTAGAATCTGGAATTGATACAGATAAAATTGGATCTTTGTCTGTATCAAGATTTTTACCATTGATATAGACCGTATTAGGAATTGCTTTACCACCAACCAAAAGCTCTCCATGAGCATTGGGAAGAAAATCTATTCTGATTATACCCAAGAATGTGGAGAATGCTATAAAAGCACCACCTTTTTCTGAATCTACTTCAACCAGTACTGGCACTGCCATATCCGCTTCAAGATGAAGCAAATGACCTTCTGGAGTAATTTCTCCAAGAAAATCTGATATCGCAATACTAGTGAAAGTACTTGCCCAAACTTTCTTTATAGAAAGAATAAGCTCTGAAAAAGATCTTTGACCAGGAAAGCTATTATGCTTCCCAGCCCCAGCTTTCTCCTTACTGTCTTCTCCAATATTGCAATCGCTTCTTGGAATCCGTTTAAATGTTGTATCCTCTAAGTTTTCTTCCATCGTATCGTTGGATGCTTTGATTTGAATTAAGATATCTTTTGGAATATCTAAAACAAGAAAGAGATCTAAAATACTCTTTTCTGCATCACTTAGAGAGATATCTCCCAATTGAACATCTAATAAAATTTGTTCAATTTTAGTGGGAAGATGATTCTCTAACAAAAACTTACGATAAGCTGTTGTAGTTACAGCAAAACCCCAAGGTGCGGGCTCAATCGATAATCCATTCTCATATTCTTGGAAAAGCTTAGCACAGTTCCAAGATTTATTACCAAACAAACTTTTGATTTGTGGGTCTTGGATGTTTATCTCTTCAAAGAAGTAGACAAACTTTTCAAAATGTTTCATGACATGACAACCTCTCATTTTTGAAAGAACATCAATTTTCAATTAAATTGACTTAATTCAGTATATAGTATTTTTTTTTACTTTGCAAGAGTTTATAAAAAATTATCAATATCATTGACTTTTTGGTATTTATAGTGTATAATTTTATGTTAAGATGTATTATTAATTAAGATATACACAATGGTAATAGCATTTGTAGGTTCAAAAGGGATTCCTTATAACTCTAGTCTTGATAGAAAAGAATATAATTTAGAATTAGTAGCAAAAGAATTAAATAGAAGAAACCATTCTATCTTTGTTTTATCTAACCCTAATTATACGAATTTAGATTCTTATCAAGGGATAAATATTCTTTATTCTAAAAGTAGTTCTTGGTCAAAATTTCAAACAATAAGAAAAATCAAAAATCTAGACATCTTACACATATTATCTATAAAAGATATTTATATTGCAATATGGGTATCAATATTTATGCCAAAAGTAAGAATTATATTAGATTATAATGATTATACATTTAATAAAAACTCTAATATTGAATTTCAAAAAATCTTATTAAAAACATATCTCAGTAAATTTTTAGTTGATGAGATAATCACAGATAAATTAGACACTTATAATTTATTATTTAAAATTATTAAATCCAAAGTTTCTTTAGTTAGAAAAGCCATTCCATATCACATAAATTCTAACTCAGACAATGATTGGAAAATTCAAAATAAAAAGTATATTCTTGTAAACTCATATTCAAAAAAGAATCAACTTAATTTGAAATTAATAATTGAATCTTATAAAAAAATTAAAAGTGACTATCCACTTATTGTTATGGGTTCTGTTATTAGTAGAATTAAAACAAATTATTCTTCAAATAAAATTATATTCATAGGTGATGTTTCTGGTAAAAGTGAAAGAGATTTAATAGCTAATGCTAAATACTTTATAGAAAGTTCTTCTGGAAAAGAAGATCAATTTAGATTATATACAGCACTCATAAATGCTGTACCTGTCTTAGTATCAAGAAATTTAAATAATAACTCCTTAATAAAGCAAAATGGGCTATATTTTGTAGACAATAACTTATCTTCAATTTTTAATATGTTAAAGTTTATGGAAGGAGTATATCATTTAATGACTATAAGAGCTATAAATTTTGCTCCTAAAGCAAGGGAATTATTTACACTAGATGGACAAATTAATAAATATATATTTATATATGTTAATGCTTTTAGATCCAAATTTAGGTCAAAAATGCAAGAAGAGAAATCAATACCAATATCAATAAGCTAATTTAAGAGAATTCAGTGTTCTTGACAATTCTTCTGGTAAATCAATTTTGAATTCAAATTGTTTTCCTAAATATTGAAAACTCAACTCTGAACAATGTAAGAATTGTCGATTAAGAATACTATTATTCTGATCTATCTTTCCAGCATATAACTTATCTCCGAATATAGGATGGTTTATAGATTGAAAATGAACTCTAATCTGATGTGTTCTACCTGTGTGTAATATAACTTCTAATAATGTATAATTCTTTAATCTTTGAATCACTTTATACTCTGTCAAAGATATTCTTTTCTTATTGTAAAAATCTATATCTCTATTATTTTTAACAGCTATTCTTTTTGTATGATTAACCTTGGATCTCGCTATAGGAAAGTTTATTATTCCAGTTTCTGTTTTAAGATTGCCATAAACTAAAGTTATATACTTTTTTATTATTTTTCTTTCTTTAAAAAGATTTTTAAAATAATAGAAAGCATTCATATTTCTAGCTATAATTAGTAACCCACTAGTATCTCTATCTATTCTATGAACAATTCCATCTCTATCTTGATTATTACCATCATTTCTTAATTCTAAAGGTTCAGAAACCCCCTTTATATCTGGATATTTTTCCTTTAAAATTTCTACCACTGAAAAAGAGTTTTGATTATTTGTTTTATGAACTAATAATCCAGCTGGTTTATTTATTATTAAAAAATCTTTATGTTCAAATATTATTTCTAAATTAAATTCTTTATTATTTTTCTTAGCCATATAAATATCTTTTTTTGTTTTCTCAAAACTAATATTTACAATTTGTCCCTTAAATATAATTTTGTTTTTTTTTGTCATTATCTTATTTTCAATAGAAATTTGCCCATTCACAATTAAATCTTGAATTTGAGATCTAGATAATTCTTTTATATTATTAGCCAAGAATTTATCTAATCTTACAGGAATTTGTTCTTGATATTGAATTTTGTACATGATTCAATTTTAATATTTATTTTGTAAAAAATAAAATAAAGCTGGTTGATACTCATGACTCCACTGTCTTGCTAATCTCTCTCCTTCCACTCCTTCTGGGAAACAATTTCCTATCATTCTATATATATAATCCTCTAATTTGTTTTCATTTACTCTAGTTGATATAGTTATATTTTCTAAAAATAAAGGAGCATAAGTATATGAATCACCATTTTTTAATTCTCTTGAAAATTGATTTTTTATCCCAATTAAAATCATTTTAATTAGCTTACTAGCCATTTGAGAATCTTTAAATTGTTGGGACCCCAAAAAATAATTTCCATTTTCAACTAGTAAATCTTCTTGATTATTACTTGAATATACTTTTTTAGTTGATATTAACCTTGGATCTATATATGTATATGAAGATAAAACATTAGGTTTAGAATATTCGTTATCTTCTTGAGGAGGCAAAAGTTGAAAAACAGAATCGTATTTTCTTACTATATTAGCTGGTATTTGAATTATACCTGAAGAGTTAACTTTAAAATAAACATTTAGATCTCTCATATACTCCACAACATCTCCTTTCCTTAAAAAAGTCATTGTACTAATATGTTCGAAATCTTTCAATAATTTATATCTATGAGCCATAATTTTTTAACAATTTAATTACAAAGATTTAACTTAATAGAAAAATTATTTGAGTTATTACAAATGAAGAAACTATACTCCACAATGTAAAAACAATTAATGAAAAGCTTTTAAACTCTCCTCTTTGATTTTTATCCATTTGATCTACTACTCCTGTTATAGTTAATGTAAATATAATAGAAATAACAGAAGTTATAGAAATCACTATTAAGATTATTATCCAAATTTGTATAAAATTTAATATCACAATATTTAAAGTTAATTTAAGCTAACAATAATTTAGTCAGCTTATAATTATACCATTTTTTGTAAAATATGTCAAATAAGTTTATACCCTATTTACTATATCTTCTAATTTAGATTTAGTATCTATATCATCTGGTTTTAGCTTTACCACCATCTTATAAGATTCAATAGCATCTTTATAGTTTTTAACTTCCATATATAAGTCTCCAAGCTTTCTATATGCTGTAATATCTTTAGGATTTTTAACGATTTTATTTATATATCTTTTTTCCATATATTGATAATAGTAGCTATCATTAATATCTTCATCTATATTGACTTTATTTGAAACATCTTCATAAAGATACCCCTCTTCTAATAATTGCTCAACAAAGGAATCTACCTTATTTTCAGCATATTTCACTTCAGTATTAATCTCACTATTTATATTTTCTTTTGTTTTAATACTCTTAGAAACTTTTTCTTTATTTTTATCTAAAGTCTGATTCTCTATATTAAAGGACCTTATTTTATTTGGTGTATCTAAAAATTCCCTATCTAAATCTAAATTATCATCACTATTAATTTCATTTAATATCTTATTTTCATTTTCTTCTCTTATAAAAGATTCTTGAATCATTTTTTCTTTTTCAATCTGCTTTCTTCTTTGTGAATCTTTATATTTTTCTATATTAATAAAAATATATTGTCTTATTTTTTTATAAAATTTATCTATACTTAATTTAAAACTGGATAAAAATTTATTTTGATTATTATTGTTTTCTTTGACAACTTTATCATTATCAATAGAACTTACATCTAATGGATTTTGAATATTTAAAATGCTATCATATTCTGTTAAAGAACTTTCTTCATATTCTTCTACCCCATCTATAGAAACAGAAGACATTTTTTTTATTATAAAAAAAAGAGCTACACTAATAAATAATATTGATATAATTATAATGATAGCACTTGTCATATTTGTATGTTAATTAAAGTAAATTAATTATACTTTATAGAGAAATAGTAACTATACCTTTAATCTTAATATTTTCACCTATAGTTACTATTTTTGATTTTATCAATTCTTCTATAGTAATTGAAGGATCTTTTATGTAACTTGACTCTAAAATTTCATTAATATATATGTTATCTATACCTAAAGATGCTACTTGTAATGCAATATTGTTAGCTAAATCTTTAAAATCTTGATTTCTAGCTACAAAGTCTGTCTCACAAGAAAGAGATACCATTATTCCTTTTTTACCATTATGAATATATGATCCTATTACTCCTTCTGTAGTTTCTCTATCAGATTTCTTAACAGCTTTTGAAGCAAAATTAGATTTTAATATTTCTATCGCTTTATCAAAATCACCATTACTTGACTCTAATGCTTTCTTTGCATCCATTATACCAACTCCTGTTTCTGCTCTTAACTTTGCTACATCTTGTGCTTTTATCATATTTTTATAAATTATTTTTAATAAATATTATTGGCTTAGTATAAGTTTAAAAAGTAAACTCTACTTTTGTAATTTCTCTACTTTATCTAATTTAGAGGATACTGGTTTTCTCTCTAATTTAGATTTTATGATAACTTCTTTTACAAGACCGTATATATAATTAATAGAAGATACTCCATCATCATTAGCTGGAATAGCATAATCTACTAAATTTGGATTAACATTTGTATCAGCCAAAGCTATTACAGGTATTTTTAAGTCTCTAGCTTCTTTAATAGCTAAGTAATCTCTTGATATATCTTGAACAAATATTGCTCCTGGTAAAGACTTCATATCTTTTAATCCTTCAAATAACTTATTCCCCTTCATTACTCTATCTGAGAATACTTTTCTTTCTTTTTTAGTATAAGACTCTAATTTCCCTTTTTCTAATTTTTCTTCCAGTTGAACTAATTGTCTTACTCTTTTTGTTATTACTCTAAAATTACTAAATGTACCCCCAACCCATCTCTTAATCACATATGGCATTCCTGTCTCTAATGAGATTAACTTTATTATAGGATTTGCTTGTTTTTTTGTAGATATAAATAAAACATCTTTACCACTAGATACAACTTTGTTTAAGAAATTCAGCGCTTCTTGAAGTTTTTGTTCTGTCTGCTCTAGATCAATTATATGTATATTACTTTTTGAACCATATATATAATCTTTCATCTTAGGATGCCATTTTGATTTATGATGACCTAAATGCACACCTGATTTTGACATCTGTTCTAAAGAAATATTAACTTGTTCTTGATTATCTACCATATGATATATGTTACTTTAAATTTAAATATATATTACAATAAGTTAATATTACCATATCTACATAAAAAATCAAGTATTTTTAATAAATTTGTACTAAAAATTAGGATTTTCTATATTTAGAGATATTGGCTACTATTCCAAATAGTATGAAGGAGATTATAATTGAAGAACTACCAAAACTAACAAATGGTAATGTCATTCCTGTTAAAGGTATTAACTTTATATTTGAACCTATATTTAGTAGAATTTGTACTACAAACCAGGTAATTACACCTATCAATATATATTTACCAAAAATATCATCTGTCTTTAGTAATATTGAATACATTCTTTGAATTATAGCTAAATATAAACCCAATAAAAATACAACTCCAATAAATCCAGCTTCTTCAGCATAAATTGAAAAAATTGAATCTCCTAAGACTTCTGGTACATACATAAACTTTTGTCTACTCTGATTCCATCCAACTCCAAGAGTTCCCCCTGACCCAATAGAAATTAAGTTTTGATAAGAATGATAATCTTGATTCTGAACATCTTCATTATTAGATAAATAAGTTTTTACTCTTGAAATTCTATAAGGTGTACTGGATATAGCTATAAAAACTACAATAATAAGTGTTAAAATTAAGATTATAATTTTATCTATCTTTATTTTTGATTGAAATAAAATACTCCCTGATGTAACAATTAATACTAGCGCTGTTGATAGATTTGATTGTAAATACGCTACTAAAAAAACAACTACCCCCATTAACATAACATATCTAATTAAATTACCCCAATCATTAATTTTTTCTTTGACATTAGATAAATATCCCGAAACTAAAAGTATTATAGATATTTTCATTATTTCAGATGGTTGTATTCTTATAATCCCAATATCTAACCATCTTTGTGCTCCATTAACAGTATTTCCTAAAGCTGGTATTAACAATGCTAAATTAATAAGCACAGATACAAAAAAAATTATCAAATAAATGTAATATTTTTTATAATACTTATAATTAATCATAGAAACTATAAAAAACAAAATAGATCCTGGTAAAATACCTTTCTGGATCTGCTGTAATAAATGATAATATAAGTTACCTGTAAGTTTATAAGAACTAATACTACTAGCAGTCTGTAATATTGTTAAACCCAAAATAACTATCATAATAAATATGACTAAAAATATAGGTTCAATATTTTTTAATTTCTCAATATTTTTCTTCATTAAAATACTTATTTACAAAATATACAAAACTATCTCCTCTTTCAAATTCATTATTAAATTGACCAAAACTAGTAGCTCCAGGAGACAATATTAATCTTTCATCCTTATTAAGAATTTGTTTCGATTTTATTAGCGCCATCTCCATATTTTCTACTTCGAAAATATTAATTCCACTTATCTTTTTTAATTCTTCTTTAATAATATCTGTAGCATCACCAGGCATTAATATAAAATTTTTTACATAATTTAAATCTTTTAAAACAATGGATATTTGCCTATAATCTAAATTCTTATTATTTCCACCAGATATTATTGTCAATGGCTTATCTGTAAAAGTTTTTATAGCTGTATACAAAGCTTCTGGCATAGTACTAGTAGTGTCATTAATAATTTCTATACCATCAAAATCACCTAATTTTTCTTGCCTACCTTTAACAGATTTAAAACTTTCTAATCCTTTTTTTATAATATTTCTTGGTATATTTAATTTATCTAAAACAGCTAGTGCTGACATTATGTTATATAGATTATGTTCTCCTTTGATTTCTAAATTATTAATTTCTAAAAGCTTATTATTATCAAAATAAATATACCCTGATTCTATAAAAATTTTTGAGTCTTGTGATTTTTGGATATTAAAATAAACTACTTCTGACTTTGCTTTTTTTGATATTTCAGTTAAAATTTTTTGAGAACTATTGATTACTAAAGTATTATTATTATTTTGATTTAAAAATATATTCATTTTATCTTTTAAATAATCCTCCATAGAATTATATCTATTAAGATGATCTGGATAAAAATTAGTGAATACTGCTATATCAGGACTATATTTCAATCCTGATAACTGAAAACTTGATAATTCTAAAACAACAAATGAGTCTTGGTCTATCTTATCAAGAATATTTAAAACTGACATTCTAATATTACCACCTAAAAAAACTTTATTTTCTCCAAATTGCATTTTTAATATATGATAAATTAAAGAAGTTGTTGTTGTTTTTCCTCTAGTTCCAGTAATTCCTATAATTTTTGGTTTGTTTTTTAATTTATTTATTTCTTCAAAAAATAATTCTATGTCATTTGTAACCCTAACATTATTCTCTTTAGCTATTTTTAAAAAATTAGAACTATCAGGTACTCCTGGATTTTTAACTACTAAATCAGTATCCTTAAAATCTATATCCCTATGTTCACCTAGAATAAACTTAATTTTTACTTTTGGTATTTCTTTTAGGCTTTCTAAACTTTTTTCTAAAGTAGATTCCGTTTTTAAATCTGTTACAATTATCTCATAACCTTTTCTAGCTAAATATTGAACTACTCCTACTCCACCATTATTGAGGCCTAATCCCATCACTGTTGCTTTCATATATTTATAATATTTATTCTATATTGTTTATAAATTATATCATAAAATCAAACATAGATCAAAATTTTATCCAAAAATTTATAAAATTAATTTACTAAATTAGCAATATTTAAATCCTTTGTATAACCATTTTTAGATATAGTTATAATAATATTACTAGTTGACAAATCACCTGATAATTGCTCAAAATTAATATCTTGATCCGTTTGAAAAGAAATTCCGTCTGGAACTAAGATTTCTTCATCCTGAGAAATATCTCTTGATAAATAATCATCTCCCTTATATATTATTAATTTATTATTACTATTATCAATATACAATCCCCAATTTTGATTCATATATTGAGATTTAGCTAATTGATTAGATCTTCTAATTGAAGATTCTAAATAATTGTAAGTTAAGTTGACATCATTTCTATTATTAAGACCAACAAAAAATGGTGTGCTGATGGCAAATAACATTGTTATTAATGTTATTACTAAAATTAATTCAACTATTGTAAATCCTTTCTTATGCATTGAAATTTCCAACTAAAGTATATATTGGTAATAAAATTGCTACCGCCAAAAAAACCACTCCAGCCCAAACTACTATTAATAATATTGGTTCTATCAATATACCGATTGTTTTTGAAATTTGCTCAGCCTCTTCTTCAAATTTAGATCCTATAGTATCTAGGACTTCTACTAATTTTCCTGATTCTTCACCAGCACTAATTATATCTTGTGCTGTATAAGGGAAAAGATAGTTAGTCATTTTTCTATATTTTTTAAATGAATTAGTAAATGTTTTTCCTTGATTTACTTCTTCTACTAAAACTTTCAAATAGTTTTTATACATATAATATTCATGTACATCTGATATTGAATTTAAAGCTACTGTAATAGGTACTCCAGAACTCATTAACATTGATAAGTTATAAGAAAATCTAGATACTTCCGTTCTATTTATTAGAGTATTAAAAACTGGCAAATGATATGTTAGCCATTGCCCCATCCATTTTGTTTTTGAAAAACCAAATAATATATAAAATATCATACCAAATACAAATAATGTAGTTGGTATTACTGTTAACCAATATTTCTCTAAAAAAACACCTATCTCTACCATAACTTTAGTAACTAACGGTAATTCAACATCCAAACTAACTAAAACATCTCCTATTTTAGGTAAAACAAATATACTAACACCTATTCCAATAATTAAAGTCAAACTCATAACAAAAACCGGATAAAATAAAGCTGTTTTTAGTTGAGATTTTCTTCTTGCATCTTTTTCTAAAGAAATAACAGTTTTTTTAATTTTTTCTGATAAATTACCAGAATCTTCACCAATTTTTATCAAAGATATAAGAAATTTAGGTAAAAAAGATTGTTCTTCAAATGACTCCCATAAAGTTTTACCTGATTCAACATTATTAATAATTTTTTCTAAATCTTTGTTAATATTTTTATTTTGTGAATTATTAAGTATAGTTCTTAATGAAGATGTTATACCCATTCCAGAAGATAATAAAAGTGCTAAATTATCTAATAATATTCTTTTCGATTTTGAAACAGAAGCTGATCTAAACAAATTTTTTAATATATTTGGCTTTTCTATTTTTTTAATAATAACAGGCTTATCTTCAGGTATAAAATAAAATGGCTGTTTATCTTCTGACTTATTCTCTAAAATCTTCCTGTCAGAATTATTATTTAATAGTATATTTGTTTTTTCTTCATTTTCCATAAATTTATTTATTTATTTATTTTAGGTATAGCAGCAACTCTTATAACTTCTTCAAGAGTTGTTTTCCCAACCTCTACTTTTCTCAATCCATCTTCAAATAGAGACTTAGCTCCTTCTGATCTAGAAATATCTCTAATAACATCAGCTGTTGGATTATTAAGAATTTCATTCCTTATTTTTTGTGTGATTTTTATTAATTGGAATATTCCTATTCTACCTAAATAACCAGTATATCCACAATTAGAACAACCCTTCCCCTTATATAAAGTGATTTCTTCAGTATCAAAAAATCTAAATATCTCATCACCATATTTATCAACTAAGTCTTTTTTATGAGTTTTATATGTATAAAGACATGTTTTACAAATTTTTCTAACTAATCTTTGAGAGATAATTAAATCCAATGTTGAAGAAACTAAAAAGGGATCAACTTCCATACTAAGTAGTCTTGGTAAAGTAGATTCTGCATCATTAGAGTGGATTGTAGATAAAAGTAAGTGTCCAGTTAAAGCAGCATTAATAGATATCTGGGCAGTTTCACTATCTCTAATCTCACCAACCAAAATAATATCTGGGTCTTGTCTCAATATAGATCTTAATCCATTAACAAATGTAAGGTCTGTTTCTTTATTTACCTGTATATGATTTACTCCTTGTAATCTATATTCAACAGGATCTTCTATTGTAACAACATTTTTTTCCACATTGTTTATTTTGGATAACAATGCATACAAAGTAGATGTTTTTCCAGCACCTGTCGGACCTGTAACTATCACCATACCAAAAGGTTTCTGAATAGATCTATAAATTGTTTTCAGATCATCTTGCTCTACTCCTAACATTTCCAATTTAACAAAATCAACATTTCTGGGTAGAACCCTTAGCACTATTTTTTCTCCCAAAACTGTAGGTATAATTGAAACTCTTACATCAGCCTTTATTTCTCCAAATTTAAAATTAATTGAACCATCTTGAGGTATAAAATGCTCATCACTACGAAGTTGAGATTGAACTTTAATTAAATTTAAAATATTTTTATAATACTCAAAAGGTATATTTCCTACTTCTTGTAACATACCATCAACCCTAAACCTTAATCTAACCTCTTCTCCTCTTGGTAAAGGCTCAAAGTGAATATCAGAAACATTTTCATCAATAGATTCCTTAATTATTTCATCTACAATCTCCGGAGCAACTTGATCTAATTTGTTCATTATATAAGAAAACCTTGACGATAATTCTACTTTATACATAGACAAAGCCTTATCTATGTCTTTTCCTATTGAGAACCCAAATTTAATTTTCTTACCAAATATTTTTTCTAATTCAACAGCTAAATTTTCTTCTGTCTTAGATTCTTTCTCTCCACCAAAAATTGATCCTTTAATTTTTTTTGTTACATAAAACTTAGGGACTCCTATAATATTATTAATATCATCAGTAGAAATATATACTTCTTCATCAGTTTCTTTGAAAAAAACTATTCTCACCTGCTTAGAAATATTCTCTGGAATTTTTAATACATCTTCTCTAGTAGGCATAAATGTATTTAGATCAAAATAATCTATATTAAAATTCTCAGCTACAGATTGCCCTATAAGATCATCTGTTAATATTTCATCTTTAATCAAAAGGTCTAAAGCTAATACTGAGTCTCCATTTGTCTTTTCAAGAAAAGAAAGTTTATCTTCTTCTGATATATATTGAGTTTTTGTTAATATTTCTAATATTTCTTCTGATTTCATATTATTATTTTAAACTAATAATTCCTTAACTTTCTGAATTAATTCATAAATAGACATCTCTGATTTTACATAATAGCCTTGTATTCCCATCTTTTCTACTTTTATCCTATCTTCTACCTGCCCTAAGTTAGTTAATATCATTACTTTTATATCTTTATCCTTATTTCTAACTTCAGACAAAACATCAAAGCCATCTTTTTTAGGAAGTATTAAATCTAAAAGGATACAATCGTATTGATTATTTGAAAAAAAATTCACAGCTTTATCTCCATCATCAGCCAGATCAACAGAGTAGCCTTCTTGAATTAATTTCATGACCATTATTCTTGAAATTGCCTTCTCATCTTCAACTACTAATATTTTTTTTGACATAACATTATTTATTTATTTGTTTACACAATTATTATAACATATATTATTGTATCTTATAAGGTAATTCAATAATAAATTCTGTGCCTTCATCTTTCTTAGAGATAAACCATACATCTCCATTCATGGCTTCCACTATTTTTTTAACTATATACAAACCAAGACCATTACCATCAGTATCTACTTTTTTTGCATTATCAGCTCTAAACAACCTACCGAAAATATAAACTTGCTGTTCTTTTGGAATCCCTATACCATTATCTTTTATAGATATTCTATATTTAGAATTACTATAATCTTCAATAATAATAGATATTTTACCATTCATATTAGAATATTTAACTGCATTTGATAAAATATTTCCAATAACTATATCTAATTGAGTTATATCATTTGTTACTTCCCTAGATATATTAATTGTTTTTTCTAAAGTAATTTTCTTTTTAGAAAGAGTGTTTTTAAAGCTTTTTATAATATTATTAATATAAATATTATAATCAATTTGCTCTTTAACAAATTTTAATTTACCAAGGTCTATTCTTGACAAATTCAACATATATCTAATAATTTGATCCATTCTTTTCACCTCTAAGTGAATGTCTTTAACAATTTTTTTATTATGAACAGATAAATTAGGGTCGAACATTAACTCTTCCACATTCCAAGCTATAGAGGTTATGGGAGTTCTAAGCTGATGAGAAGCTAAAGATACAAACTCTTTTTGGGCTATTTCAGTTTGTTTTTGAACACTAATATCTCTAAGAATATCTACAGTACCAATTATACTACCATTTAATCTAATTGGAGAAGAAGTATTATTTATATGTAAAACTTTTTTATCTTGCTTAATAACAAAATCTTTAGAAATAATTCTACCTTTAATGGAATGTTCAATAGGCAATAATGTGTCCTGTTCAAATTTACTTTCAAAAATATTTTTTAAAAATTTACCTAATAAACCATCTTTTTTGCTTCCTAATAACTTTTCAGCTAAAATATTATTCAAAAATATATTACCATCTTTACTAGATGCAATAACTCCATCAGGGATAGATTTAATTATTGATTCTATTTTTGACCTCTCTAAATCTAATTGTTTTTTACCAAATTTAAAAGAATCCACTGTTCTTACTAATTCCTTATTTGATTTCAATAATTCTATGTAAGGTAAATATAGATAAATATAAATATTATATAAAAGCAAATTAAATATAGTTAAGAATATCATTACGAAACCAATAATTACTAAGTTTGAAATATTATATGATAAACCAAGTTGAAGATTACCTTTAATATAAAGGATTACTAAAGTAAACAAAACAATATACACCAATATGAGATTTATAATAGTGAATATATACATAACTAACTTAATTTCTTTGTCTGATTTCTTTATATTTTTTAACATATCATTAATTAATTATTCCGTTTTTATTATAACATTATTCTCAGCATTTTCTGCAGTTACTATAACATTTCCTCCAGAATCAACATATACCGTATACCCTGTTATTTCACTATCTTCTTCAGTAGGATCAATAGGTATTTCTCCAGAATCAATGTAAGACAATATATCATTTAATATATCAATTTTACTTGAATCTTCTACACAACCTGGTGTACAAATCATAAGAGGTGAATTAGTTATTCCTAGGGGAAATTGACCATTATTATCAATCCTATATTGATTTATAGCTATTTGTATAGCTTTGACATCTGACTCTCTCTCAAGATTATTTACTCTAGCAAATTGTCTAGGCAAATATAAATTATTTACAAATATAATAGTTAATATTGACAAAATACTCATTACCATTAATATTTCTAAAATTGAAATTCCTTTCCTAAACATATTTATGGATTTATATTAAGTGTTTCTTGACCACCAAATTCATCATCAACTATTTTTAAATTACTACTTTGCATAGTAATATCTGTCAAAGTTTCTTTTGATATATTAACTAAATTCTCTGTAATTGATACATTTTTTATTCCTCCTTTAGTATTTATTGGATAAGAAACCGTTATTACTATGTTTTTTATATCAGGTGAAGTATCAGATATAGAAATTCTTCTAACTCTTCTATCTTGAGTATCATCTTCTAGATTAGGAGTCTCTAAAATATTCCACTGATTATTATCAAAACTAAGCCCCATATTAACACCCTCAATTAATAAAGAAAAGTCTCTATCTCTAATTGATTTTAAAGCAACTGAACCTTCTTCTAGCATTTTTAGAGCCAAATCCTTTTCTAAAGATACCTGATTAGTTTTTTGAGTATAAATAATTATGGCAACAATACCAGAGATGGCTAAAGCAAAAATTGTACCCGCTAATAATACTTCTATTATACTATATCCTCTTTTTAATTTATACATTTTTAGCTTATTTTTTATTAATCTAATTATTTTAAATAATCTACAAATATTATACCATATTTTTTTATTTTTTGTCTAATAAAAATTTAAAATTTTATCCTTGCATTTTTTATTCATATTTAGTATAATACCTATGTAATTTATTCAAGGGCCTGTAGCTCATTTGGCTAGAGTACCTCGCTTGCACCGAGGGGGTGGCTGGTTCGAATCCAGTCAGGTCCACAAACTTATGTATCAAATTAAAAAAAATGATAAATCAACAATTAATTGCTTCCATCAAGTCAGATATAAAAGAAGGTGAAAGTCTTGACTCTATAAAAAAATTTTTAATAGAATCTAATGTTGACTTAGAAAGTATAAATGAAGCTTTGTCTTTTATAGCAAAAGAGGAATCAATTTTCATAGAAGAAAATAAAGATTCTTTAGAAAAAAAACAAAATTTAATTAAAAATCAAGATATAAATATTACTGAACCTCTAAAACCAGACTTTAGTGTAAAACTAATTGATAATGAAATCTTTAAGTATGAATCAAAAAAATTAATTTCTCATAAATTTAAAGCATATGATTTGATACCTGGAGATCATATCCAAAAAAATATAGATGCACCAACATCTAACAATTCGAAGACTTTATTAAATCTTTCAATTGGGATATTTATAACGATAATGATTATAATTAGTATAATATACTTTTATTTTTAAATCTCTTGATTTTTAGAATAAAATAAACTAGAATAGATATTAGCTTTATTAGATTTAATTAATATATTTATGCTTTCGATTTCAGATATAAAAAAAGGTAAAATGATCGTGATAGAAAATGATCCTTATCAAGTACTATTTTCACAATTAGCAAAAAAAGGTAGAGCTGGCTCTGTACTATCAACCAAATTAAAGAATCTTATTACAGGGAATATCTTAGAAAGAAATTTCAAACAAAGTGATAATTTTGCTGAAGCTGATATAGTAGAATCTTTTGCACAATATCTTTATAGTGATGGAGAATTATATCATTTTATGGATGAAAAAAGTTTTGAACAATACTCATTTGATGTTGATACAATAGGAAAAGACTCTATTTTGTATTTACAAGAAGGATCTACGGTAAAAATTGTTTATTTTAATAATAATCCTATTAATATCTTCCTACAGCCTAAAGTTATATTAGAAGTAACTGAATCTGCTCCATCAACCAAAGGAAACTCTGTTGATGCTGCACTAAAAGTTGTAACTGTAGAAACTGGACTACAAGTCAAAGTTCCTATGTTTATCAATACTGGTGACAAAATAAAAATCTCCACAGAGACAGGAGCTTATGAAGAAAAAGTGAGTTAAATTTAATTTATATATTTACTCCTAATTTTCTTAAATCTTGTCTAATAGATCTAGCTGTAGAATGACTTTTTACGAATCCTAACCAATCTCTGCTAGGTTTTTGTTTTTTATCAGTAATAATTTCAATTATATCTCCATTATTGAGTTCATATGAGATTTTGACTAAATTACCATTAACTTTAGCCATAACAGCATGATATCCTATTTGCTGATGAATGTGATAAGCAAAATCTATTGGGGTTGCTCCTTTAGGTAGATTTATAACATCTCCTTTTGGTGTCATAACAAAAATTTGATCTTGAAACAAATCTAATTTAACATATTTCAAATATTCTTCTTCAGATAATTCTTCTTTACCTAAATCTACTAATTCTTTTATCCATTTCAACTTAGAAGTATCTAAAAATTTTGATTCTTGATCTGAAACTTTTTGCTTATAAGACCAGTGTGAGGCTACTCCGTATTCAGCATACTCATGCATTAACTCTGTTCTAATTTGAAATTCAAATACTATTCCAGATTCAGGATCAATCAAAGTAGAATGAATACTTTGATAACCATTTTCTTTTGGATTTGATATATAATCTTTAACTCTATCTTTCATTGGCTCAAAATAATTATGCAATAAAGCTAAAACATTATAACAATCTTCGACATCTTCTAAGATTATTCTAAGTGCAACCAAATCATAAATCTCATCTAATTTATTTTGATCTTGAATTTTTTTATATAAAGAATAATATTTTTTAGCTCTACCATATAAATTTAGATATTTTATATTATCTTTTTTAAGTATTTTTTCAACATTTTTAAGTATTTGATTGATTTGATTTTCTCTTTTTTGATATTCAAGTTTAGATATAGATAAGAGATTTAGATATTCATCTCGATAAGCATATTGAAAAGCCAGATTTTCTATATCATCTTGAAAGGATCCCATACCCAATCTTTCAGCTATAGGAGCATAAATTTCCAAACTTTCTAAAGCTATTCTATTAGCTTTATCTAAAGGTAAATGTTTCAAAGTCCTCAAATTGTGAATTCTATCAGCTAATTTAATAAAAACTATTCTTATATCTTTACTCATAGAAACGAACATCCTTCTTAAGTTTTCAGCATATCTATCTTCTCCACGATATTTTATGACAGATAATTTGGTAACTCCTGAAATTAAAAATATAATGTCTTTACTAAAAGTCTTAGATAATTGTCTTAAAGAAACTTCCGTATCTTCTGGCACATCATGCATAAGAGTAGCAGCCAGAGTATCCCTATCTAACTTAATATCTGCTAAATATAAACAGGCCTCAACTGGATGTACAATATAAAATTCTCCACTCTTCCTTCTCTGGTCACCATGAGCATCTACCATTTGCATAAAAGCCAACTCAATAATTTCTTGATCTGACTTAACTAAATAATCTATAGAATTTTTTAGTATATTCCATAAATCTTTACTTGCCTCTTCTAAACTGACTTTACTAATATTATTAGTTCTCATAAAAAATACTTAATTCACACTATTATACCATAAAGTATAAATTAAATTAATAGCCTGTCACAAATATGACAATTTGTATTGACAAAATTATAATTTATGATATAATTGGTATTGTAATTTAGGTTAGGAATAAAAATTTTATGTCTACACAATTTTCTCAAATGGAACCTGAAATCAATGTTTCTATGATGGATAAATTTAGTGATGTAAAATATAAATCAATTATTTTTTCAAGTCTTTTAAAAAGACAGTACCATAAAAATTACAGAAAAAATTTTAAAAATGAACTTGATAAATTAGTGTAAAAGTATAGCCTGAGTTAATTCTCAGGCTTTTTAGTTTAATTGTTGGATTTGCTTTAATGTATCTAAAACAAAATCTATGTCCCTCTCTGTATTATGAAGTCCTAGAGAAATTCTAATTAAAGGTGGTTTTGGACTAGCTTCTTTTAGATAATAGTGACAACAAAAATAACCTATTCTTACCATTATATTTTTTTGAGCTAAAAGTTTACCCACCAAATGAGAATCTATTTTCTCAAAATAAAAAGTTTGTACTGAAGACTCTTCACTAGACAATAAATTTAAATCTAAATTTTTGAGACCTTTATTTAATCTTTGAGCTAACTTATTTTCATTACTCCAATCTACTGATTTATAAAAATCTAACACCTCTTTCATAGCCCAAATACCAGCCCAATTTTGTAATCCTGGTTCTATTTTTTCAAAAATTCTATCTTTTTCCATCAGTTCATAGTAATCCCTTGTGGTATCAGATACTGTTCCTCCACCTATATAAAGTGGATTGATTTTTTCTAACAAACTAGTTCTTATAACTCCTATCCCTAAACTTGGTCCATACATTTTATGTCCAGCAAAGAGTATTGCATCATAATTTAGCTCTGATAAAAAATGTGGATTATGAGCCATTGTCTGGCAAGCATCGAGAATCACTATTCCACCTACAGAGTGGATATTTTTGATAATCTTTCTTAAATTTAACAATTCCCTACCATCTATATTAGAAGTAGTATTGACAACTAGAACTGATTTTATAAAATCTTTTTTTGTATAAATTAGCTCACCATTTTCTTGTCTTTTTAAGATAATCCTCTTTTTATTTTGAACTTCTGCTATCTTCATAACTGGCAAAAAAACTGAATTGTGTTCTATTTCAGAAGTAACAATTTGATCATAATCATCCCAATTTAGACCCCATAAAATTTGATTTATACCACTGGTTGTATTAAGTCCAAAAAAAGTTGAGTATTCTTTTCTTGATAAAAGCAACATATCTAATATTCCATTTCTAACATCTTGAATTCTTTGATCGACAATCTCAGCCCATTTATAAGAGGATCTTCCTCCACAAGCATTATTTTTTGTATAATACTCCATCTCTGAGTCTATAACTGATTTTGGTCTTAGTGTCTGACAAGCAGTATCAAAATAATAATCACTATCTGATAAATATCTAAATTCTGATAATCTTTCTTTACTATCAGAATTTATTTTTTTCTTATCTTTTTTTCGGAACAAATCTAACATATATTTATTATTTAAAAGCTGGTTAATTATTTTATATTCCAATAATTAATTTTATTATATCCAATTATACTTTTATTTACAAGAGTACAAAAAAGTAGACCAAATTAATAATCTACTTTTTTTTGGCGGAAGTGAGAGGATTCGAACCTCTGATAGAGTTTCCCCTATAACGGTTTTCAAGACCGTCGCCTTCAACCACTCAGCCACACTTCCTAATTTAGAATAAAGATAACTATGTTATTATATCTAAATTTAAGATTTTTTACAATACTAAATTAAAAAAATAGATTATCCTTAGATAATCCATTTTATATGTTTAAATATATTATTAATCTTTAGATATTTTTTATTTCTAATTTAGAAGCCAAATTAGAAAGTTTTTTTTCAAGATATTCTATTTTATAATCTCTCACTATATTAGTTTTATTAATTTTAATAAAACAATACTTTTCATAATCACTTAAATCCTGATTATTAACAACTTTATTAATAATCTTTAGAATATCTTCTCTCCAAATACCTCTTACTTCATACAAGAGATCTTGGAAATACATCTGATCTTGATTAATTTTATTCAAAAAAGATTCCCACATAATCCACTCCTACAAAAACTTCCATTACATTATAGCATGTTTTTTTATAATGAAAAGATCTATATCCAAAAAATCATTCAGGAACTTCTAGTTGATCCGAAAGACCATCTGGAGGCTTACCAGAAGGATTATCTATAGCCATTTTGACTCCTTGATATGCATTAATAACTGTTTGAGTCACTCTAAATGCAATAATTCCTGGACTTGCTATCTGAGCCATAGCATAGCCAAGAATCATACCATTTAACAAAGTATTAGATAATAAATTATTAAACATATTTATCTTAAATTTCTATAAGGTACAAGTCTATTATACAACAATTTAATACATATTTCAATTTTTGGTCTCTATACAAACATTACAAACATTACAAACATTAATTAAAAATCATTCTAACTTTATTTTATCAAAAAATTAGTATATAATGTAAATATAAAAATTAATTAAAGTTATAAAGTATATGCCTAAATATAATTTAGATACAAAAAGACATACTGGTGCACATATTCTTGCTACAGCGATTTTTGATATGTTTCCTGATGCTCAATTTGGAGTAGGACCTACTACAGAAAATGGGTTTTATTATGATGTTTTATTACCAAGAACTCTTATACCTGAAGATTTGGAAATACTACAAGACAAGATGAAAGATATTATCAAACAAAATTTCTCTGTTGAAAAATCAGAAATGGATATTGAAGAAGCTATCAATCACTTCAAAAAAGCGGGTCAAATTTTAAAAGTAGAGTTATTAGCTGATTTAAAAAATCATGGAACTACAAATGCATCCGAAATTTATGGAGATAATACAAAACTCAATGAAGAAATTTCTTCTGTATCTGTTTATAAAATAAATAATTTTGTTGACCTTTGTCGTGGTCCACACATTGAATCTACAGGTCAAATTGATATTAATTCCTTCAAATTAGATAAAATTTCTGGAGCATATTTTAGAGGAGATGCCAAAAGACAATCCTTGCAAAGAATATATGGATTAATGTTTAATAATAAGAAAGAACTATCTGAATTTATAAATAATAGAGAAGAAGCAAAAAAAAGAGATCATAGGACTTTAGGCCAACAATTAGAAGTATTTATGATAAGTGAAGATGTAGGTTCTGGGCTTCCTTTATATTTACCAAATGGGGCTATTATAAGACAATTGTTAGAAAAATATTGTTATCAAGAAGCTAAAAAATCTGGTTATCAATATGTATATACTCCTCATATTGCAAAATCTGATTTATTTAGTAAAAGTGGTCACTTAGATCATTATGCTGAGAGTATGTTTGCTCCAATTGATATGACCAATTTAAAAGGAGATGGGAAAGATGAAAATGGACAAAGTGAAAAATTTTATCTAAAACCGATGAATTGCCCAATGCATCATCAAATTTATCTTAACAAACCTAGATCTTATAGAGATCTACCTTATAGACTATATGAATATGGTACCGTCTATAGATATGAAGAAAGTGGAACTTTGACTGGAATGATAAGAGTTAGAGGATTCACCCAAAATGATGCCCATGTATATTGTGAGACTAACCAACTCAAAGATGTTATAGAAGAAGCTTTAACTAGATTTACCAAAGCTTATAATGACATAGGAATTAAAGACTATAAAATTAGATTCAGTCTACCTGACTTTGTTAATGATAAAGAAAAATATGGAGAAGAGACAAAAGAATGGAGAGAATCTGTTAATGCTATGAGACAAGCTCTTGATGAACTATCTGTAGATTACTATGAAGCTATAGGAGAAGCTGCTTTTTATGGACCTAAAATTGATATTCAAGTTAAAAATGTTAATGGGAAAGAAGATTCATTATCTACAATACAAGTAGATTATTCTATTGCACCTAAATTTGGTATAACTTATATAAATGATCAAGGAATAGAAACTACTCCAGCTATTATTCATATGGCTTTAATGGGTAGTATAGATAGATTTATGGCCTTTATGTTAGAAATGACAGCAGGAAGACTACCTTTTTGGATATCACCTGTTCAAATAAAAATACTAACTATAAATGACAAAGTAAATGATTATGTAGATAAAATTAAAGAGGTTTTAGATGAAACAGTACTAATGAAACCTCTAAAATATAATGAGATTCGATATGAAATTGACAATAGACCTGAATCTCTTGGTAAAAAAATTAGAGAAGCTGAGTTAGAAAAAATACCTGTTATTATGATTGTTGGGCCAAAAGATATGGAATTAAATCAAGTAAGTGTAAGGACCCAAAGTGGTGAGGAAAAAATCCAACTAGATAAACTAGCTGATTTTTTAACTAAAACATAAATCTTTTACTATAATATAAAAAGAGCATCACAATGATGATGCTCTTAGGATTTGATTTTATTCTACTGGAAAATATTTCTCTAATTTTACAGTTAATTCATATAAATTAATTGTAAAATATTTTAACAACTTTAATAAAATTAATATCATTAAAGTTGTTATTATTTGTTGGAACATTATTGAACATATATAAGACATAATGCCTATAATGAGAACAAGTCCTAAAAAACAATATATATATTTCTTAATATATATTGTTTTTTCTTGTTTCATTATTCTAACTCTTTCCAATAATAAAGTCTCAAAACTCAGTATCATAATATTTATACAAAAATTAATGTACCTGTATTTTATACCATATAAAAATTAGATTGTCAATTCAATTAGACTTTTTTTAAAATATAATTTTTTCTAAGAGTAATGATTTTTTAGCATTTGTAAAAAATATCTTCTCTTTAATTATTTGTATCTGCTCTAATTTTTTTAGTGAATAAATATGATTATTCTGCTTGACAAAGTTTTTGATTAATACTTGTAGATCATAATCTAGGATATATTCTGATAAGTATTTTAGATAAAGACTATTATCAATATAATATAAGTATACTAACCTATAGACTGATTCATATACCCAAATAATATCTCCTAATTCCTTATAAGAGAGATTAGATATTCTCTCAATATATTTATTTTTAAAAACTAAAAGTTGATTATATATTTCTAAATAATCAATAAATTTTTGTTTTAATGAATCTAATTCTATATCAATAAATCCCATTCTTAAATCTTTTATTTCTAAACTAGGTTTAATCTTAACAGAATGGCTTCTAGATTTAATTGTATTTAATAAATTATTATAATTGGAAACTAAAAATATTATAGAGCTTTTTTTGGGTTCTTCAATCGATTTTAAAATTAAATTTTGAGATTCTAAACTTAAAAAATCAGCATCATAAATTATTAAAACTTTTTTATCACCAATTAAAGGTGATTGTTCTAAAAATATTTTTGCCTTTTCAACCTCATATTTTTCAATTTTAGATTTTTCATTATTTAAAGAAACAGACATTTTATTTGTCTTTAAATAATTTTTTGGTAAAATATTTTCTAATACTCTATCTACAAAATAAAGTTGCCCTGCTCCATATGTTCCAGATATAAGAAAAGTTTGTGGTAAATTATTATTTTTTATACCTTCAACAAAAGAGTTTATTTGATCTTTGTTGTTCATTTTATAGTAATTAATTTACTTAAATTTATATTTTTTCTTCAACCAGATTTTTAATCTTTTTTATAAAAACATCTGTACCAAATTCTTCTGCTCTTTTTCTAATAATATCAGGATTATATTTATCTTCATTCTCTATAATTCTCCTTACTCCATCAGCTAGTAATTCCACTATTGGTGAATCAAAGAACTCTCCAGTAACCCCTTCTATAACTGTTTCAGTGGCTCCACCTTGGCGGTAAGCTAAGACTGGTTTACCAGCAGCCATAGCTTCCACTGGAGCTATTCCAAAATCATCTTTCCCTGCAAATATAAATGCTCTACAGTTCTGATAATATTTAACTATCTCATCATCATTTAAGAATCCTTTAAATTTTATATTAGATTCTGATAATTTTTCTAATCTTTTTTTATCAGGTCCATCTCCAATAATAACTAAAGGTAATCCTAATTTATTAAATGCCTCTATTGCAACATCTATTTTTTTATAAGGAGTTAGTTGTGATACAATCAAAAAAAACCCTTTATTATCTTTAGTAGGCTTAATTCTATTAACATCAACTGGTGGATAAATTAAAATTGAGTCTTTACGATAATATTTTTTAATTCGAGCTTGTGTAGTCCTTGAATTAGCAATCAATATATCTACTCTATCTACAGCTTGTCTATCCCATTGTCTTAAATAATGAGCTAATAGTGAAATCCAAAAATTAATAAACCAACCTTTTTTTTGATCTTTTTTATAAGTAAAAAATTCATCCCAAATAAATGTAGTTGGAGCATGACAATAAGAAATATGTTTTGTATTAGAGTTTATCACTACTCCCTTAGCAAAAGAATTTGTACTAGAAATAATTAAATCGTATTGAGATAAATCAAAAGACTCTATTACTGTAGGATAAAGAAAGCCTAAAAATTTAGGTCTATTTCTCAAAAATTTAGGTAACTTCTGTAGAAAACTAGTATGAACCTTTTTTTTAGGAAAAACTTTACTAACTCTATCATTATATAAAAGTGTATAAATATCTGCTTCTGGATAAATATCCCATAATTGCTTTAAAACCCTTTCTGCTCCACCTAAACGAGTCAAATATTCATGAACTAAGGCTATCTTTTTCATAATAGTCCATCTATATTTTCTTTATTACTTTTTCTTTTCATCAAAGGAAATGCTGTAGTTTCTCTAATAGGTTTTTGCATCAACATACTAAACAATCTTTCAGAATAAGCAAATCCACAAGTTGGAGGCATTCCATATTCCAAAGCTTCCACAAAATCGTAGTCTATCATCATAGCTTCATTATCACCATTCTCCCTTAGAGATTGTTGTTCCTCAAATCTTTCTAATTGATCTATAGGGTCATTTAGCTCAGCAAATCCATTTGATAACTCAGATCCATAAGCAACTAATTGTGATCTCAAAGTTAATTTTTTATTCAAGGGATTTCTCTTAGATAAAGGCGAAAGTTCTACAGGATGATCAATTAGCCAAACTGGTTCAATACATTTTGGTCTTGCTGTTTTTTTGTAAATGAGATCTACTAATCTACCATAACCATCAGACTTATTGTATTTTAATCCTAAGGATTTTGCTAAATCTCGTAATTTTTCAATAGTATCATAATCTTTTAAAGAGATATTTGCATATTTTTCTACAAAATCATAGTATGAGATTTTAGGCCAAGTTACTCCCCAGTCAATTTTTTTTCCATCTTTCTCCAAAATCAAAGTACCAAAAGTTTCATTAATAACATACTTTATTAAATCTTCTGTAAAACTAACCATTTCATCAAAACTAGAGTAAGCCCAATAAAATTCCATCTGGATATATTCCTGTAGATGTTCAGCATCAATTCCCTCATTTCTAAAGTTTTTATCAATATCAAAGACTTTCTCAAAACCACCAACTATATACCTTTTTAGGTGCAACTCAGAACTAATCCTTAAATAAAAATCTTCATCTAAAGCATTGTGATGAGTAACAAATGGTTCAGCCTCAGCTCCACCAGTAGTATGTTCCATCGTTGGTGCTTGTAATTCCAAAAAACCATTATCTAACATAAACTTCCTTGTTGACTGCCAAAATATACTTTTCATTCTAAATATTTCTCTCACTTCCGTATTGAGCTTCATGTCAATATATCTCTTACGATATTTTAATTCAGTATCTTCAAATTTTTCTGGTAAAGACCTCAAAGCTTTAGTCAAAATTTTGTACTCTTCCACAAAAAGACTTTTTTCTCCCCTTTGAGATTTTTCTAATTTACCAGTAGCTTCTATATAATCTCCTTTATCAAATAATTGTTTAAAATCATCAAAGTTAAGGTCTTTATTGTTTAATAGATCTTTCTTAAATATAAATTGGAATCCATCAACACAAGACTCATCTTCCATAGTAGTAAAACCAATTTTACCTGATAACCTTAAATTTTTTATTCTACCAGAAAGAGTAACTTCAGCTCCTTCGATGGAATCAAATTTATCTATAACTTGTATTAAAGAATAATCTCTTTTAGCAATTTCTCTATATGGATTTTGTTTTTTTAAAATTAAAGATTTAGCTTTTTCTATTCTTGATAATCTTTCTACTTCTATTGCTTGTGTAAGTTTATTTATAGGATTCATAAAAAAAATTTAAAATAAAATATAAAAAAATTATATCACACTTTAAAGAATATTTCCAATCTTTGCCCAATCAAAAGATTTAACTAAATCATGGTGAATTTTTTCATAAATCAAATCATCTTCAGATTTGGTAGTCATAATAATTTGCCCTACAACTTCACTTTCTTTATTATAAAGACCAATTATCATAAAGCTATTATTGTTATCATATTCGTTTTTAACACCTTTACCTTTTAATACTTTTTTATAAAAAACTTTACCTTCATAATTATAATTTGGTTCAAGATATACTTGTTCTCCAAAGTCTTTTTTATCCGCATCTAAAAAATCTAAATAATCTGTTTTATAAATATTTTTTGAAATGGTAAAAATTTCTATTTTAAAGCCCTGTGTCACTTCACCTACTTCACTTTCTTTATAATCACTTGATTTTAAATTCAAACTAGTAAAATCTCCATCCTTCCATTCACTAATTTTCAGATCATCAAAATATGTAAATGAATATAAAGTATTTTGATAAACTACTTCTTTTTTTGGAACATCGTCTACATTTTTTGTTGGGAACTTAAATGGATTTTCCATCTTCAAATCTGAAAGATATTTTTCTTCAGAATTTTGATTAGCAGAATAATAAAAATAACCTACCCCGATAATAATTAAAAATACCAATACTGCCAAAATTATTTTTTGCTGATTAGATGAATACATATATTTTTAAAATAAAAGTTAAATTTAGGTCCATATACATATAGTAAATCACAAAATTAAATTTTTGTCAATATTTATAAAATATTATAATAATATATTTTATTTTAAGTAACTATCAAAGTAAATTGCATGACAAGTATAACCACCTGGATTCTTTTTTAGATAATCTTGATGATAATCTTCAGCAGGATAAAATACTTTCAAAGGTTCTAGTGTCGTTACAACTGGACTTGACCATCTTTTTGAATCATTAACAATTTTAATAAAATCTAAAGCCTCCTTTTTTTCATTTTCATCAGCATAAAAAATTGCTGATCTATAAGAGTCCCCGATATCATTTCCTTGTCTATTTAGGGTGGTTGGATTATGAATTTGAAAGAAGAAATCTAATAATTTTTTATAAGATGTTTTACCTGAATCATATTCAATTTCTACAGCCTCAGCATGATCTTTATGATTATAATAAGTAGGGTTATCTACACTACCACCAGTATAACCAACAACAGTATTGACAACTCCTTCTTGATCTCTCATCAAATCTTCTAATCCCCAAAAACAACCTCCTGCTAATATTATTTTTTTATTCATAAATTTATTTCTTTAGATACAAATTTCATTGAAACGGAATTTACACAATGACGAATATTTTTATCAGTAAAACCTTCTCCAATAAACACATGTCCTAAATGTCCTCCACAATTAGCACAAATAATCTCAGTTCTAATACCGTCAGAGTCTACTGTTTTTATTACTGAACCTGGAATTTCATCATCAAAACTTGGCCAACCACAATTAGATTCAAATTTATCTTTAGAATAATAAAGAGGAGCATTACATTGACGGCATAGATAAATTCCCTCAGCCTTATTATTTAGGTACTCTCCTGTAAAAGGAGCTTCTGTTCCTTTATTTATAATTACTTTTTTTTCTTCTTCAGTTAATTTATTCATAAAAAATATTATTTAAACCATTTCTTAGCACTTTCTCTATGGTGTGGACATCCAGGCCAACAACAAGGTCTCTTTTCTCCCTCCATAATTTCAATTGTTAATCGCTTTATATGATCTAACCTTGTCTCTGCTTTTTTGACAATTGTAACCCAACATATCCATTCGTTACGAGCTAATGGGGTCAAATTATTCCATTTAGAAAGTAAATCTAAATTATTAATCAAAACTTTTTTTAGATCTTCAGGTATTGTATGAATTGTTCCTGATTTAATCTCTTGATTATCATTCATATTAATTCCTTAAAATTTTTTCCATAGCCCTACCTTTTGCTAACTCATCGACTAATTTATCTAAATATCTAACTCTTTGGGTTAAAGGGTTTTCAATTTCTTCTATTCTGTATCCACATATTACTCCTGTAATAAGGCTAGCATTTGGATTTAACTTTGCTCTTTGAAAGAGTGTTTCAAAATTTACTTGTTCATCTATTAATTTTTCAATATCTTTATGATCAAAGCCCGTTAACCATTCTATTACTTGATTTAACTCTTCTTTCGATCTACCTTTTTTCTCTACTTTTGTAACATAAAGAGGATATACTAATGAGAATTTCATCTGAGCTATACGATTATCATGTTCTTTAGTTGTTTTCATAGTTATTTTACAATTAAATTTTTTAAGCTAATTTAGACCCATTAACTAATTCCTTATCTGGAACAGCTAATATTACTTCTCCGTTCTCTTTTATAAATCCAGTTACCAAAAATTCAGATATAAATGGTCCTATTTGTTTTGGTGGGAAATTTACAACTCCTATTATTTGTTTGTTAATTAAATCTTCTTTTGAATATAAAACAGTAATTTGAGCACTAGATTTTTTTACTCCAATTTCTTTACCAAAATCAGTAATAATTTTATAAGCTGGAACTCTAGCTTCAGGAAAGTCTTGAACATCTATAATAGTACCAACTCTTAGTTCTACAGTCTGAAAATCATTCCAATTGATTTGTTTCATGGATTTATTTGGAATATATATATCATTCTTCACTAACGGGTGTACAAAGTTCTATTAAAAATCCATTAATATCACGAATATATGCGACAAGCTGTCCCCAAGGTTTTTGTAATGGTTCTTTTACTAGTTTAGCACCTGATTCTATTGCTTTTTTAAGATCATTTTTGATATCAGTAGTCACAAATGTTAACTCAAATGCAGGAGGTATATTTGTTACATTTAATTTAATTATCTCTACACCATTGTATTCGGCTATACTATATGAAGCAAAAGCTAAAATGGTATTACCAGTATCAAGTTCTGCATAGTCTTTTTCTGGTGTAAAAAATTTTTGACTAAACCCAAATGAATTCATATAAAAAGAAATTGTTTTTTCTACATTTTCTACATAAAGTATTGTATATCCGTATTTAACCATATTATTATTATTAAAAAAACTTTATAAAATTTTCACTTACTAAAGCCCATAAAAAGAACATATGCTATACCCACTATTAGAAATAACCCATATATTATAACTAAAGATTTTTGCCAGAATGGGGCTTTCTTATAATCAAATGGAATAAATGAGAATAACAATGAAGTTCCGATAATTATATTTATAATACCATCTTGTAATCTATCCGTAATAATCTGATAAATTCCCAAAATTGCAAGTGAAACACATATAATTATTCCCATATAATGAATAATATTTTTTTCTTGATCTTGTGGATTATGTAAATCTGGCATAAAGTTAATAATAAATTTAATATTACATGTAAAATAATTATAACATTTCTAAATTTTTATGTAAATATAATAGAAACCAAGTATTAAAATTCTGAAAAATATTTTAAGAATAAATATTGATCTATTTTATATTTAACTTTTCTTTAATTAAGTGTGCTGTTTTTATTGGAGTTAGTTTTGTTGTATTGATAACTATACTTTTGGTAATTGGAATTTTTTGATCTATTTTATATTTTTTACGTAAGCTTTTCAAAAGATCAATATCTGTAATTTTTTTAAACTGTTTACGAGAATCTGATTGAATACGCTTGTTCAGTTCAATATCTGAACATTCAAGTTTTATGAAAAAAATATTTGCATCTACTTCTTCAGCAACTTTTATAATTTGAGAAAAAAACTCATCATCTTTTTTTCCTTCAAGAGTTTGAACTCCATAAATTAGTGTTACCACCAAACCATCTATGTTTGTCAATAGAACTTTTTTGAAAAGAAAAAGCCACAGGTCAGTAAAACTATCAGCAAACTCTTTTGTTCCAGTTTTAAACAAAGAACTTAACAAATCTGCTAGTAAATGAACATGAAATAACTTAAAATTTTGAATTATTTCAATAAACTCCTTTGCTACTGTTAATTTCCCCACTCCGGGAGGACCATATAAAATTATAACATTTCTTTGTTTCATAGTTTCAATTAAAATTTATATTCTTATATTCCAGAGTTTTTCTTTCTGGGCGGAGAAAGAGGGATTCGAACCCTCGGTACAATTTTAGATTATACAATGCTTTTCGAGAGCACCCCATTCAACCACTCTGGCATTTCTCCTTTTATATCTTAAATTATAATTTATAATTAAAATTTAAGCAATTATTTTTGACATATAAATTTAGAAATGTTACGATTATCTTAAATATTATAAATTTTCTGACTCTTATTACTATAATATTCTTTGGGCAATACTATATTTTAACTACTTATTTTTATGAATAACATTATTATATGTGAAACAATTACAGGAGATTCTGTTGAAATTCAAAAGGATAAATTGATATTTCGACCTGCAGCATATGGTTTAGTGATCAATGAGAATAATAAAGTATTGTTAGTTAATACAAAAAGTTCTGGTAAATGGTTCTTTCCAGGAGGAGCACTCGAAATAGGAGAAAAGTCTATTGAGTCATTAAAAAGAGAACTCTATGAGGAAACAGGGAGTAAAGTTAGTAATATAGAATTACTTCTTAATAAAGAAACCTTTTTTTACTATAAACCTCTAAATAAAGCTTATCACACTATAAACCTCGTGTATTTAGCTAAGCTAGAAAGTCAAGATATAGACTTTGTTAATCCAGATTCCGAAGATGAAGCGGATGGATTTTCATGGATAGATATTTACAATCTTAAGCCAGAGGATATGCAAAGTTTTGCTTGGGAAGTAATCTCTTTGACAAAAGAAAAAATGAGCTCCTAAAAGCTCATTTTAATATGGAATTTTAATTGTCTGATTACCATTCAGGATAGGGAAACTAATAATTCTTTTATTATTGATTTTGACTATATAGTTAATTGACTTTAGATTGTAAGAGAAACAGATTTATTGCCAAACATCAATCTCTTATAAATAATACTTTTTGTCAATATATTCGACTAACAAATCAAAAAATAATCCTTTTGAATTTAATTGTATTCCATCTTTATCTTCAATTGTCATAATTTCTCCATTTGTATTTGATATTTTAATTGCATAATCCGACCATTTAATATCTGTTTCACCACTTTTATTGAAAGGTTTTATTTTTAACAAAAGATATGTTGAAAAAATTTTATATCCATGTACATATTCATTATCTTTAATGATAGAGCTTTTGTTTATTTTTTCAAGTGCAGTTAATAAATCTGATTCTAATCCCCCAAAAATAGAAATCAATGCTTTTATACCTAAATTCATAAATTGAGGAACAGCTTGATCTATTCCATTAATATTTTCTTTGTAAAATTGACCATTCTTAAATGATTTAAGAGTGAATTTTGTTGGCTTTAATAGTTGTCTCAAATTTAATTTTTCTTTACCAGGTAATTCTAGTAAGTTTATGAGAATATTTGTTAAAAAAATTCTCATATACCCTTTTTCTCTGAATGATCCCTCTAAATTTACATCTTCTACTTGAAAGCGAGATATTATTTGATCAATAAAATTTGTAACTATTTCTTTATTTTCAAATGGAAAAACTTCAACACTAAAGAACTTATCAAAATATCCATTAGAATCAGTATCTACTCCATATTTATGATGAAAAATACTTTTAAGATTTTGGAAATCCGCAACTAAAATAATTTTATCAAAACCAAACTTATTTTTCAATTCTTCATAATGTAGATCAAAATGTGCTGAGAAAATATTCAGAATCCTAAAAAGATGTTCTGGATCAATTCTATCTAGATCATCCAAAATTAATACACTTGTTTTCTCTTTTTTATCTTTTGATTCTTTATGAGGTATCTTGTTCTTGATAATCTCACTTAGAACATCTGACTCTGTATTATTCTCTTCTAAAAATGTGGTTATCTTATTTCTATCTCCTTCTTTGAACTCTTGAAATTTTTTATCCACTTCTAATAACATTTTGAGGGGTTTACCTAATTTGTCAAAACCAAAAGGTAAATATCCTGTGATACCTTCAATTATCCCTTGTAGAGAAGAGTTTGTATTAGATTTAAATTGATGTTTCAGAAAACTTATAAAACTTCTATCTAAATCGTTTTTTTTATTAAAGACCTCTCCCCTTTCTAATAATTCAATTAGAATATCGCGCTTTAGAAATTGAATAATATCTTCATTATAGGATATTTGGTAATTTACTGGAAATAGATGAAAAACCTCATATTCATTTTTTTTAAATTCAAAGAATTTGTTTAAATAATATGTTTTTCCAACACCAAATTTACCAGAAAATATAATTCTAGAGTTATTTGAAATACTTAAATGATCTTCAAAGTTTGAAAATAATTTAGTTATATCAATTTCGAATAATTGTTCTTGATCTGTACCCATAATCCATTTTCAGAATTAACTTATAAAAAATCTTTCTATATATTATACAATATCCTGCTTAAAAAACCACACCAAAAAGGATGATTAACTTTTATATCTAACCACTTCCTAAACAATTATTTTTGACATATAAATTTTATAATGGTAAAATAAGTATATTATCAGATAAATATTAAATTTATGTCAGAATTAAAAACTAGAGGTAATCTAACCTCATCAGAAGTCAAAAACATTGCTCAATTAATACCAAATAGTCATTTAAGAGAACAATTTAATGATATGATGTCTCTACAACTAGACAATCATGATAGAGAATCACCAAAAGGAACTGTATCTGTAAGACAAGCTAATCAGGTTTTAGAGAATCTAAAAGATAATGTAGGTAGTAATGGAATAACTGAAACACATATTAATAAAATTGAGAATTTTATTAACGGTAAATTATAAATCTATGATAGCAAAAGATTTAATTTCTGAATTAGAAAAAGCAGGTTTATTTCATGGATCTTATAAAGAAGCTGATATTTTAAAAAATGCAATATTGTCAATTATACCAGAATATAATAAAGTTGAATCATATCATATTAATAAAATAATCAACCAATTATACAAAACACAAGTTGATTATGGTAGTAACATTATTGCTATCACTCAATTTATTCAAAGCAAAATTTAAATGATATAAGAATAATGACAATTGATGATTTGATATCTAAATCAAATGAGTTATCTAATATTTGGAATAGTCTAAATTTATACAAAAATTTAGACTCAATTCAATCTGAGATTAAAAGATTAAAAAACAAATCAAACCAGCCTAATTTTTGGGATAATAATAAATTAGCTCAAGAAACTCTAATTGAATTATCTCATTTAGAAAATAAACATAAAGATATACTATATATTGAAGAAAATTTAAAATTCTATTCTGAAATTTTAAATTCAAATTATTCTGAAATTGAAGTCAAAGATTTAAGTTTAGAAATACTTTCTCTTGAAAAAAAAATTATTTCCCTTTGGCAAACTGAACTATTTAAAGAAGATAATGATAAAAATAATGCCATAATATTTATACAGGCTGGAGCTGGTGGAGTTGATGCTCAAGATTTTGTAGAAATGTTATTTAATATGTATAAAAAATTTGTAGATTCTCGTAATTTTTCTATAGATGTGATAGAATATATTAAGGGACAAGAAGCTGGATTAAAGAAAATAACTTTTTTTGTCAAAGGATTATATGCTTATGGAATTATGAAACAAGAAAGAGGAGTTCATAGATTAGTCAGAAACTCACCTTTCAATGCTAGTAATAAAAGACAAACTTCCTTTGTAATGGTACAAGTTTTACCAGAAATCCCTGAAATTGATGATAAAGATATAGAAATAAATTCTAAAGACTTAAAAATAGATGTATTTAGATCTAGTGGAGCTGGTGGACAGAGTGTTAATACTACTGATTCAGCAGTAAGAATAACTCATTTACCCACAAATATTGTAATTTCTATTCAAACTGAAAGATCACAATTACAAAACAAATCCCTTGCAATGACTATTTTGAAATCTAAATTATGGGAAAAAAGTCAAGAAAAATTATTACAAGAAAAAGCTAATTTTAAAGAAACTGTATCTATTTCTTGGGGTAACCATATTAGATCATATGTATTAAATCCATATAAACTAGTCAAGGACTCAAGAAGTAATTATGAAACAACTGATGTAGATAAGATTCTAAATGGAGATTTAGAAGATGTAATTAATTCAGTTCTTATTACTCAAAATAAATATTAATTAAACTTAGAACATGATTCTATTCAAAAACATATCTAAATTATACGGGGATGATTACCTAGCACTTAATAACATAAATTTAAAAATTGAAGATGGTGAATTCATTGTTCTTGTAGGGCAAAGTGGTGCTGGGAAATCTACTTTAATGAAATTAATAACAGGAGAAGAAAAACCTAATCAAGGAGAAGTTTACTTTGGAAATAATAGAATTGATACTTTAAAATACAAACATCTACCACAACATAGAAGACAATTAGGAATTATATTCCAAGATTTCAAATTATTAGCTCAAAAAACTGCTTTTGAAAATATTGCATTTGCAATGGAGATTATTGGTAAAGATTATCTAGAGATTCAAAGAAAAGTACCTAGATTTTTAAATATTGTAGGAATGGGATCTAAAGCAAATAAGTTTCCTTCTCAAATGTCTGGAGGTGAAAGACAAAGAGTGGCTATTGCTAGAGCTCTAATTAATGAACCTAGAGTATTATTAGCTGATGAGCCTACAGGAAATCTAGATGTCTTTAATAGTTGGGATATTGTCAATTTACTATTAAAAATAAATGAACAATTAAAAACTACTATTATTTTTGCTACTCATAATAAAGAAGTTGTAAACAGTATTAATAAAAGAGTAATTAGTCTAGATAGAGGTAATATTATCCGAGATAGTATAGAAGGTAAATATATAATTTAAGTCAACATACAATATGAAAAATATAACTTTAGAACTTTATAGAAGCATAAAATATGGATTCCAAAATTTCGGTAGAAATATATTTTTATCTATTGCTACTACTAGTGTGATGGTTCTAACATTATTTGGTCTTGGGTTCTTTATGATAATAAATCAAATAAGCAATCAAGCATTAACTAGTCTACAATCCAAAGTTGATATAAATATATATATAAAAGAATCTTTAGATCAAACCGAGTTACAAAACTTTAATGAATATGTCAAAAAAATACCCCAAGTTTTAAGCTCAGAAATAATTGATAAAGAGAAAGCTCTCGAAATTTACAAAGAAAGGTTCAAAGAAAATCCTGTATTGATAGATTCTATACAATTTCTAGATACTAATCCTCTACCAGTTACTTTAATTATTCAAGCTAAAACTTCTGAAGATTATAGTACAATTTGGGAATCAATAAAACAATATCCTCAATTTGATACTACAGTAGAAAGCTCAGATTATTCTGACGATAAAAATGTTGCTAAAGAAACTATTGAGCAACTAAATAAAATTATTAATACAACAAGGAGTGTAGGCTTAGTTGTTATTATAGTACTATCTGTTATTGCAGTTCTTATAACTTATAACACTATTAGACTTACAATGTATTCTTATCGTAACGAAATAGAAATTATGAGATTAGTTGGAGCGAGTGATTCTCAAATTAAAGGTCCATTTTTTGTTGAAGGAATATTGTTCGGAGTATTTGGAACATTTATAAGCTTTTTAATCTTATTTTTAGTTGTATTTTTTATATCTGAACCAGTAAACAACTTTATTCCTGGATCTGATCCACTTTCTGAATATTTGTACAATAATATCTTACTTATTGTAGGAATTAAATTAATAGTTGGAGTAATATTAGGTATTGGAAGTAGTATATTTGCTATCAATAGATATTTGAAAGTATAAATTTAAAAATAATTTCATACTAAAAAAAGACCTATTTAATTGTTGAGGTCTTTTTTCTTTTTTAGAGACGGTTTATAATTTAACTTAATAATTTCTGCATTTCCTTTGTATCATTCCAATGCTCTTTCTTTCCATTAGCTCTTACAATACTATTTTCACTTCCCTTACCTGTAATTATAATAATATCTTGTCTTTTTGCTAAGGCTAGAGCTTTCTTAAAAGCATCTTTTCTTGATAAAATTTTGAAGGCTGTTTTATCTTCTATTTTATCAGATTTTAAAACTCCTTTAAAGACTTGTTCAATTATACTCATTGGATCCTCATCAAATGGATCCTCGTCCGTTATTATTGTATAATCAGTCATTTTACCAGCTATCTCTCCCATTTCTGATCTTTTCCATACATCTCTACCCCCACCACAAGATCCAAGTACAGAAATAACTTTTGAACCTTTAGATTTTACTTGATTTAATGTCTGATATACTTTTTCCAAAGAAACTGGTATATGAGCATAATCAACTATAATAGTTGGTTCGCTATGAACTATATTCATTCTTCCAGGGATTTCTTTTAATTTAGGTATATTTTCTACTAAATTCTCTATATCTAGTTCAAGATTAATTCCAATCGCAAGACACATTGATAAATTTATTATATTAAATTCTCCTATAAATTTAGACTTAACTATATATATTTTTTCTTTATATCCAAACTCAAATTGCAATCCATTTTGATCTGATTTTAATATTTTAGTCCTAAAATCATCACTTTTTTCTCCTATTCTAAATTTTTTATAATCACCTATTTTATAATAAAATTTGAAATAATTATCATCTTGATTAAAGAATGCTAACTTTTCAACGGAAACCCCTTTTATTACTTTATTTTTTGATTTATGAAGAGATTTAAAAAGTATTCCCTTAGCTTTCTTATAATTATTAAATCCTCCATGGGAGTCTAAATGCTCTGGATAAAGATTTAGGATACCTGCCATATCAAAATGTATTCCTAAGTGCCTATTTTGGACTAATCCCTCACTAGTTACTTCTACAATAAATACTTGACATTTATTTTTTACAGCTTCAGAAATTAATTTATGCAAAACAAATTTTCCAGGCATAGAATTTCTGGAGTCATTCTTTACCAATTCTTTACCATCACTAAAGTATATAGAGGAAGATAGACCTACTTTTAATCCTTGTGATTTTAATAATTGATATAACATATATACTGTACTTGATTTACCTTTTGTACCTGTTATGCCTATTACTCTAATTTTTTCACTTGGATTACCATAATAATAATTAGCATAAAGCGAAACTGCTCCATGATAATAAGGTCTAATTTGTTTTAATAATTTTTGTGGGATTATGTTTTTCAACATATAAAATTCAATTAAGAAATTAATTTAACTAAATTTTTGTATTCTAATTCTGGATTCTCAGAGTTAAAAATAGCACTTCCAACGGCAATTGATTCCGCTCCGGACTCTAAGATTTGTGGAATAGTCTCCTTATTAACTCCTCCATCCCATGAAATTTCTAATTCACTTAATGTATATCTTTCTTTAAAATCAATAACCTTATCTAAAACTTCAGATTTAAATTTACTCCCATAAAACCCAGGATTGACTCCCATGAATAAAACTGTACTAATTTTTTTTACAACTTTCCCAACTTCTCTAATATCTGTATCTGGATTTATAGCTACACCTACTTCTTTTCCAATATCTTTGATTTGATTTAATAATTGCCTTAATTCTTCTAAACTTTCTGTTGCTTCTTTGTGAATGATAATCCTGACACAACTAGGAAAAGATTTTAGACTAGCTATTATTTCTTCGCTTGATTTTTTATCTGCCATAATATGAGCTTCAAATTTTAAATCACCAAAATCTGTATAAAAAAAATCTTTTGGTAATACACTTTTAGAACTTGTTAAGGTATTATTCATTATATCTATTTGGACATAATCAGTAAATTTTTTACAAATTTCTATTTTTTGGTTAAAATCTTTTTTATTATCCGTAAGGATAGCTGGTACAATTCTTTTCATAAAAATAAGTTTTAGGTTCTAATATATGTATTATAGCACATTTTTCTTAAATAAAAACAACCCTTTGTAATTTAGAGTTGTTTTTATAGATTTAAATTAAATTATTTATTAAAAGCTTTCTTCTATGGTGTTTGATAAAACTTGTGTACAATTATAGGGTAGTGGACTTTTTTTCTCTTCAGCTGTACATTCTCTTTTTCCTATAACAGGTTGATATTTAAATATATTATCACTAATAAAAATAGCTTCATTCCATTGCTTATCACTTATACTCCTATATTCTCCTGTATTTAAATTCATAATAATACCTGATGGTTTTTCTACTGCATCATTTGCCCCCAACTCTTTAGATAAAATTATAAAATTCTCATTTAAAGAAATATCATCTATGTATTTAAAATTTGAAAGACCTTCGTATTTAACTAAAATATTGTTATAATATTTATATAAAGTCACTATATTACCCTCATATTTTTCAGAATATTCTAAAACCGTAAAATATATATTATTCTTGATTTTATTTGCTGAAAAAACTTTTTCTCTTATTATTGGCATTTTATCTTTGTCTAATGAAGAGTTATCTAAATTTATTAAAGGAGTTAGTTTATATTTATTTTCTTTATTTTCAGACAATTTTGTTATATTATCTGAAAAATTACCACCAAAAGGAGCCCCTTTTAAAAGTTTTATATTATATTCTGAGAAAACATTATCTTCAAGAGTAGTCATACCCAGATCATTATTTTTTGCATACAAAAATACCCCCTCTTCTACATTTTCCACTGCATAAACTATATATTCATTAATCTCACTTGGTGGAGTTGGGACTACTGTTTTTTCTACTTTGGTATATTCTGATTTATCTTTGCTATATTTTACTTCTTCTACAACTGAGACTTCTTTCTCTGGAATTTCAGTTACTACTGGAGGTTTTACTTCTTCAGTGATTATTGGGTCTTGTTTTACTGGTTCTGTTTTATTGGTATTATTTTCTACCATCTGTGATCTTGGTGTCTCAATCACAACTTCATTATCTGTATTGCTCATATTGGCTTGATACACAAATATTCCTATAACTGGGAATGATAATAATAATGTGACTGCCCATAATGGAGCTTTTATAGTCTTGTCAAATGGATTGTTGTTCATATGATATAATTGTTAATTATTTAACTTATTTATGTTATTATATATTGACACTTTTGTCAATATATTTATGATTTTTAATTAAAATTTCTTTTATTAATTCATATTTTAGAATTATTATTTGTTATTATTTTATAACTATATTTTTTATTAGTCTTATTTTTAGCTTTATTATATAATTATATTTTCTTTAATTATTATAACATATTTTAATATTAATAATATATATTCTATATTTTTAATAATTCTTTAGGATCACAAGCTTTATAATAAACTAGGTTTTCTTGTAATTTTTGTTTATTTTTAATTAGTGGCATAACAAATTCCCATGCTTGCTCTATTTCATCTTTTCTTACGAACAATTTTTGATCTCCTTCTATTGCATCTTTAATAAGCCTAGTATATGGATCTATAGTTTTTTGTAATAAATCTGTATATGTAAAATTAAGTTTAATTGGTTGAATACACATTCCTTTACCAGGCATTTTTGCATTAATAGAGAGATAAATTTCTTCTTCTGGTTGGATTGAAATCACTAATTCATTAGCTTTTGGATTACATTCCTCATCATAATTCATAAAATATCTAAAACTTTCCTTAAAGACGACTCTTATTTCTGCCTTTTTTTCTGACATTCTCTTACCTGTTCGAATATAAATCGGCACACCTTCCCATCTTAAATTATCAACAAAAATAGGTACTTCAAAATAAGTCTCTGTCTTAGAATTAGTAGGAGTTCCCTCTTCTTCAAGATAAGATTTGATATTTTGATTATTATTAGCAAGATATTGACCTATCTTTATTTTATCTATATCTATTGGTTTTAGTGACCTTAACACCTTATATTTCTCATCTCTAATAAATTCTGCCTCCATTCTGACAGGAGATTCCATCATAAACATAGCCATAATCTGTAATATATGACTTTGAAACATATCTTTGATGATTCCATTCTGGTCAAAATACTCTGCCCTATCTTCTACACCAATAGATTCAAAAACATCTATATGAATGTCCTCAACATAATGATTGTTAAGCATTGGCTCAAAGATTGAGTTGCCAAACCTAAGTGCGATTATATTTTGAATGGTTTCTTTCCCTAAATAATGATCAACTCTATAGATTTCTTCTTCCTCAAAATATTCTTTTAGTATTTTATTTAAATATTGAGCGGACTCCAAATCTTCTCCAAATGGTTTTTCTATTAAAAGTTTTATCTTAAAATCCTTTGCTTGATTTTTTAAATAATACACCAAATCAATGGTGCTCTGGAAAGCTGATGGAGGAATTGCCATATAGAACAAGAATTCTAATCCTTTTTCTAAAGAAAATTTAGTATTAATTTGATTATACAAAGACTCTTTATTAGAATAATCTATTTCTATGAAAGAGAATTTATCCAGAAAATCATCTATCTTATCTGAACTAAAATTAGTTAGACTTTTTTTAACCAAATCTCTATACTCCAAATCTTCAACTTTATTTCTCCCTAAACCTAATATATTTATATTTTCAAGTTCTTTATTTAAATACAAATCATACAAAGATTTATATATCTTTTTCCTTGCTAAATCTCCTGTTGCACCAAATATAGTTATATATGAATCTTCCATAAACTTATAAACCTAAGTTCTTATCTGATAAGTCTTGTGTGTCTCCCATTTCTATATCTATATTTTCAATATCCTCCAGAATAGTGTCTACCTCTTGATCAAAATTACTATCATCAACTTTATCAGTTATTGCTGGCTGATTATTTTCAGGTTCAATAATTTGATTATTTTGACTAGTCTCAGATATAGTTTCTGGATTAATTTCTAAATCTTGGTTAATTTCTAAATTTTCTTGATTATTATCAGTTATCTTTATATCTCCATTATCTCTATAAATTGTATTTAGTAAAAAAAACAAACCTGCTGTTACAGCTGTAACAAAAATTAATATTATAAATGTTTTTTGTCTTAGACCTATATTCTCATTTGGATTATTCATATGTTAACTGTTAATTGTTTTTATATATGGTACAATTGTATTTCTTAGATACTCTTTAATGTCTACAATTTCTTGCCTAAGCTTTAATCTCTTATTCCTCATAGCCAAAACATCACTTCTAAATGTAGTTGATAATTCCTCACAATTGGTATTAATCAAATTATCTAATAATAAAGTGTATTCATTGTAAGTTATTAGATTTTGATCTATTTTACTACTGAATTGATCTATGTATGAATCTAAGGTTGTTTTATCAATATTTTCTGAAGTTAAATATTCTGAAATATTATCTAATTTTGTTAAAATTCTTTTATTTATTTCTTGATTTTTAGAAAAAGCAAGAGTGGACTCTTCTTTTACTTTATTTAAACTAGATATTCTTAATTCACAAGCTTTTGTTAAATTGTTGGATTTTTGCTCTTTAATATTATTTTGTATTTCATCTCTTTTTTCGGTAACTTTTTCTTCTGTAACAGATCTTTGATTTAGTACTTGAGTATCTTCTGGGTTAATATTTTGATCTAAAGAATAAAGATTTGTTGTTCTTTCTCTCAGTCTTTCAGTTCTTGTGTCAAGACTATTAGCACTTATTACAGAAATATTATTTGAATATAATTGAGTAAAACATAAGAACGATATTACAATTCCTAGTTTAAATAAATTTTTCATATTATTGACTTTATTTATAATTTAATTACAGATACATTATATCATATAAAATATTGACTATCAATCCAAGATTTATTTGATAAACTTATATTTTCTTGACTTTTCTAATATAAATACCCTTTCACTAAAGAACATATAACCAAGCATAATAATAAATAATGTCATCATATTGATAAAAACAATATTAGTAAACACCTCTAAATTAATATTTTCGAAACCAAATTGTAATATTAAATATAATACTATATTAGATATTACAGGTAAAAGTAAAACTTTGATTTTTTGTTGATTTAAAAAGTAATTAATCAAAAGAACTATTAGGGAATATAATGTCATTATTATTGCAAATTTTGATAACAAAGGAGAGACTGACATATATTGACTACCCAATAATAAATTTATTACTAAATCTGGGTTAAACTCATATATTAAATAAGCAAAAAATCCTGCTAGAGAAACTAAAGCCATTGATCCAAAAAATATTCTATGTGGAGATTCTTTTTTAGCGGTTTTACTTGCAATTAATGGATACATTACAGTAGGAATAACTCCTGTAACATAAAATATCACTTTACCTGCTGTAGATAAAGCTACATAACTTGAAGCTTGATTTATATCTACTAATTTATTTTTAGCCAATATAACATCAATATTAGATAAAAATGTAATTCCCATAAATGCAACAAAAGATGGTATTGCATATTGTATTAAAGGAGCCCATTGAATCTTAGTATATTTATTTTTTTTGGATTTATAAATTAGAGAAAGATCGCGAAGAAAGAAATTAGATACTATATAAGTTAAAAAGGTTGCAAATACCATACCAAATACTGCTCCTGCAACTTTATATTCTTCTGGTAAAAAAATTACTAATATAACTGATATTAGTAATTTAGATATACCCGAGTTAAACTGTAAGAAAGAAAATGCTTTAAATCTATGTAATCCTTGTAAAGTACTTTGAGGTATATTAACTATAAAAGCAACTAATAATGATGCTGATAATATCCATAAAGAAATTGTATCCTGTAGTTTTAGGTAATCTTTAAAGAATGGAATGAAAATTATAAAGATCGCAAATGCTAATATTCCTAATGTAAAAATATTTCTAGTAAGTTTTCTTGAGAAATAATATACTTGATTTTCACTTGCATCAACTTTGATTGAGGCTGAGAATTTGGTTACTATCAAATTTATTGTTCCTGAGAATATAGTGAGCATTGTAAGTAAAGAAGTTATACTAACTACATCAGCATAACTTTCTTTTGGTAAAATTCTGACTATAACTAAAGTATATATATAGTTAATAATATTTAAAGAAAAAGATCCTATAAAAACAATTAATCCTCCTTTAACTAAACTATTATTAACTATTTTTTTTATCATTTTCAGATTTTATCTAGGATATCTTCTTCTTTATCTAAAATTGTTAATAAATTCATATCACCTGGATTGATAGTTTTATATTTATCTATAAATATATCTTGGAAATAATTTATCATGGGAGTCCAAAATTCTTTATCATATAAAATTATATTCTGTGGATTAACTTTATCTGTTTGTATCAAAGTTAGTACTTCAAACATCTGGTGCAATGTCCCTAAACCTCCTGGAAAAATCACATAATGATTAGATGGACCTGTCAATAAAACTTGCCTAGTAAATGGAAACTTAAAAGAAATAAAATCATCTACATATTCATTTATATTCAATTTATTTGACCTTCTAAGAACCATAGCATAACTTTTTTTACCTGATTCTCTTGAAGCTTTATTTATGGCTTCTGCAGTACCTTTTCCACCTCCAGTTAATAGTGAATAGCCTTCTTCTGCTACTATTTTAGCTAAATTATATGCTTTTTTATAATAAGTATTATCTGATTTGATTTTATTTGTGCCAAGTACAGTTATGTTTTTACTTAAGTTAGACTGGAATTCTAAACCTTCTACAAATTCAGCCATTATCTTAAATATTTTCCAATTTAGATTTAAATCACTAGAGTTAGAATTAGGAGCTAAATGAGTCATATTTGGTTGATCTTCAGTTGTACTTATAACTTCAAAAGCTTCTTCTGCAGTGTCAACAATACTAATATTATTAATAAATTTCATCTCAATTGAATTAAGCATATCTACACATTTATCTTTCAAAAATTCAACTAGTGGTGTCCAAAATTCTACCCCAACTAGAATTATAGGAACTATTTGAGTAAATCCTAATGATTGTTCATTTATTACCTGAAAAAATTCATCCATTGTTCCAAATCCGCCTGGGAAATATACATAAGCTTGCGATGGAGCTGTTAGCATTACTTTTCTTGTAAAAAAATATGAGAAATTAACTGATTTATTCACATAAGGATTAATTCTCTGTTCCATAGGCAATTCTATACCAAGCCCAATAGAGATTCCCCCAGCTTCGAACGCTCCTTTATTCGCAGCCTCCATAATCCCAGGACCACCTCCAGTAATAGTAGAGAATTTATTTATAGCAAGTAGCCTACCTAACTTTAAAGCTTCTTGATAATATTTATCATCTTGTCTAGTTCTTGCAGATCCAAAAATTGAGACTTCATTTTTAGTATTAGATAATAGGTCATATCCTTCTACAAACTCAGCCATTATTTTGAATATTTTCCAAGAATTCTCTGTACTTATATCACAAATATTTTTTATATCTTGAATTTGTCTTTGTTTAATCGGATCTGAGAAAGGCATATTAATTGTAATTTTAATTTATATATTTGCACTATGTGTTTCCGATTGGGATTGAACCAATAACCTACAGCTTAGAAGGCTGTCGCTCTATCCAATTGAGCTACGGAAACATTCTTTATATATAATACAATAAATTAATATAAAAATCAACTGTTTTTGATTAAAAGATTAGTTTCTTTTGTATAAAAAAATAGAGCTTAGGATAGTCTATTTTAAAGAATAAATTTATTTTACAATAACTTCTTCATTCAAAGGGTTTTTACCATATTTATTCTCACCTTCATCCCCTCTAAAGAATGACCATATGAAAGGAGGAATTATTGTTAATAACCACCAACCAGATTTATTAATATCATGAAGTCTCCTTATAGAAAGAGCCACTGATGGTATAAAAAATATTAAACTAAATATACCTCCTCCAATATCATTAACTAGGATTTTGTCTGTTTTTGATTCATTTATTATTGTTTCCCAAATTTCATTTCCATAGATTGAATAATCTATAATACTAAGGATTATTCCGACTAAAATTGATATTAAAGTATACCATAAAACACCATACCAATAAGCTTTCCTACTTGTCCTTCCTTTAAATTCTAATCCTCTTTTGATATATTCATTAATAAAGTAATTCATAGGATTATATGTTTAAATTAATATTTTCAATAAATTTATTTAGTATAATATATTATATTGTATTATACAAGTAATTTATCAAATATTTTTTCAGTTTTTGTGACAGTTTTTTCCCAATCAAAACTTTCTAGTCTTTTTTTGCCATTCTTAATTAACTTATTTTTCAAATTTTTATCTGATAAAATTTTTATCATCCCTCTACTAATTGATTGTACATTGTTGGGATTAATTAGTAAAGCTCCGTCTTGGGCTATCTCTTTCATAGCACCAATATCAGAAGTTATTACTGGAAGATTATTAATCCAACCTTCTAAAATAGGTAAACCAAACCCTTCATACAAAGATGGATATGCTAACATTTCTGCATTTTGTAATAAATAATTTACTTCATTATCACTAATATATCCTAATAATTTAACTTGATTTTCTAACTTTAAATCTTCGATTAAACCTGGCAAATCAGGGATCAATGGATTTTTAAAATAATTACCAGGAATATATAATTTTAATTCTGGATATTTTTTAGATACTATCTTAAATGATTTAATTAAATTAACTACATTTTTTCTTAAATCAAGACCTCCTAAGTACAATATAAACTTATCTTTACTCTTTATTAGTTCAGATTTTAATTTAGTTTTCTTAGATAGTAATTTTTTAGTGGCAGCTAAATAAGTTATATCTATTTTTTCTTTCTTAATATTTAAAACTGATGATATTTCTTGTTTGCAAAATTTAGAAATTGTGATTATATGTTTCGCTTTTTTAATTGAGATATTTAAAAACTTAAAATAAAAGCTATATTTCCAATTAGGTATATATTCTTTAATTCTGTTAGGAATTACATCATGGACAGTCATAACATGAGGAATATTCCTAATAATACTAACTGATTGATATGGACTCCAAGCCAAACTAAATGTATGATTCTGAAAAAAATAAGGAAAATAAAAATACTCCCAGATAAATTGTTTTAATAAGTCATCTCTTTTATAAAATAAATCTATAACTAAACTATTATCTTGAATAATTTGTGGGAGATCTTCTAATGATAATGTATTTAACTTTGGTATATAAATAATATAATTATAACTATCATTTTTAAGTAACCCACATATTATATTTAAATTATATTGTCCTATACCAGTTTTCAACTTTGCTAAAAAAAAACCATTCACACAAATTTTTTTTTTATTTGCCATAATCTATTTTTTAGATTTAGATTTTGTATTATCTTCAAAAACTAATTTTCTTTCTATAGTAGAGAGAAGTTTATCTATAGGAACAACTTCTTGATTATCACTAAACTGATCTTTGATAATTGCTGTATTAGTAATTGCTTCTTTTCTTCCTATTATAACAGTAACGGTTGCTCCTAATTTTTTAGATTTAGATAATTGCTTCTGTAATGATTTAATACCCAAATGCTCTTTTACAACAAGACCACTTTTTTGCATTAAAGATAATATTTTTAATGCTGATTTCTGTCCATCATAACCTATAGAAGCTATAAACACTTGAGGTTTATCTTTTTCGAGCATATCTTTCTTTTCTTCAAAAATTATTTCCATCAAATTGTCTACATACATCTCAAATCCAACCGCTCCTAATTTTTTATCAATTCCAACTAACTTCAAAATATTATCATGATTTCCACCCCTGACCAAAATTTTTTCTGGATTATCCTGAGAATATATTTCAAAATAAGTATTATCTTTAAAACCAATAGAACCTGACATTTCTGGATTAAGAACATAAGGAATATCCAAAGAATCTAAGAAGTCAAGCACCTCTTTGAAATAAACAGAATTATCTTTATCTAGATAATCAACAATACCTGTTAAAGGGATGTTCATCTCAGTATTTTGTTTTAAAGCTTCTTTATATAAGTTTATTGGATTTTCAATATTATTTTTGCATAATCTTTCGAATCTTTTATTAAGCTTGGAATACAATTCATCATAATAATTTTTTCTGACTGAATCATCACCCAAACAATTAACATTAACCATTATATTCTTAACTCCTATATCTTCTAATATTCTATATGCCATAAGAATAGATTCAGCATCCCTAAGAGAAGATTTTTCTCCAACAATCTCTGATTTAAAGATATGCATTTGTTTTGGATCTGTTTGTACATCATTATCATGATCTACAAAAGCCAAACCATAACTGTATACTTTTACAATATCATTTTCTAAAAGATTATTACTTTTTATAAGATTAAATATACTAATTGGCCCAGGAGGCATCATAACAAATTCTGATTTTTGTAATATATGTAGGGAATTTTTATCTTTTATGTTCAAAGCATCTAGAGTCTTATTATCAAAAACTAAACTTGATTCTCCCAAAGGTAATGTTAATTTTAAATAATCAGCACTTTTGAATAAATCTTTAATTTCATCTACTACATAATTCCAAACATCTATTTTATTTGATAAAATATTATAATTACCTTTTACATTATCAGATTCTATATTACGATCAAATAGATTTTTCATAGTTTATTTATCTTTTATAAACACTTCTTTTGTATACAGTGTAAGATCTTGAAATGGATATAATCTTACAAAAGGTTTCCCTAATATATTGTCTTCTGGAAGATACCCCCAATATCTAGAATCGGAACTATTATCTCTATTATCCCCCATTACAAAATATTGATTATCTTCTAATTTAATATCTATTGGTTCTGGAGATTTTGTTACTGTAAATTCATCTAAATATTTTTCTTCCAGCACTAAACCATTTTCATTTTCACTGTTAAATATAGTAACCTTATTATCTTTAACGGTTACTCTGTCTCCTGGAAGACCTATAATTCTTTTTATATAATAGCCCTGCTTATGAGGATATTCTTCTATAAATTCAGTATCAAATATTACTACCTCGAATCTCTGGGGTTCTCTCAGCTTATAAGAGAGAACATCTACTACGACATAATCTCCATCATGAAAATTATTCTCCATAGATTGTCCTTTAACTAAAAAAGGTTGTGCTAAGTAATTTTTAATTAAAAAATAGATCAATAACAATATTATTAGAAATTTAAAAAAATCTATAATTTCTTCTCTTAATGTATTTTTTTTAGAGATTTCTTTTTGGTCTGATGATTCGCTTTTATCAAATATATCATTCATAAATTTCTTTTAATTATAATATATTATACTGTATTTTTTTCAATTAGTAAACCTTTTTATAAAATGTTAACCCAGATTATATAATACTTTTGTAAGTTTTTTTTGTAATAATAATATGATCTAATAAAGGTACTGACATTATATTACCTAAATTGATAATTTTTTTTGTCAAATCTAAGTCTGATTTACTTGGTGTAGTATCTCCTGATGGATGATTATGAACTAAAATAACTGCTGATGCTGAATGAATAAGTGCTGGAGCATATATATCTCTTGGATGTGCAATACTCTGATCCACTGTTCCTATAGATATAATTTCATCATGAATAATAATATGTTTTGTATTTAAATAAAGTCCTCTCAAATATTCTTTTTTTAAAGAATACATATCTGAAACATATTTCCATACATCTTCTGGTGAATGTATTTTTACTAAATCGCTCTCTTTCTTATTATAAAGTCTTCTACCTATCTCAAAACAAGATATTATCTGACAAGCCTTAACTTTAGGAATATTAAAATCTCTCATTATATCCTGAACACTTTTATAACTCATTATTGCTTTAGAACCATAATCTGATAGTATTCTTTGAGATAAATCTAAAACATTCTCACCTTTATATCCAGTACCTAGAAAATAGCTAAGAGCTCATTTAACTCCATAGCATCCAAACCAAATTCTAATAATTTTTCCCTAGGTTGTTTATTTGTAGGAAGATCTTTAACTTTAGTTTTTATTTCATATTCCATTTTATTTATAGAATCCTTGGATTAATCTTATTTTTATAATAAGAGTATCTAATAAAACTTGAATATAATCATTCCATTTCACATTAGATCGTTCATCATTTTTCCATATAACAGCTACCTCTTTTATTTTATACCCATAATATTTAGTTAGAGTTAGAATTTCTATGTCAAATGACCATTTCTTCATAGATAAAATTTTAAATACTTTGATAGCCACTTCTCTTTTGAAAAATTTAAATCCACATTGAGTATCTTTTATACCACCTATTAATAATAGTTGGATCCACAAATTTCCAAGATCTCCCAAGATTCTTTTTAGTATGTTTTGGGAAACTATTACTTTACTTTCTGGTAAATCTCTAGATCCAATTATAACATCATATTTATCTTGATATGTAATAAATTTATCTAATTCTTTAATATTCGTAGAATTGTCTGCATCCATAAATAAAATCCAATCTCCCAAAGATTCCAAGACTCCTTGTCTAACAACAGCTCCTTTACCTTGATTAACCTCATTATCTATCAATCGAATTTGTGGAATATCTTGTTTAATTTTATTAATTAAAGTAACACTATTATCTTTAGAACCATCATTAACCAAAACTATTTCTGATTCATTTTCTAAATTATTTATTTTCAAATAATCCAAAATATCATATAAAGTATTTTTTATTCTATATTCTTCATTATAAACTGGGATTACAATTGATAATTTCATATTATTATTTAGATAACCAATCTTCTAAAATTATTCTAGCAGATTCAACATCAATACTAGATTTTTTTGCTAAATATTTTTTTGCTAATGCACTTGTCATCCTTTCATCTAATAACTCCACTTTGCCTTTAAATTTATTCTTTAAATTATCAACAAAATTTCTGACTTTTTTAGTTTGGATTGTATCAATTGATTCTAAATTTAAAGGTAATCCAACTAATATCAAATCTATTTCTAACTCTTGTATTATAGACACTAAATTATTAAAAAGGTTCTTATCATTATAAATCATCTTCAAAGGTAGTGCAATATTTAATCCTGAATAACTATGAGCTAAGCCTATCCTAGTATCACCATAATCAATAGCTAGTATATTCATTTTTACTGAAGACTATCTGTAAACTTCTTTATCTCTTCTTCAGAAAAAAAGTTAAGTGTCATAATATATCTTTTACCTTTTTTTCTAATCTCAACTTTGTTATTTAATTTTTGAGAGAAATTATTTACCAAAGATTTAATATCACTACTAATTATATTCAAAGATGAATTTGGTTCTTTCTTTACCACTTTTTCAGTCTGCCTGACATTGAGAGCATTCTTAACTATATTTTCTAAAACTGCTTCTTGATCTAAAGGATTATCTATACCGGCAATAATTTTAGCATGACCTTCAGTAATTTGACCATTAGTAAGTGCTAATTGAACTGAAGGAGGCAGAGAAAGATACCTTAGTATATTTGCTACACTAGATCTGCTTAAATTCAACTGTTTTGCTATTTCTTCTTGAGTAAAGTTAAATTTTTCTTGCAAATCCTTAAATCCCTTAGCTTTTTCTATTGGATTTAGATCTTGTCTTTGAATATTCTCTATTAAAGCTAACTCGGCTTTTTCTTGATTAGAGATTTTATTCTTTATAATTACAGGAACTTCTAATAGCCCCGCTAATTTTGCTGCTCTTAGTCTTCTCTCCCCTGCAATTAACTGATATTCACCTTTTTGCTCATCAACTGAAACCATCAATGGCTGTAGAATACCTTTTTCTTTAATTGAATTGGATAAATTTAATAGATCATCTTCATCAAATATACTTCTTGGCTGAAAAGGATTCGCACTTATTAAATCAATTGACAATGTAGTCTGATTTGTATCTTTAACTGAATCAATATTTTGTAATATTGTTTTGTTTGGAATAAGAGATGATAAACCTCTCCCTAGAGAACTTTTGTTGTTGTTCATATAAAAACTTTTATAATTTATACTATTATAATATCAAAATAATGTCTAATTAACAATATTAAATCTCAAAATTTATATTATTATCAGAATTAGTAAATTTCCAAATACTATAACTCTGAATTTCTAACATAATTTGTTGTTTTGTAATTTTCTTGTAATATTCTATTGTATTTATAAGAAATTCTCTTTTACTAAGTTCTATATCATTAATTTCATTTTTAATTAAAGGTATATATTTTCTATTTCTATAATCAAAATCATTCTTAGCAATTAATAATATCTTTCCCTCTTTCTCGAGTTTATCTATCCAATCTTCAAACCCTAATATAATAAAACTATTTTCATTTTCCTTTATATAATCCAACTTAAATAATCTCTTTTTATTAAAAATAAAATATTTATAATCTAATTGAAAAATTAATAATCCTATAAAGTCTATTCCTATTTCAAATTTAGAGATCAATTCTCCTAACAAAATTATAAGAATTTCTTCCAAAAACTTGTCTTCTATATTTACTGATCTAGATTTATAATTTTTGTTACTATAAATAGATTTTTTTTCTTCTATCAAATTTTCATTATATTCTTTATATAAAAAATTTTGATCAGCTAGATTTTTTATATTTATTTTGTATATATCAGATAAAGTTAATGCCTGATCCAATGTTAAATACCTTTCTCCTTTTTCTATCAAAATATAAGTTGGCCTTGAAACTCCTAAAGTCTTAGCAATCTGTACTTGCGTCATATTTTTCTCTTTTCTTAACTTCTTTAAATATTTCATTCTTTCTATATCTATAGACTAATACAACTTAAATACTATTTTTGCATATATATTTTACAAAAATTATGTAAAATATATTGGCACTTATTTTTTATTATGTATAATATTATTATACTTTAATTATAAAGCTATACATCAAAATTAAAGTAAAATAAATCTTAAATATAAATTTATGTTCTACCAATTATACAAAGATAATAAATCTCTTTTTAGATGGAAACTTTTGGCTTCAAATAATCATGTTATTGCTATATCTAATCAAGGATATATATCAAAAGATACCGCTATTAAATCTATTATTCTAACTCAAAGTTCAAAGGGAGTAAGAATTGATGATCTTACTTAGTTTAATGTCACATATTCATATTATCATATTTTTAGTCTAAAGTATATGTTTAGTCACTCTGATTAAAAATTATTATTTCTCTTCACTTAGGTGAGGGGATTTTTTTATATACTTTATATTGTACAAAATTATAATTTAAGATATCATTTAGATAAGAGTTAAAAATCAAACTCTAAAATTTTTATAATTAACTAATAAATATGAACTCTATTTTAAATTTTATAAAATATATAGGTAAAAATATATGGTCTTTGATCAAGTTCACTATATCAAAAATGTATACTGTATCTATAGTTACCTTAGCTATAATTCTACCAATTCTAATATTATCTATACCAACCACTCCCACAAGTGATGGAGAAATGATAGCTAGCGATACTTCTACATTAGAATTTTCTTATTATTCTGGGGAAAAAGAATCTGAAGATAAAATTGCTCGTATTGACATATCTGGAATAATTTTAAAAGAAAGTCTCAATAATGATCCATTTTCTTTTCTCAATGAACAAGCTGTAGATGCTAATAGAATAAAGAAAACTTTGAAGAAATTAGCTGATGAGAATGAGGTAAAAGCTGTTTTATTAAATTTAGACACTCCTGGAGGAGATCCTGAAGGTGCAAAATTAATCACTGAGGGGATTTTATACTTTAAAGAAAAAACCCAAAAACCTGTTTATGGATATATTAATAGCATCTCAACTTCAGCTGGAGCTTGGATATCTGCTCCATTAGATATGATTATTGCAAAAGACTATGCATTGGTTGCAAATGTAGGAATTTCTGCTGGAAAAATTGTAAAAGCTCCTTCTATAACAAAATATGTTGGTGGAGAATTTATTGGAGAAAGTAAAGAAGAAGTGAAAATAATTGAAATGTATAGAGGTAAATATAAAAGATTTGAGAATCCACTAAATCCAACTGATGATGAGATTAAAAATGTTTATGGTGATTTACTTGATGGAATGTATGATGAGTTCATAAATCATATGGCAACTTATCGAAAAATAGATCAAACTGTTCTAAGAGATGAAATTGGGGCAAAAGTATTGTTTGCAAAAGATGCTTTGGAGTATAAATTTGTTGATGAATTAGGAAATGAAGAATTTGCATTAGACACATTTTCAAAAAAAATAAATTCTAGTAGTGATGTAATTATCCTAGATACCAACCTATCTAGTGAGTTTGGATTATTAGAATCATTATTTGGTATGACAAAATCATATGTAAACACAAAGTTAGGGAATAATACTATTCAATCTTCCTACATTTGTAATCCTGAACAAATTTTATCATTTTATGGAAATATAGATAATTACTGTAAATAGATCTTGATATTTAATTTTATTTTGATAAACTTAAATTAGTACTTTTATAAAATTGAATGAGGTATCTGTGATGTTAAAACAAAAACAAGATACAGAAACATTAAAGGCTTTTGTAATTCATAAGAATTGTGGATTGTCATTACACATCTCTCCAAACGGAGAGATGTACCAAAACACAGTACATGGGATGATCAAAATACCGAATCCTCCTGTAAAAATTTAAATTAATAATTGAGAAAGGATACATTTAATTATGTGTCCTTTTTATTTTATAACAATCCTAAAAATTTACTTGACAGTCCCCATTATATACATTATAATGTATATAAGTGGTGATTAGTGGTGAATAATGTGGATTAAAAGATTATAATTTTATAGTTAATATATGTTTATAGGTGAATTTAATCATTCATTAGATATAAAAGGAAGAATTGCTTTACCAAAAAAGTTTAGATCTGACTTAGAAAAGGGTTTAGTGATTACAAAGGGGCTTGATAATTGTCTCTGGATTTATACTATGGAAGAATGGAATAATTTAGCTAAAAAACTAGTTAATCTTCCAATTAGTCAATCTGATACTAGAGCTTTTAGTAGAATAATGTTGGCTGGAGCTATGGATGTGACTTTGGATTCACAAGGTAGAATAGTTATCCCTGAATATCTTAGGACATATGCTAATATTAATAAAAAAGTAATTATAGCTGGATTATATGATAGATTAGAACTTTGGGATCAAGAAAAATGGGATGAATATAAATCAAAAACTGAAAGTAAAGTTGATGAATTGGCTGAAAGATTAGGTGAGCTAGGCATATAAATTAATTATTATTATGAATACCAAGTGGGAACACATATCTGTAATGAAACAAGAGTCAATTGATTTTTTGAATATTGATCCTGAAAAAAATTATGTAGATGCCACTTTAGGACTAGGAGGACATTCAAAAAAAATAGTAGATAAACTATCTACTGGCAAATTAATTTGTATTGATACAGATGAGGAAGCACTTACTTTAGCACAAAAGAATCTGAAAGAATTTGATGAGAAAATTATATTTTGCAATGATAATTTTGCTAACATCAAAAATATTATTAAAGAATTTAATTTTGAATCTATCTCAGGTGGTATTCTTGCAGATCTAGGTGTATCATCAATGGAATTAGATAATTCTGAAAGAGGATTTAGTTTTCTAAAGAATGCTGATTTAGACATGAGAATGAATAGAAATCAAAGTTTAACAGCAAAATATATAGTTAATAATTATTCAATTACAGATCTCATAAATATATTCAAGATTTATGGTGATGAAAAATTTCCTGGTAGAATTGCAAGAGCAATATGTGATAGGAGAAGAAAAAAATCAATCAAAGAGACTCTAGATTTGGCTTCAATAATTAAAAACTCTGTACCTATAAAATTCCAGAATACAAAAATTCATCCAGCAACCAAAGTATTTCAAGCTCTTAGAATAGAAGTGAATGATGAATTAAATGTGCTCAAAAAATTTTTGTTAGATTCAATAGATTTATTAGAAAGTAAAGCGAGACTAGTAATAATATCATTTCATTCTGGTGAAGATAGAATAGTGAAAAATGTGTTTAGAGATAAATACCTTGAGGGAAGTGTTAAATTATTAACAAGAAAGCCTTTAACTCCATCCGAATATGAAATTAATGAAAATATTAGATCAAGAAGTGCAAAAATGAGAATATTAGAAAAAATTTAAGCTAAAAATTTATGAATAATCCATCCATTAATACTAATTTGAATAAATTTATTTACAGTGTATTATCAATACTAATTTTACTTTGTTTAGTTTATATCAATGAGACTAGCTCTCTCTCTACTCAAGGATATGTTATTAGTGATTACCAAAAAAATCTTTGGGAAGCTGAACAATCTCAAGTTAACCTAAATACTAGCATTGCACAACAAAGCTCAATTTTAGCATTAAATGAGAATGCCAATCAAAATTCAATGGAAAAATCTAATCCTATATATATAAATAATGTAGATACTGTTGTAATCAAGTAGGGATTTTATAATTTGTTATGATGAAAAAGCTAAATTACAAAAATAATATTTATCATGATAAAAATGAAAATAATGATAATAATAAATTAAGTAAATGGAGATTAATAATTTTCGTACTTATAGTGATTTCAATATTTCTAATAATGATTATTAAATCATTTCAAATACAAATCTTAAATTATGATCTTTATTCTAATTTAGCCGCTTCACAACATTTTAAAGAATATATTATAAATGGGAAAAGAGGATCTATATTTCTACAAGATATAAAAAATCAATCTTATTTTCCAATAGCAATAAATAAAAAAAAATATGACCTTATTATTGATCCTAGTCTTCTTTCTAAAGAATCTTCTGAGTATGTTAATTCAGTAAAACAAATTTTATTTAAAAAAATACCAGGAATCGATCCTTTAAAGTTTGATGATCAGCTTTCCAAATCAGAGTTAAAATGGCAATTAGTTCAAAAAGATATAGAAGAAGAAGTTGTAAATGAAATCAATCAAAAAAAACTTAACGGTATTTATTTTGAAGAAAAAATAAGTAGATTTTATCCAGAAAAAAACTTAGCTTCCCAAGTAATTGGATTTGTTCAGAAAGATAATATAGGAGAAGGTAAATATGGGGTAGAAGGTCACTTTAATAATATTTTGAAAGGTGAAAATGGATTTAAAAAACAAGAAACTGATATAACTGGTAATTGGCTTGCTTTTGGAGAATCTAACAATATAGATGCTGTTGATGGTGCTGATATTGTACTTACTATTGATCATAATATTCAATACAAATTAGAATCTACATTACAAAAATTACAAGATGAATTTAAACCAAAATATTCAATGGGATTAATTATGGATCCAAAAACTGGAGATATTCTAGCTATGGCTACACTCCCCTCCTTTGATCCTAATAATTATAACTTAGTTTCAGATATAAATATTTTTTCTAACCCAACTATATCTAATTTGTATGAACCTGGATCAATATTTAAACCTTTCACAGCTGCTATAGGGCTTGACACTGGAGCATTTTCTTCAGAAACAAAATTTACTGACACAGGTGAACTTACATTAAATGGATTTACAATAAAAAATGCTTTAGAAAAAAAATATGGAGAACAAACAATGACCAATGTTCTGGAAAAGTCTATAAACACTGGGACTGTATTTATGCAACAAAAAGCAGGAAAAGAAGCTTTTGTTGATTATTTATCAGATAAATTTAATTTCCCTAATAAAACTAATATTGATTTACCTTCTGAGGCTACTTCTAATATCTCTAATATTACAAAATCTATAAGAGACTCTAGGGATATAAATTATGCTACAGCATCTTTTGGACAAGGAATCTCAATGACTCCTATAAGATTATTATCCTCATTTAATTCTTTTGTAAATGATGGTATAATTATGAAGCCTCAGATTGTGAAAGAAATTAAATTAAGTAATGGAGAAGTGAAAAAAAATGAACCAATAATTGAATCACAGGCTTTATCTAAAGAAAGTTCAGAAGAATTATCTAAAATGCTTGTTAGTGTTGTAAATAATGGACATGGATCAAAAGCCGGAGTAGAAGGATATAATATAGGTGGAAAAACAGGAACAGCACAAATTGCTATTAAAGGAGGCTACGGAGAAGACACATTTCAATCATTTATAGAATTTGTCACACTAGATGATCCTAAATACACATTATTAATCTCATTAGATTCTCCGAAAGATGTAAGGTTTTCCGATACTTCAGTTGTTCCAGCTACAAAAGAACTAAATGAATTTTTGATCAATTATTTTGAAATTATACCAGAATCTAATTAACCTAATATGAAACATTTTATTATTAACATTTTAAAGAGATTAACAAAAAAAATACTTACTAAAAATAATGTTCAAATTATTGTAATTACTGGTAATGTTGGAAAAACTAGTGCTAGAAATAATTTAGTTGAGTTTTTATCTCAATACGATACAGTTGGAACTAATCTTGATAACTATAATAGTGATATAGGGGTAATATTATCAATACTAAAAGAAAAATCTCCTAAGAAAAACCCTTTCTCTTGGCTTAGAATAATTCTCAAAGCATGGATTATGTCAATCTCCAAACAGAAGAATTTTCCTTCTATTTGGGTATTAGAATTAGGGATAGATTTCCCAAAAGATATGGATTTTTTTGTAGATAACTTTCTAAAATTTGATGTAATTATATTTGGATATGTTGGTAAAAATCCTGTACATTTAGGTAATTTTAAAAATAGAGATGAACTTATCTTAGAGAAATCTAAAATACTTAGAGGGCTAAAACCTGATGGACTCTTGATTATAGATGGAGATGATTCTTATTTAAAAAAATATTACAATAATAGATCTAATGTTATTTCTTATGGATTTTCTGATTCAGTTGACCTTAAAGCTTCAGATTTTAAAATTAAACTCACAATTGATAATAATAAAGAAACTATAGAAAAATTTTATTCCAAAATTGTACCAAAAGGAAGTTTCAAAATAAGCTATAAAGGTAGTAATATTCCTTTTCATGTTGATTATTTATTAGCAGAACACCAGATTTATGCTTTATTATCAACTATTGCTTTTGCTATTCATACAAATATAAATCTAGTTGATATTTCTAAGCAAATTACCTCCATAAAACCTTTAAAAGGTAGGTTAAGAATAATTGAAGGAATAAAAGATAGTTTATTAATGGAAGATACTTATAATTCAGCTCCAAAAGCTATGGAATCAGCAATCAAAACTTTATATGATATAAAAATTCCTAATATCAGAAGAGTGGCCATTTTAGGATCTATGAAAGAGTTAGGAAAAGATTCTGATAAAATTCATAAAAACATAGGTAAACTACTATCTCAAAATGTAGATTTATTTATTGCTGTTGGAGAAGAAATTAAACCCGCATTTCAAGAATTTAATAAATTGACCAAATCCAAAGAAAAATCTATTTGGGTTCCAAATTCTAATTCTATTTTAGAAAGAATTACTGACCTTATTACTTCTAATGATTTGATTCTAATAAAAGGATCTGAGTCTTCTAGGATGGAAAAAATATCTGCTAAATTATTATTAAATCAAAAATTTAGTAAAGAGCTTTTACCAAGACAATCCAAAGACTGGTTAGCTAAAAACTAAATACAAAAAATTTTATAAACTTTATCTAAACTATTAAAAAATATTTCCAAATCTTGTTTAGTTGTGTATATACCAAAACTAATTCTAACACTTCCATTTATATTTAATAATTTTGCTAAAGGTTCAGCACAATGAAAACCTACCCTAACACAAATACCATCATCTGCCAGAATTTGTGCTATATCATGCTGATGAATACCTTTTATATTAAAAGAAATTAAAGTTTTTCTGTATAAATAATCTTGACTTCCATAAATAGTAATATATTTTCTTCTCCCCAATTCCTGAATAGCATAAGCCATCAAAGATTTTTCATCTTCCATAATAGTATCAAATCCTATTTTTTGTACAAAACTAATTGCTCTTGCAAGCCCTATAACTTCTGCTATAGAAGGTGTTCCTGCTTCAAATCTTTCTGGAATAGTAGTTAATTGATAAGAATTATAATTAACCCTAGAAACCATTCCCCCACCAAGCTGATTTGGGATTAAGTTTTGTAATAGCTTATATTTCCCATATAAAACTCCTACCCCAGTTGGCCCATATAATTTATGTCCTGAAAAAACCATAAAATCTATGTCTTGCTGTGTAACATCAATTGGAATATGAGCAATAGACTGACAAGAATCTAATACTACTAAGGCTTGATTTAGATGAGCTTTTTTTATGATTTTATCTAAATTTAGAAGTGTTCCTAATACATTAGAAATATGAGTGAGAGCAACTATTTTAGTTTTAGAGGTTATCAAAGTAAGATAATCCTCTTCTTTGATAATTCCTTGATTAATATCTACATACTTTATTATTACTCCTTTCCGCTCGGCTACTCTTTGCCAAATAAGAAGATTACTATGATGTTCTCCGTAAGATAAGATTATTTCATCACCTTTTTCTAGATTATCAGAAAGCATCAAAGCTAATTGATTGATACCATCTGTACTATTCTTTGTTATAATTATTTCTTCCCATCTCTTGGCTCCAATAAAATCGGCTATTATTTGTTTACTTTCTAGATATTTTTGATTTGTCTTAACTGCATTAGGATATATATTACTATGCAAATTTGCTCTATAATCATAATAATATTCGTTCATTGCCTTCACTACACAGTCAGGGGAAAGGGTGCTGGCTGCAGAATCTAAATAACAAAAATTTTCTTTTTGTAAGATTCTGAATTTAGATTTTAAGTTCATAGGGAAAGAATTATTCATTAATATCCTGATTATACTATATTTCTTACAAAATAAAAAGAACAGATTTCTCTGCTCTTTTCTTTTACTAGAATATCAGCTCATCATCTTCCAATGTTTGTTCACTACTTAATTCTTTTGGAATTTGGTCTATCTCTTATTTATATACTATTGTTTAAATTCATATTCTAATGCTCTTGGTATTTTTCTATTATTATATATTTTCTCACATTTTTGATACTTTATTTATTAAATTATGGTGCTGGACATGTTCCCCATAATGGCTGAATAGAATTAAATGCACCAAAAGACCATGGATTTGTTATATTATTTACACACCATCCACTTAAATCTTGAGTAAAATTATCTGCACCATTAAACATCCCATCCATATTAATTACATTTGATACATTCCAATTTCCTATTGGCTGATTAAAAGAGGTTAAATCTGTAGGGTAACCGTTTACATACAAATTTTCCCAAAGATAATCAAACATCCAGCTCATATCTGTTACACTAGATGTATTCCAACCACCTATCGGCTGGTTAAATGCTAAGGCATTACTAAACATTGAGCTCATATCTGTTACATTACTTACATCCCAACTACCTATAGACTGATTAAATACCAAGGCATAAGTGAACATTCCATCCATATTAGTAACACTTGCTGTGTTCCAATTCCCTATTGGCTGATTAAATGATATTGCGCTATCAAACATAGATCTCATATTCGTAACACTTGATGTATTCCAATTCCCTATTGGCTGATTAAAGGCTTTTGCATTACTAAACATACCACCATAAGAGAAACTACCATCACCCCCCATATTTGTTACACTTGCTGTGTTCCAATTTCCTATTGGCTGATTAAATACTAAGGCATTACCAAACATACCACTCATATCTGTTACACTACTTACATCAAAACTTCCTATTGGTTGATTAAAGGCTGTTGCAGAATTAAACATATTTTCCATATTTGTAACACTTGATGTATTCCAATTTTCTATTGGCTGATTAAAGGCTTCAGCAGAAGCAAAGACCCTTGACATATTAGTTACACTTGATGTATTCCAATTATTTATATTTGAATTAAATAATATTGCACTAATAAACATACCCTCCATATCTGTTACTTGACTCATTCTTGGAATATCTGTACTACTTATATATTCCATGGCACTAGCTCCTGCAAATGCATAACGAAAGCTCTTAAATTCTATTGTTCCCCATTGTTCTACTCCTTTTAAAGCTCCTTTTGATCTACTCCATGCATAGCTCGAATAATCCCAATAATCACTTGTATATGTCAATCCTGGAAAATTTCCTACTATTGAGATAAAGGTATTTGGTGGGGGAGATATATATTCTCTAGTTAAAGTCATACTATCTCCTGCATTCTTGGTTATTCTTTGTGTATTACCTGGATCTAGACTATCATCTCCCCATCTTATTATAAAATCATATTCATATTCATCGTACAATCTGATATCCAAAAATCCTCCATTATAGCCTGCTATCTCCAATCCATCCCATTTTGTAATGAAAGCTCTATGGGTTTTTGTTGTTATATTACTTGGATTACTTGTTTCTACTATCTCTATATTTATATCTGGTAATGGATCATATATATTTGTTGTGACTGTATCATAATTTGGATTAAATCCTATATTACAAGCTTGGCTACTTGTATTTCCTAGTATCTCATAATTACATGTATAGTTCTCTGGGTTTGTTATATTAGGGCGAATTGTTCCATCAGGATTTATTATTATCTCTTGTTGTACTACTACACCTCCTCCACCAGAACCAACTACCACTCCACTTCCAACAGGTACACCTGCTATTACACTGACATCTCCTAATATTATCTTTGCTATTATCTCTTGCCCCACATCTCCTGCTTGTATTGGATAGGTTGTTCCTCTTCCTACTTCTATCTCTACTCCATTGGTATCTACTCTATACCATACTATTTCCCATTCTGTCAATACAAATCCAGCTGGGGTTAAGTTTGCTGTTAATGTATCTCCTTCATTTGTTCCTCCTGATGAATCTATAGTAACTCCTAGTGTCATTGGGTTTAATGCTACTACATTACCCAACCCTGAATTCTTTGCTACTATACTTACTTTATTATTTGTTGTATTTATTCCTACTAAATACCCTGTTCTGTCTTGGGGTGCCGCATTTGCTGTTTTATAGAATATGTTTTCTCCTATTCCAAACTGTAACCCTGAGTCTTTTGGTATTTCTGCTACATAGGTTGGCACTAATACTCTTAAATCTATTAGACCATCTGTTGCACAATCTACTCCTTCATTTGCTAATATTGCATTACTATCTAACTTTCCTGTATTACATACTTCTCTATATGTTCCTTCTGTGAATCCTACTTGTGTTAATGCATCTGGATATTTACCTTCTGCTATATAATATTGCTCTATTGCTTTATTTAATTGATTTATTTCACTTGCTCTTTCTGCTTGTCTTACTTTTCCTATCTGTCTTAATGGATTTATAGCGACGATTACTATTCCCGCTAATATTCCTATTGCGGCGATAACTAATAATATCTCTAATAATGTGAAGCCTTTCTTTATATCTTTTTCAATTATTTTATTCATATATTTTTACTTATTCTTATATTTCTTTCTTGTTATTATATATTAGATTTTTATATAATATCCTTGTACTTTATTATATCATATTTTTTTCACTTTAAAAAACTATTCCTATCAAATAACCTGCTGCCTGTCCTTTATAATTTGTAAATGATCCTCCAAGCATAATCTTATTGTTATTTTGAATAGATGAAGTTAAAACTTGATTATTAAAGCCTGTTCCTATATTAAAGCTATTATCTCGACTCCCATCACTGTTTAATCTTATTATTCTATTTGCAGCAGCTCCCTGATAGGTTGTGAAACTTCCTCCTATTATTAGTTTACCGTCATTCTGAGTTGATATACTATAAACAATATTATTAAATCCTGTACCTATATTAAAACTATTATCTCGACTCCCATCACTATTTAATCTTATTATTCTATTGACACCAACCCCTTGATAATTTGTGAAATCTCCTCCTACTATTACTTTTCCATCATTTTGAATTATTATACTTCTTACATTAGAACTAATACCTGTTCCTATATTAAAACTATTATCTCTACTTCCATCACTATTTAATCTGATGATTCTATTGGCAGTTATTCCTTGATAAGTTGTAAAACTTCCTCCTATTATCACTTTTCCATCCCCCTGAATTCCTATAGAAAGAACTCCACCATTAAACCCTGTGCCTATATTAAAACTATTATCCCGACTTCCATTAATATTTAATCTTATTATTCTATTGGCAGCTCCTCCCTGATAAGCTGTGAATCCTCCTCCTACTATCAACTTACCATCATTTTGTATAGATATAGAATTAACACTACCATTAAATCCTGATAACAGATTAAAACTATTATCTCGACTCCCATCACTATTTAATCTTATTATTCTATTGACACCAACCCCTTGATAATTTGTGAAATCTCCCCCCACTATTATCTTTCCATCGTTCTGAATATTTGTTATCAAAACATTATTATTAAATCCTGTTCCCACATTAAAACTATTGTCTCTACTTCCATTAGTATTCAATCTCATTATTCTATTTATAGATTCTCCTTGATAGGTTATAAATTCCCCTCCTATTATTGTCTTCCCATCACTCTGACCTGTTATAGTTCTAACATTACCATTAAGTCCTGGACCTAAATTAAGACTTGAATCTGTACTTCCATTTATATCAACTCTAATCATTCTGTTAGCAGTCAATCCTTGATAGGTTATGAAAGCTCCACCTATTATGAGTTTACTATCAGTCTGAATTAGTATAGTATTAACACTACTACTAAAACCTGTTCCTATATTAAAGCTATTATCTCGACTTCCATCACTGTTTAATCTGATGATTCTGTTTGCAGAAACTCCCTGATAGGTTGTGAAAGCTCCTCCTATAATTACTTTCCCATTGGTTGCTATATTTATACTTAATATATTATTATTAAATCCTGTCCCTATATTGAAGCTATTATCCCGACTCCCATCACTATTTAATCTTACTATTCTGTTTAGAGTTACTCCCTGATAGGTTGTGAAACTTCCTCCTACTATAACCTTCCCATCACTTTGACTTGCTATACTATAAACAATATTATTAAATCCTATCCCTATATTGAAGCTATTATCCCGACTTCCATCACTGTTTAATCTGATGATTCTGTTTGCAGAAACTCCCTGATAGGTTGTGAAATCTCCCCCTATTATTATTCTTCCATCACTCTGAATTGTTATACTCCTAATATTAGAACTAAAACCTGTACCTACATTAAAACTATTATCCCGACTTCCATCACTGTTTAATCTGATGATTCTGTTTGCAGAAACTCCCTGATAAGTTGTAAAACTTCCTCCTATTACCACCTTACCATCACTCTGAACACTTGAAGTAAGAATAATATTATTAAATCCTGTTCCTATATTAAAACTATTATCTCGACTCCCATCACTATTTAGTCTTATTATTCTGTTAGCTACTACTCCCTGATAGCTTGTAAAACTTCCGCTTACTATAATCTTACCATCACTCTGAATTGAATTGCTATAAACAATATTATTAAATCCTGTTCCCACATTAAAACTATCATCCCTACTCCCATCACTATTTAATCTTATTATTCTATTTGCACTAGCTCCTCGATAAGTTGTAAAATCGCCTACTACTATCATTTTTCCGTCACTCTGAGTTGAAATTACACGAACAATATTATCAAATCCAATAGGATCACTTATATCTACATTAAGATCTTTGTCACCTGAAGTTAATAGTATCGCATTCCCTCCACTATCCAGTGCTAAGGTTTTTTTTCCTAAAACTATTTTTGCTATTATCTCTTTACCCTCATCTTCTGGCTTTACAGTATAACTCAATCCTTTACCTACCTCTGTTTCTACACCACCTGATACCGTATACCATATTATATCATCTTGATTTATATCTAATCCAAAAGTTCCTAGTATTGCATTCAAAATATTCCCCACAACATTAACTCCACTTATCTCTAATGTTATATCCATTGGATTGATTGATATTAAATCTCCTAATTGAGCCTTATCTGCCCATAAACTTATTTTATTAGTAGCAGAATTAACCCCTATTTTATATCCTCCTTCTTTTGGATCTCTTGGTATTGATCCTACATAATCTGGAACTAATAATCTTAAATCTACTTTACCAGTACAATCTATGATTCCATTTTCTGTTGTCTCATTTTTTGTATCACAAATTTCTAAATAATTTCCGACTGGTATTCCAGATGGATACACCCCATTACTAATATAATATTGATCTAATGCTTTATGAATTGTGTTTATCCCAGACCATCTACTAGCATTATCTGCTTTCCCTAACTGTATAAAAGAATTAATAGCTACTACTGCGATTGAAACTATTAATCCTATTATTGCTACTGACAACATTATTTCAAACAAAGTGAAACCTTTTTTATTTATTTTTATTAATTTCTTCATAATTATTGATTTCTTCTTATTGATATCTACTTCTAATTATATCATATTTTTACTATCTTTCACTTGTGGATTATTTTTATATTGAAGGATAAGTTTTGTATATTCAAATGTTGCTGTATAAATTCTTTTTATTCTTCTAGGTTCTATAATTAATCTCCACAGCCATTCTAATCCTATTTTTTGAATTAAGATAGGTGCTCTTAATTTTTCGCCTATAAAAAAATCTAAAGTTCCACCAAAACAAAATATAATTGTTTTAGCTTTTTTACCAACAAGATATTTTTTTAGATTATTAGCAAAAATTTCTTGCTTGGGTGGTGATAATGCTAATATTACAATTTCAGCTTTTGATTGATATATTTTTTCAAATAATATTTTATCATTTTCTTTTATAATATCATAATACTGTCCTACCAAATTTATATTTTTATATTCATTCTCTATTTTTATTTTACTTTTATCAGAAACTTCTTTAGTACCACCAACAAGGTATATACTTCTACTACTAGAATCTACTATCTTTAATATATCATAAAATAAATCTGATCCACTTATTTTTTCTGGAAAAACTTGATATAACTCAGAATTTCTAGTAAGTATATAAAATAATGATTTTACAAAAGATATATTATTATTTAGATATAATCCTGCCCAAAGTATTCCCACCCCATCAGCAATAGAAATATCAGCTTCATCTAATGCTCTTTGAAATTTTCGGTTATTCTCTGCCATTACAATAAATTCAGAATAAGGTGTCACAACATAATATACATAATCTTCATCTAACATTGATTTTAGATTATTAATTAAAACTTCTTTAGTAAAAGTTTGTATTCCAACTTTACCTACATATCTCTTCATATTTATTTAAAATCACTTTTTATAGATAAAAATTCTGTTACATCTATATTGCTTAGATCTTTTTCAACCAAGGATATTTTATCTTTAAAAAATTTTTCATCAAAACTTGAAGTATTCTGATTTTGATATAAAATTCCTAATGGAAACTTCTCTCCTTCATCTATTTCTATAGATTTTATCAAGGCTTGTGTTTTATCTTGAGGATTATAACCTATATCTTCCAAATTATAACTTTTAGTTGAATAAAAACTATAAGTATTTATGTAATTATAAGTAACACATGGCTGATAAGCATTTACAAAAGAAAAACCTTTATGTAAAATTCCTTGTTTGATCATTTGTGTCAGATGTTTAACATTACCTGCGAATCCAGAAGCTACAAATGTAGCATTAGCACTAATTGCTAACATAGAAGGGTTAAGAGGATTCTCTACTATTTCATCTATACTCATACCTGATTTATAATCTGTATCTGAAGTAGAAGAATTTTGTCCTTTCGTAAGTCCATATACTTGATTATTATGCAATAAAACTGTTATATCTATATTTCTTTTACAGGCATGTATAAAGTGTTGTAGACCTTCTGATAGCAATCCCCCGTCTCCACCTATAACAATTACATTTAATTTATGATTAGCTAATTTAACTCCTTCTGCTATTGGAATAGATCTCCCATGTAGTCCATTGAAATGATTATATTCCAACCAATAAGGCATTTTGCCAGAACAACCTACATCTCCTACTAAAACTATATCGTATTTAGGAATGTTTAATTCAGTAATTGCATTTTTAAGTGCAACCCAAATACCAAAGTTTCCGCAACCAGGACACCAATTTGGTTTATCCTGTGTTGTATATTTAGCAATATTTTCTTCTTCTAATTTAGTATTATTCATATCTTTATTTAAAGTAATTTTTTGTGTATAAATCTAACAATTTCTTCTGGGTAAAATGGTTCTCCATTATATTTCAATAAATGTTCATCAGCCAAGAATCCAATTTTCTCTTTCAGTAGTCCAGCAAACTGTCCTGTAAAATTATTCTCTACGATAACAACTTTATTTAAATTTTCTAAAATAGGTAATAATTTTTTTTCATCTAATGGATACACATATATAAAATGTATTACATTAATTGAAATCTCTTGTTCTTCTAGAATTCTACCTGCTTCAATACATACATTTTTATTTGATCCCCAACAAATGATAGTTATATCTGTTTTATCTTTTCCATAAATAATAGGCTTTGGTATTTCTGGTAAGACAGATTTTTCTTTTGACATCCTCTTATTCATTTGTTCTATTCTATTTTCAGGATCTTCACAAAGTTGACTTAATTGATTATGTTCATCTGAAGTTGACGCTGTGATTAATCCTACTATTCCTGGAAAAACTCTTGGAGAGACTCCATCCTTAGCTAATTCATACCTTCTATATTCATCTGCTCCTAATTCTTTAGCAGATTTTATAATAGAACCTCTTTCTAAAAAAACTTTATCGAATTCGAAATCTTCAAATATCATTTTTGAATTAGATAAATATTCATCTGATAAAATAATAACTGGTAACTGATATTTATCTGCCAAATTAAAAGCTTTTTGTGTATGATAAAAAGCTTCTTCCGAATCTCCTGGTGCTATTATTATCCGTGGGAATTCACCTTGAGATGAATGTAATACAAATCTTAAATCTGATTGCTCTGTTTTAGTTGGAAGACCTGTACTAGGCCCTCCTCTCATAGCATTTAGTACAACTAAAGGGGTTTCAGACATACCAGAAAATCCTATTGTTTCAGTCATTAAAGAGAATCCTCCTCCTGAAGTCATTGTCATTGATCTTACCCCAGAATAAGAAGCTCCAATTGTCATATTAACAGCTGAGATTTCATCTTCAGCTTGGAGACATAAAATATTATATTGTTTAGATAATTTATTTAATGATTCAAAAGTTGGAGTTGCAGGAGTCATAGGATAAGCTGAAACAAAACTCACACCTGATCTTATAGCCCCTAATGTAATTGCATCTGATCCAGTTAATAGAACATGTTGCATCTCTTTATTTATATTAGGATTGAATATCTTAGGAGTTTTAATATAATTATTTTTAATATAATTATATCCATTTTCCAAAGCTTGGAGATTATTTACGAAAATTTTTTCTGATTTCTTTTTATATTTTTTTGTTAATATATTATTCATAACAGATATATCCATTTTTAAAACTGAGATTAAAGCACCTATACCAATAGTATTTATATAAAAATTAGTTTTTTCTATTTCTTTTGATAACAGAGATAAGGGTATTCCAATTGGGTAAAATTTTTGTTTAAAATTAGGCTTTGGTAAAAAACTTTCTTTTATTATTCCACTATCATAAATAAGAATGCTATTAATAACTAAATCTTTTTTATGAATTTCAATAGAATCCTTATCTAAAGCTATAAGTATATTAATTTTTTTATCTGCATTTTTAATTCTTTCTTCAGACACTCTAATCATGGAAGAATTAGGACCTCCTTTTATTAAGCTAGCATAGTCTTTCCAATTAAAAGTATATAAACCTAAATTATAAAAATATTCTTCAATAATGGATCCCATACTCAAAACTCCTTGTCCAGCTTTTCCAGCTACGGTAATCTGGATTTGATTTTTTATTTGCATAAATTTTTATTGTTAATAGTTTAATATCTATATTATACTATATTTATATTATTTTTTCTACATAAAAAAAGACAAGTTTTTACTCTTATCTTTTTTTATTAATTAATTTTTATTGAGGTCCTAATGGAGTATTCTGATCTATCACAAATCCATATTCCAAAACATCGTCAGTGACAGCACCTATTGCATCCATTGCCTCAGGAGATAATCCTGAAACTCTATCGGTAAAGATTGCAGGACCTGATTCTATAATAGAAGCAACTACTCTTCTTCCATTTTTTGGATTTGTAACCAAAACTTTTTTATTAGTGTGCCAAGCTTTTGATGAAGATGTGTTTGATATAGTAGAGGTAAATGGTCTTGGTCTCCAAGCTATATTTTGATATTTGTATACGAATACAACTTCTTCTCCATTATTAGCATTAACTGGTCCTGTAATGGTTATATTTGAACTAACATTAGAATTTTTAAAATTTGAACTAACATCATATCCTCTTGATTCAACTTTTAAGGTTGTATCATTAATTTTTGAATAAGCAATAATTTCTGAGCCTACTTTAACATAACCTGTTGAAGGAAATTGTGTAGCATTATTTACTAAAATTTGATTATCTCCAGATCCTAAGTTAGCTCTCAATGAAGTTCTAGCCTCATACCAATTAACATAATTCCATCTCATTGTAATATAATATTTTTCAGCTTCCACACCTCCTGGAGCTATTGAGCTATTTCTACTACCTGCTGGACAACTAGAACTAAATGCTCCACCACTGCTTAGTAATCCATTTTGCAAATCATATCTTGTCCCTGCATTTGCATAATGTTGTTCTGGTGTTTCATTACAATTTACTGGTAAATGTTGTTCTCTAGCTGTTTTTCCTGATGTAGCTGGTATTTGATAACCTTGAAGATTAGCTGTAGTAACATCACCAACTAATTCTCCAAGTGGATGAAGAGCTATCTGATCATCAGAAGCAGATCTTACATTTTCCCATCTATAACCTAGTGCTAAAAAGATTTTATCACTACCAATTGGCCTTCTTTTTCCATCTTCTATTAAATATACTGAAGTTCTATCTGCTATAAGAGAACCATTATTGAATCCTATTGGAACACCTTTAGAATAATTATCTATAACTCTAGATTGTAGTTGTAATATATCTTGCCAATTATATCCATATGAATTAAATATATCAGGACTTAGTATTTGTCTTAACTCATTATTTTTTACTATATATAAGGTTGGTGAGCCATAAGCTTTTAGGATACTATTTTCAGAATACTTTTTAAGCCTACTAAATATAGGTCCTTCTGCAATAATTGATAATTCATAATCAGTAGCTCTTCTCACTTGATTCCAATTAAGTCCATAGCTTTCAAATATTTCTGCAGATCCTATTGGTAATCTTTGATTATTTTGCATCAAAAAAACACTAGTATCACTAGATATTAAAAGACCATCTGGATAATATTGATTTTCTCCAGTTGGGAAAGAATCTATTACAGCTTGACTAACTTGAATAGAAGAACTCCATCTATATCTTGCTTCAAATATTAAAGGAGATGGAATATATCTTTTTTGACCTTTCTCCAAAACATACATATGTCCAGTTGGTCCATAAATAAGACTACCATCTGGATAATTACTATTACTAGTTAATACATCTCCAATTGGATGGGGTTCTATTTCTCTATCCGAAACTGAAATAACATTTTCCCACTTATAACCTTTACCTAAAAAAGTTTCTCCAGAATCTATAGGTCTTCTATATGTATTAGAAACAACATATACAGTACCTCCATAAGCTAAAAGAGAGCCTTCTCTAAACTGCATTTTAGATCCTGTAGGAATAGAATCTAGATCAGTTTGAGTTGTAACAACTAAATCTTCCCATCTGAATTGAGATATTAACATTTGAGGAGATTCAATATGTCTTTTCAACCCATTTTCTATATAATATACTTTAGGATCATTTATAGATTTAACCAATAATCCATTGGGAATTTCTACTGCATCTGCATAAATTGGAAAGAAAAGCATTCCTATTACCAATATCTTATATAACAAATTATTTTTTAGCATATGTTTTAATTATTTTAAATTTATATTATTTTTAATTATAGATAATAAGTATAAAACAATACCTACAACTATAAATAAAAAACCAAAAACAACTAGGATTGGAACAATTATCATCTGAATAAACTTAATTATTAGTGATAATAAAACAAATATAGTTCCTAATATAATTAAAAATTTTGGATTTAAATTAGAATATATATTTTTATAACTATTTGAATCTTTGTCTACTATTTTTACTTTCATAAATAACTATTCTTTAATAATCTCTATTGTATTAATTTTCACATTTTCAATAGGTAAATCATTATAATCTACTTCAACATTTTCAATAGCTTCTACTACTTCCATTCCTTCTACAACTTTACCAAAATTAGTATGAGCTCCATCTAACCAAGGAGTTGATTCTGCTGTTACTATAAAAAATTGTGATCCATTTGTATTTTTACCAGAATTAGCCATAGCTATACTACCTTTTACTAATTTTTCATCATTAAATTCATCATCAAACTTAAAGTCTGGTCCACCAGTACCAAAGATACTTTTCTTACTTGGATCTTTAGTTAATGGGTCTCCACCCTGAATCATAAAATCTTTAATAACTCTATGAAATAGAATATCATCATAATAGTCATCTCTAACAAAATCCATTATATATCCTACTGTTTTTGGAGATTTATCCTTAAAAAGTTCTACTGTAATGTCACCTTTGCTTGTATTAATTTTTATTAGCGGGTTTATAACATCATTCATATTATTATCATTAATAGTATCATCTTCTTTTATATCACTTAGATTTGCTTCTAGATTTGGGTCTTTTGTATAACTCGAATTATTACTTATAACCTTAGACAATCCAAATCCAAAGAGTACAAATCCAATAAAAAAGTATATATATTGTTTCATAAATTTATATTAATTATTACACACTATATTATATATTATAGCAAATTTTTTTAAATTAATAAATCATTTTTTCAAAAGTTTTATTTCCTTCTCTTTTAATATAACATTTTTCTGGGAATAACACATAAAAAGTGGTTCCTTGATTTTGATGAGATGAAAACCATATATCTCCATGAATCTCTTTCAAAATTGATTTTACTAAGTATAATCCTAAACCTGTTCCATCAGTATCTACATCATACACATTATCTGCTCTAAATAGTTTAGTAAATATTTTATCTTTTTGTTTTTCTGGTATACCAATACCAGAGTCTTTAACTGATAGTAAAATATTATTTGATCTAATTGATTTATCTTGAAAAGAAACTTCTTTTTTTATTGATAAGGATACTTCTATACTTCCTTTGTTTTTAGTATATTTAATTGCATTAGAAAATATATTTTGAAAAATTACCCTTATTAGAACTTCATCTCCAATATACATTTCTGGTATTTTTTTATCAATTTTAACAATAAATTTTATTTTCTTCTCTTTTATAATACCTTTAAATTCTGATTCTAAATCTTTAATCATATGTCTTATGTTGAAATTAGATGGAGTTATTGCAAATGAACCTAATTCTAATCTAGATACATTTAATAAAGAGTTTACTAAATTAATCATTCTACCAGTTGATTTTTGAATTTCTTGAATAAACTCTCTACTATCATCTGATAAACTATCACTTAATAATTCAGCATACCATCTAATTGAAGTAAGTGGGGTTTTTAATTGATGAGAAGCTAGAGATACAAACTCAGTCTTAACTTTATCAATTTCAATTTCCTGAGTTATATCGGTAATAATACCAAACATAAAGGGATTCGTCTCTACAATATGATACATTCCTTTAATTCTTATATATCTCTGTTTATCATTATTTATAAAAGTTATTTCTTCAGAAAATGTAATTTCTTTTTCTATAGAATCTCTAATTGCATTTGATAACTTTTTTAATTCATTTTTAGGTATAATTTTTTCTAAATCTTTCCAAGAAACTTTATTATAGTATCTTCTAGTATTTATTCCTAATATATTCAATACTAATTTATCACATATAAAATATTTATCTTTTAAAGTATAATTCCATGTTCCAATTCCTCCTGCTTCTGAAGATAGCCTAAATCTTTCTGCTATAAAATCTTTCTCTTCTCTTTCTAATTGATAATCTTCTAAAATATTAATTATAGCTAACTTAGTATCTTCAATATGAGATAATTGATTTTTTAATCTAATATTATCTTCAATTAAAGAATCTATCTTCTCAAGATTTTTATTCATTATTATTTAATTTATCCTTTAATATATTTATTTCTTTTTTCAACTCAATCATCTTTAATTCTCTACCTATCATCAACTTATTTAATCTCTCTACCTCTTTCAAGTTTAATTCTAATGATTCTATCATTTTATTTCTTTCAGTAATATTTTTAACTACTCCATATATCATATTATTTTTAAGATTTTTATTAATAAACCACTCAAAATATAGAATCTCATTTTTTTTAGAAAGAAACCTAATTTGAGAATTACTAATCTCTATATTATCTGAAAACAAAAAGTCTTTTGCTAAATCTCTATCATCTTTATAAATAAATTTTAATATATTCTTATTTAAAATATCTTCTTCCATATAACCAGTTATGATAGTTAATAATTTATTAACATTAAAGATTTTATTTTCACTATAATTGATTATAATCATCATTACAGCTCCTGTCTCAAAAAAATGACATTTTTGTTCTTTATTATCCATATTCATATATTTATAATGTTATTTTTATTTCAACTTTTAATTCTGCTAATGGTGCTACAGTTATAATTCTATTATTTTGAACCGCTACTTTGTATCCTGTGCTATATGGTTTACTAACAAAAGGATCTTTAGGTAATTCTACAAAATATGCATCATAATTTACTATATCTCCAAGATATAGAAGATTATGATCTCCACATACTGTTTTGTCTACAACAGCACAAATTTCTTGGAAATTACTACTTAAACCTTCTGGTAATTTATCATTTTCTATATTATAAGCATAGAGAACTTGTGCTATATTAAGAATTTCAGATTTTCTCTCTCCATTTCTAATAACTGGTAAATATTCTGCCACTTGTTTCTGTATAAATATTACATATATAATCATAACCATAACAGCTATTGATAAAACTATTTCTAAATATGTAAATCCTTTTTTTCTATTTGATAACTTTTTCATAAAAATATTTAAGTTTAATTATATTGTTATTTTTATTCTGTAAAAAATTATAACCCATATCTTCCACGGAGAGCATCAAAGTTCTGTTGAATTTCTGGTCCAGTGAGAGCTTTATCATACACTTTAATAGAATAAATATCTCCTATAATTCTTCTAAAAGAACTTGATCTTTCATCACCAAAGGAAGTTATATTAGAAAAATTTGAAGGTGTAGATACTAAAGGTTGAGAAACTCTTTGGACTCCATCAACATAAGCCGTTTGATTTACCCCATCCCAAGTAAGAACAATTTGCCTAACAGTATTTGAATCTCCTATTATACCAGTTCCCATATTTAACCAAGAACCATTAAATGAAGCATAAATTTCTCCATTCTGCAAAGGTTGACTAGCTACAGTATTTCCAGCATATCCAATTCCAAGGTAAGCAGTTCCAATCCAATTATTCAAACTATTATTATGTAATATATATCCAATCCCAACATCAGAACTTGGAGAAGAAATAGCTTTAACCCAAACTTCATAAGTCTGAGGTGAATTAGATGTTATAGGAGATGTAAAAGTTCCTCTATCATCAATTCCATCAAATGTCAAAGAACCTTGATTAGCAGAATTAAAACCTACTCCATTCAAAAGAGTAGCATCATTTCCAATACTTGCTAAATTTGTCCAATTAGTTCCTGCTCCAGGATATGATGATGGATCACCAGCATCCAAATTTAAAACTAATCCATCAGTAACTATACTATTATTTACTTCTACAAAATTTATAACCTTATTCCAAGAAGTTACTTCTACAGCTAATCCTATACTTACAATACCTACAAATCTCTGAACAAAATCATCTTTATCTATCCTTATTTCTAATCTTTTCTCTGTAGGTGAATTATCACTTACACTATAAGTACAGGTTCCACTAACAACATCAGTAGCTGTATAACTAGTATCATTGAAAATTTCAAGCAAAATATTTTCTCTACAATTAATTGCATCTGATTCTATTATAACTTGTGTATTATTGGAATAATTTCTATAGATAGATTCGAAACTCATATTAAATAAAGTTAAACTTATACCCAAGGTAACTGTCATTATTATTAGAACTGTCATTAATGTAATATATCCTTTTTTCATAGATTTAGAGTGTTTTATCAAAATTTAGTTGATATTTTAGTGTTTGTCTACTATTAGTAAGGTATGTGGCATCCATATTGACTGTAATAGAATCATTATCTATCGTTCCTTTATTCTCAAATAATAAATTTGTAATAGAAATTTCATCTATATGTAAAGGAATTATCCCGTTAACACTACTTTCTACAAAAATCCCTGATTGAACTTCATATGTATAAGTAATACCTCCACTAACTAAAACTAAACTAGTTTGACTTGTATTAGGAGTTGGAGAAGTAATACTAGTTGCTGTATCTATTCTATGAGATATATGTTGTAGAGCTGCATCTGTCCCCATTTGAACTTGATTCATAGCAAGGGTTTTTTCTCTAACTGTAATTGTTGTAACATATACTTGTGATAGAGCTAGTGTTACAACTCCAATTAAAGATACCCCTAACATCAACTCTAATAATGATAAACCTTTTTTCTTTTTCATTATGGTATTATTAAACTAGCTGGTTTTGTTGTCCCATCACTGAATACAAGAATAAAACTAAGAGTACTTCCAGCAGATAATGCTCCATTAAATCTAAATTCCAAAGGATAATCTGCATAAAGATCAAAATCTGTGATATTAGCATTATAAGGTGAAGTATTATTATAACTACCAGCAGTAGCATTATTAACACGAATACTACTTAATCTTCGATTTCCAGTACTATTCCAAGTTATATTGTTTATATTTGTAACTCTAACTCTACAACCAGAATTATTTCTAATTCTTATATTGCTTAAATTCCTTCTGTTTCCCGATATTGTAATTTGAGACACATCTACAGTTGTAGTATTCGCCTGATTCGTACATAAATTTATGTCTGTACTAAAATTAAATGAAGGTACTACATAAGATGACCCATCAGCAAAGACTAATCTAAACGAATTATTACTATTAAAAATTGTTCCAGAAAACTGAAAAAGTAATTCTTGAGTATTCTCTATATTTGTATTATTGATAGGAATATTTCTACCCAAAACTGTATCTCTAGTTAGATTCCCAGTCCATACATTAAGAGAATTGTCAGTTCTATTAATAAATTTAGGTCCAATTTTAATAGAAGCTAAATTAACATTTGTGGTCCAAATAAATTCATTAATATCGGTTAAAACAACTGGACAAGCTGTTCCTGTAGTATTAACTAACTCTATCCCCCTTATTATCCTATTATCGGAAGTTAGGCTATTTGAAGTAGTATCAGGGAAAGCGGTATTTATGATATTAGCCTGGAAATTTTGAGCTTGAGTATTAGAAATACAAGGATCTATTGGTAAAGAAATTATACCACTATCAAGTGTTGATCCATCAGTAAAGACTACTGTGAATGAGATATTTTGTGCAGTCATTGGAGCATTGTATTGTAAAACTAACTCCTTAGTGTTTGTTATAACTGTATTTGTAACATCAATATTATGACCTGGACTAGACAAAGGAGCTAAATTACCTGTCCATACATTAACAGTATTATTTAAATCTCCTATTTTGATTGCTGATAGGTTATTACTTTGCCATAATAAAGAGTTTATGCCGTCTACCTCAATATTACAAGTTGTACCTGTATTATTAATAAGTCTTATTCCTCTTATCATTCTATTTTGACTTACACCTATAGAATCAAATGACCAATTACTGGTATCCAAAGTTGTATTCTGTGCTTGAGTGAATACACAAGGATCTAAATCAGAATAAATCACTCCACTATTCAAAACTGATCCATCACTAAATATTACCGCGAAAGTTAAACTCTGCCCCGTCATCTGACTATCAAACAAAAATGCTAGTTCATGAGTTCCCGTTATATCTTGATCATTTATATCTATATTTTTATTTGAAGGAGACTCTGTACCAGACCAAATATTAAAGTTGGAGTCTAATTTGTCAAAACCTTCTGCTCCAAATTTTACATTGGTTAAGTTATTATTTTGCCATTCAACAGAGTTTATATTTGTTGCTTGAATATTACAATCACTAGAATTATTATTAATTAATCTTATTCCTCGAATTAAGCGAGATCTATTAGATGGAGAATTATCATTGGTAGCAGATTCTATAGAAAAACTACTTATGTCTAATGTAGTATTCTCAGCCTGAGTACCTAAACATGTTATCAAAGGTTCTTGCCAACTTTTATATGTTACTTGAGAAGATAGACTATCACCTCTTCCATTTTTACCAATCCAAGTGATATTGATAACAGCTTGTACCGTATCAGAATCTGGTTGAGTTAGAGTTACTGATCTTTGGTAGTCTCCTAAAGTTTCTACTCCAGAAATTAATGCCCAATTACTTCCAAGTGTAAATCCAAGCGGTGTCGCAGTAGAATAACCAACTAATCTATCATATTTCAAAGTATCTAATGCTCTTGTAGCTTCTTGCAAATATTCATAACCTTGTGTCCTTTCTCCTTTAACAAGAATACTTCTTTGATATTCTGTAATTGTTCCAACTATACCAACAATTACAAAACCTGTTAAGCCTATTGATAAAACTATTTCTAATAATGAAAAACCTTTATTTTTTTTAAATAACAAGCCCATATTGATTTATATTAATTATTTTGTCTATTGTAAGATTTATTGTAGTATCAGTTGAAAGTCCTGTCACTCTATCAAATGTAACTATAATTGGAGATCCCATACTTATATTTTTCAAATCATAAATCTGATCAAAATTTGTATCTCTATTATTATAATCATCTCCCAAAAAAACTATTGCTGATGAAGAATCTATTCTTACAGACCAATCAGAATCCTCCAATCCAAATACAGCTTTTTCTCTTGCCACTCTTAGAGCTAAAATTACATTAATTTCTGAATTTCTCTGTTCATTTTTTTCTATCACTTCTATAGATATTGGAAGGGAAAAGGATACTAATATTCCAATAACAGCAATTGTCAACATTATTTCTAATAAAGAAAATGCTTCTTTCATATTACAATCCTTTTAATAATGAATACATAGGTCCTATAATAGAATAAGCCAATCCCAAAACTGCAAACCAAACTATAATCAGAATAGCTGGTTCTAATATGCTTGGAATAGATTTTGCTAATCTATACAATTCTTTCTCATATCTTATACCTATTTTTTGAAACACAGTTAAAAAACTTCCTGATTTTTCTGCAAATACAATCATAGCAGGAACTTGATCAGGAAACAGCATTTCTGTTTCTGGAATAGATTTGATAACTTCATCCATTGTTTTTCCTTCATCTATTAAATCTATAACTTTTTGATAATACTCCTTATAATAATGATTATCAGAAACTCCTTTTAATAAAGTTAAAGCTTCTGTAAAAGGATATCCAGCATTTAGTAAGCTTCCTAACATATATCCCATTCTTGATGATTCTGCTGATATAACAATTTTTTTTATTAGCGGTGTAGATAATTGTATTCTCTCACCAATAAATTTAGTTTTCTTATTGAAAAATAAAAAATAAAAAGCAATTAACATAAATAAAACTACAGCTGGAACAAAAATCATTCCCCACTTAGCAAAAAAATTTCCAATAGAAATTAAAATTTGTGTTTGAATTGGTATTTCAACTCTCAAAACTAAAAATGATTCTGTTAATTTTGGTAAAACAAACCACATAATTCCAAGCCCAACAAAGAAAGTTGTTAATAAAACAAATACAGGATAGGTTAACACTGTAATAATTTTATTATTTAAAGAGAACCTTTTTTCTTCATTAATCAGAGCCAGTTTGAAATTTTCTTGTAGACTACCACTTTCCTCGCCTATCTTAATAAGAGAAACCACATAATGTGGAAATATTTTATTTTTATCAAAAGACTCCCATAATAAATTTCCTTCTTCAACTAAACTAACCACATTTTCAAAAGCTTTTTTTAAATCTTTATCTTTTATTTTTTTCGATACTTCTGAAATAGATTCTACTATAGATATCCCAGATTCAGACAAATTATAAATATTTTCTAATGCATAAAATGCTTGTTTTTGATTTATCATATATTTACTCTTTTAAAAATTTTTCTGGAATTTTTACAACTCTAACCAATTCTTCAAAGTTAGTAATTCCTTTTTTTACTTTATCCAATCCATCCTCAAACATAGATATATATTCTTCCTCATTTATAATTGACTGTACTGATTTTATATTCTCAGCTAAAGCATCTTTCATATCATGAGTAATAGCTAAAACTTCAAATACTGCTGTTCTTCCTTTATATCCAGTAAATCCACATTCTCTACACCCTTTGCCATTAAAGACATTTATTTTAGTTTTTGGAAAAACTTTAAATATACCCGGAACAATCTTTTTTAACTCCGCAATAGACATTTCTTTACTATATTTACAATGAGGACAAATAGTTCTAATTAGTCTTTGAGAAATAATTAAATCTATAGTAGATGAAAGTAAAAATGGCTCTATGCCCATGTCATAAAGTCTAGGTAAAGTAGATATAGCATCATTTGCATGAAATGTAGATAAAACTAAATGACCAGTTAAAGCAGAGTTGACCGCAATTTCAGCTGTTTCATTATCTCTTATTTCACCAACTAAAATAACATCTGGATCTTGTCTAACAATCGATCTTAAAGCTTTAGCAAAAGTTATATTTTTTTGCTCATTTACTTGAATTTGATTTACTCTGTCTATTCTATATTCTACGGGATCTTCAATAGTAGTAATATTGACTTTAGTATCAATCAAATCTCTAATAGCAGCATATAGAGTTGTTGTTTTTCCTGACCCTGTAGGACCACTTACTAAAATTAGCCCGAAAGGATTTTTTAGATTATCATTAATTAATTTAAAAGCTTTATCAGATAAACCTATAGAATCTAAACCTAAATCACTTACATACCTAAATAGGATTCTAACAACAACTTTTTCACCATCCATAACTGGAGCAACCGAGATTCTCATATCAACCGTTGTGTTTTTTTTAGTCAAATACCTGATTGAACCATCCTGAGTTTCAAAATGCTCATCAAGTCTTAATTTAGAAAGTACTTTTAATCTGTTAACAATATTCTCATAAAAATTTTTAGGCAGAATACCAATATCATGCAAAACTCCATCTATACGAAATCTAATAACAACATCTTCCGAAAATGGTTCAAAATGTATATCAGAAGCTTTTTGAGCAAGAGCATCTTCAAATATTTCTTTCACTATGTCAGGAACAACTTGCTCTCCTTTTGATACAATTTCAGATATTCTGTCAGAAAAATTATTTTTATATAATAAAAAGGAATCTTCTATTGAATTTGGCAAAGAATAACCTAATTTAACTTCTTTATCAGGGAAAATTTCTTTTATTATAGAAATTAACTTTTCATCAGGATTACTAGTGGCCACAAATATTTCCATCTTACTCTCTGCAAAAGGGACTATTTTATATTTATTAGCTATGTCATAATTTATTTTTTTTACTAAATCTGTACTTGGAGGAAATGATTTTAGATCAAATAAATTTAGAGAATAAAACTCAGACATAGCCTGACCAACAAGGTCTGATGTTACTATATTAGAAGATATTAATATAGTATAAGCTTCATCAAAACTTTTATCAGAGAAATCTACCTGTAAATCATCAATATCATCTTGCTCAATATAATTTTGTTTAACAATGATATTAACAAGGTCTAGACCTGTTATCTCTTTAATTTCTATTTCTTTATTTTTAAAAATTGGATTTTGCATATATTTTAGTTATTTTTAATGGTTTTATTTATTATATCAAATTTTTTATTTATTTACTATCATATAAATAAAAGTTTACTATTTCTAATATTTTATTTAAAGGCATCTCCGATTTTATATAATAAGCTGTTGCCCCAAGATCTTTAACTCTTAACTTGTCTTCTGGTTGACCTAGATTAGATAGAATAATAATAGGAATCTCTTTATTTTTTTGTCTAATAGCTTTTAGCACTCCAAATCCATCTATTTCTGGCACAATTAAATCTAAAAGGACTATATGTATATTAGAATCAAACAAATTAATAGCCTCTCTTCCATTATAAGTTGTGAGAATATCATAACCTGCTGATCTTAACTTTAATTCCAAAGCCTTAGCTAAAGGCTTTTCATCTTCACAAATCAAAATTTTTCTCTTATTATCTAATTTTTCTATTTTATCCATTTTTATCCATATTTAAATTTATAATATATAATTTTTTAAAATACTTACTCATAATTATACATTAGAATAAACCAAAATACAATAAAAAATTATTTTATTTTATTATATTTTATAGTATAATATATATATTAAAGATAATTTAAATATTTTATGATATACGATACTATTATTATTGGTGGTGGTCCCACTGGAACTGCATCCGCTGTATATGCCGCAAGAAAACAAATGAAAACTTTATTAATAACAGAAAGCTTTGGAGGGCAATCTATCGTATCAAATGACATTGATAATTGGATTGGAGATATCAAATTAACTGGATTTGAGCTTGCACAAAAATTTGAAAAACATGTTAAAGCTCAATCTAATATTGATATAATTGAAGGTGATTTAGCTAATAAAATCACAAAAATTGATTCTGTTAAAAATTACCCTATCTATCAAGTAGACACAGAAAATGGAAAATCTTTTCAAGCAAAGACTTTGATTTTAGGTTTAGGAGCAAAGAGAAGAAAATTAGGTTTAGAAAGAGAAGAAGAACTAACAGGAAAAGGAGTTGCTTATTGTGCTACTTGCGATGCTCCATTTTTCTCTAATGTTCCGGTTGGGGTTGTTGGTAGTGGGAACTCTGGATTAGAAAGTGCTTTAGATCTACTTAGCTATGCTTCAGAAGTATATCTTTTTAATAGAACTGAAAATATAAAAGGTGATCCTGATAAAGTGGATAAACTTAATACCTATCCGAATTTCAAAGGATTTATCCATAATAGTCAAGTCTCTAAATTTATTGGGGAGACAAAATTAGAAAGTATAGAGTATACAAATTTAATCAATAATGAAGTAAAATCTTTACCATTACAAGGACTATTTATAGAAATTGGTTCAATTCCTAACTCAGAGATGGTAAAAGATTTAGTAAATATTAATTCTTATGGTGAAATTATAATAGATCACAAATATTCATCTACTTCAGCTCCTGGAATATTTGCTGCTGGAGATGTTACTGATGAAGCTTATAAACAAAATAATATATCTGCTGGAGATGCTGTTAAAGCTACCTTATCAGCATATCATTATATCCATAATTTAAAGTAATCATCATGTCAGGACATAATAAATGGTCTAAAATTAAGCATAAAAAGGCTATTACAGATAAGGCTAAAGGTCAAAATTTTACTAAAATTGCTAAAATGATCAAAATCGCAGCTAGGAAAGGTGTTGATCCTCAAAAAAATTCTGAACTAAGATTGTCTTTAGAAAAAGCAAAAGAAGTAAATATGCCGAAAGATAATATACAAAGAATACTTGATAAAGCAGATAAAAATGATGGGCAAGAAATATTATATGAAGCATTTGCTAATGATGGTGTAGGTTTATTAATAAAAGCTTATACTGATAATGTAAATAGAACTGTGGCAGAGTTAAGACATACTCTAACAAAAAATGGAGGTTCTCTTGGAAATCCAGGTACTGTTATGTGGATGTTTGAAGAAATTCTTTATCTCAATGACTATAAAGTTAAAATTCCTGTAAAGTTAACAGAAGAATCTAGACAAAAATTAGATTCTATAATTGATTCTCTGGAAGAATTAGATGATATAGAAAATATTTGGGATAATGCAGAATAAAGATAAATCACCTTATAGAATTTTAGGTATAGACCCTGGTACAGCCACAACTGGATTTGGGATTATTGATTGTGGAACAAGTAAAATTAATGACACTGTAGACTATGGTGTCATAAAAACTGAATCACATTTCTCAGATTCTCAAAGACTAAAAATAATCAATCAAAGCTTAGATGAAATTTTTGAGAAATACAAACCTAACATTGTAGCTGTAGAAAAATTATTTTTCTTTAGAAATACAACTACGATAATAACCGTTGCACAAGCAAGAGGAGTTATATTACTTAATATGGAATTAAAAAATATTCCTTTATTTGAATTTACCCCCCTACAAGTCAAACAAGCTTTAACAGGTTATGGAAAAGCAACAAAAAAACAAATGCAAGAGATGGTTATGAAAAATTTAAACTTAAAATCAATACCTAAGCCTGATGATGCAGCAGATGGACTTGCTTTAGCAATTTGCTGTCAATCTTCACTTTCTTATCTTTTAAAAACAAAATGATAATCAACCACTAACTTCTATCGATATATCTAATTCTGGATTAATTACATCCACCCAAATTTTATTATCCAAAATTCTTAATCTATATCCAGTTCCATCAATTTCATCTTCATCTAAAGGATCTTCTGGAATAGATTCAAAGTATTCACTCTTTAATAAAGATAAATCCAGATAACCTGAACAATCTATCGCCTTATCATCACAAATTTCCTGATATTGATCAGTTATTCCAGCAGGGTATGATCCTTCTAATGATCTATATTTCAAAATTACGGAGATTATTTCTTGAACATCTAATCGTCTTTGATTATTTCTTTGTTTCTGTAATCTATTTGTACTATTAACCACAATTAATATTCCACCTAATAAAATACCAATAATTGAAATAGTTAATATCATTTCTAAAACTGTGAAAGCTGTTTTATTATTATTTATTTTTGTTCTCATAAGATATTAAATTTTATACTTATTAATTTGACCTAAGTGCATTAATTGGATTTAGAAATGCTGCTTTTAATGCTGGATATAAACCTGATATAATACCAACAAGAATACTTCCTAATACTATATAAAGTGTTATTTTTATATCAAAATTAAAGAATTGTTCCAGCTCAAATCCAGAATTTTGAAGAGCAGATACAACATAAGGATCTCCTATTCTCATAGATACATATACTATCAAAAGACCTAAAGATCCTCCTAATAAACCAATAAATCCTGATTGAACTAAAAATATAAATAATATTTGCCAATTAGAAGCTCCCATAGATTTTATAATTCCAATTTCTTTAGTTTGTTCATAAATACTCATTACCATTGTATTCATAATTCCAACTGAAGCAACTAATCCAGATACTAAACCAAATACTACCAAAACTAATGTAAATGCACTTAATATTTGATTAAAAAATCCTAATATATCATCAGCTGTAAATATAGAAGCAAAATTATAATCTGTCTCTAAAAATTCTTTAAACTCCACCACCTTATCATTATTAACAGATATTCTCATCATATCATATCCAATATCTTGAATAAATTCTTCCTTAGAATCAAATCCACCTATATTAGCTAATATTTCTGCTGATTTATCTAATGAAATTATAAAGTCATTTTGATCTCTACCTGGATCATATACACCTTTGATAGTTAGTTCAAAACTTTTATTTAAAGTTTCTTTTGTTTTTATTGAACCAAAAGTACTAGTCTCAGCAGTATTTAAAGTTAATTTTTTACCAATCAAGTCTTCTGGATTTTCTATATTATATAATTTTGTAAAACTTATTGAAACAAAAGCTTCGTCACCTTTAGGCATTTCTGTATTCCCATAAAATTCAGTAAAATAGCTATCTTTTCCATCTATATCCCAGCCAGAACCAAAAGATGGTCTTAGAGGTTTATCATATCCTTCAATCTTTCCTTCAAGAGAAGTAATAACTGTCATAGGAGATATTTTTTCAACTTCTGATTTTTCTTTTAAAGTATTAATTAAATCATCATTTATTTTAGTTAATGGTTTCTCTTCTTTTTCTTCTTCTCCAGCAGAACCAGTTACCAATGCTGCTCCAGCTGAATTACTAACAAAAACTTCATTTGGCTTAAATTGAGATTGGAATGAATTAGTAATAAGAGTTTGTAAATCTCTCATCCCAAAAATAATAAGTGATAATAATATAACTGCTATTGTTATACCCAAACTAGTCAAGATTGTTCTTAGTTTTCTTCTTAGAACTAAAGATATTGCATATTGAAACATATTTTTAGATTATTATTTTTATAAATGCTTTTGTACATTTATATTATAGCATATTTTTATTTTTTATGTAAAATATATTAAATATCCTATTTACAAAATTATAGATCTTAAATAAAAAAGCATACTTATTTTATTAAGTATGCTCCTCTTTTGTTATAAGATTAAAGAATCCTACATCATTCCTGGCATTCCCATCCCACCCATTGGAGGCATTGCTGGACCATCATCTTTCTTTGGCAAATCTGTAATTACAGCTTCAGTTGTGAGTAATATTGCGGCTGCAGATGCTGCATTTTGTAAAGCAGTTCTAGTAACCTTTGTAGGGTCAATAATACCTGATTTTACCATATCTACATATTCTCCTGTAGAAGCATTATATCCTTCATTTCCTTTCAAAGCTTTTACTTTTTCTACTACTACTGAACCTTCTACTCCTGCATTATTAGCTATCATTCTAACAGGCTCTTCCATAGCAGTCTTCAAGATATCTAAACCAACTTTTTGATCACCTGTTAATTTTAGACTATCAAGACTTAATTGAGCTCTTAGTAAAGCGGTTCCTCCTCCTGGTACTATTCCTTCTTCTACCGCAGCTCTAGTTGCTGATAATGCATCTTCTATTCTATCTTGAACTTCTTTTTGTTCAACTTCACTAGCTGCTCCAACTTTAATAACTGCTACTCCACCAGCTAATTTACCTAATCTTTTCTTTAAATTATCCTTATCATACTCTGATTCTGTTTGGTCAATTTGTCTCTTGATCTGATCAACTCTTTCTTTGACAGCTTTATTGTCATTATCTCCAGCAACAATAATTGTCTTTTCTTTTTCTGAAATAACTTTTTTAGCTTTTCCAAGCATTGTTAAATCTGCATTTTCTAATTTTAGACCAACTTCTTCAGAGATAACTTGTCCTCCTGTTAGAATAGCAATATCTTTTAGCATTTCTTTTCTATTGTCTCCAAATCCTGGAGCTTTGATTGCTAAAGCTGAGAATCCACCTCTCATTTTGTTTACAACCAAAGTGGCTAAGGCTTCACCATCTACATCTTCTGCAATAATCACAATTTCTTTTCTACCAGATTGAGTTAACTTTTCTAATAGAGGTAATATTTCTTGAATAGAAGAGATTTTTTTATCTGTAATCAAAATATATGCATCTTCCATTTCAGCAATCATTTTTTCATGATTAGTTACCATATATGGAGAAATATACCCTTTATCAAATTGCATTCCTTCTACAACTTCACTGGTTACTCCAAAAGTTTGACCTTCTTCTACGGTAATAACACCATTAGCTCCAACTTTTTCCATTGCATCAGCAATTTCTTTTCCTATCATCTCATCACCATTAGCAGAAATTGTTGCTACTTGTTTTATTCTATCTTTATCATCTTTAACTTGTTCTGATGATTTCTTTAGATATTCTACTACTTTCGCTACTCCTTTTTCTATTCCTTTCTTAATCTCCATAGGATTAGCTCCAGCGGTAACATTTCTAAATCCTTCAGCCACCATTCTTCTTGCTAAAATTGTAGAGGTAGTGGTTCCATCTCCAGCTACATCAGCTGTTTTTGAAGCTACATCTCTTACAATAGAAGCTCCAATATTCTCAAATTTATCTTCTAATTCTACTTCTTTTGCTACACTAACTCCGTCTTTAGTAATTGTAGGTGCTCCAAAGCCTTTGTCTAGAACAACATTTCTTCCTTTTGGGCCTAAAGTTACTTGCACTACATCTGCAATTTTATCTACTCCTACTAATAATTTTCTTCTTGCACTATCACTATATTCTATTTGCTTTGCCATATATTTATCTTTAAAAACTTATAATTTAGATTATTGCCAATAATTCTTCTTCTTTGGTAATAAGATATTCTTCTCCTTCCAAAGTAATTTCTGTAGGTCCATATTTTGAAAAAAGAACTGTATCTCCAACTTTAACTTTAAGAGGCTTAATTTCACCATTAGATAAAATTTTTCCTTCTCCAACTGCAATAATTTCACCAATCTGTGGTCTTTCTTTATCTACTGTTTCTGGTATATAAATTCCGCTCTCAGTTTTTTCTTTCTTGGCTTGTGGCTTTATTACCACTCTATCATATAGAGGCTTTATATTCATATATTTAATCTTAATTATAATTATTAATTTTTAGCAGTCTATATATTATTCTGCTAATAACTATATTATAATCTATCAAAAAAATCTTGTCAAGTATTTTTATGTTGTGATTTCATATAAAAAGGAAGAGTATATTTCTATAATCTTTTCTAAAATTATCTAACTCTTAGTCCATATTCACAATTTATGTTTATTATAAATCTTATACTTAAAAACTATTAAAAAATAACATGCTCTATACTTTTAATTAATTGTTACATTTATCATACTCTATTCTATAGATTTTCTTTTATAGGTATAAAACCAAGTTGATAAACCTAAAGCTAATATACCTGATAACCTTAATACTATAATTTCAAATTGAATATCCATTAAACCATTATTTCTAGTTAAAATAGATTCCATAGCTTTAGTACTCCATTTGGTTGGAATAAAATCATTAAAAGCTAAGGTTTTACCAAATAATTTAAACTCCAAAGCAGAGTCAATTCCAACAATAAAAGAACCTGATAAAAATCCTAAAATAATAGATAGAATATTTGCAGTATTATTAGATGACTCCATTTTATTGTAAAATGTACCAATAAGTATACCTATTCCGATAACAAAAAACAATGTTAAGGAAGCTGGAATAAAGGCTAATAACAAATTTCCTGTAGGATTATATCCAAATACTTGAGCAGTAATATATAAAATAACCACCTGAATTAAACCAATTATTAAATAAAATAAAAAATTACCTAATACTAATTCAAAACTGGAAACTCTAGAATTATTATATCGGAAAATTTGGTTTTTCTCAGAAATCTCAGTCCATTTTTGTGCTATTCCTGGCATTAAAATCAAAATCCCATAAACAATTAATCCAGGAGCTAATATATCAAAAGGATTTTTTACTTGCTGAGAAGTTTTGATTACTGTGCTAGTAATTGGAGAACTATTCTGAAAATAGATATTTGTTAATATTTCTTTAATGGTATTAGCTTTAATAGAATTTTCCAAATTATTATCATTAAACATAACTTCAAATTGTGGTTGATTCATTTTTTCTGTTAATTTAATTCCTACTGTTATTTCTCCATCTTTGATTTTATCTTCTAATTCCTGTAAACTACCAAAATTCTTAACTTGGAATTCTAAATCTTCTGATTCTTTAGAAATTTCTTCAATATTTGTAACCAAATTTAGATTTTCTATCATATCTTTAGGGATATCGGGGTTAGTATAAACTCCTAAAGAAAAATCTAATTTATTTACCTGACTACCTAATAATAATCCAAATATACCCATAAAAACTATTGGTAATATAAACATTATTCCTGTAGAATTAAAATTACGAAATATAGATTTAAAATTATAGATAAATATACTAAATATTGTTGACATAAATTTGTTAATTATTATTGTAATGCTATTCTCTAACCTCTTTACCTGTTAATAATAAGAAAATATCTTCTAAAGTTGGCTCTTTAACATTTATATTAAAAATCTTTAAGTTTTCTTTTTTAACTAAATCGATAGCTTGATTTAAACTTTTACTGATATCTTGAATTAAAATCGAAACTGTTTGTTTATTTAAGGTTGCATTACTAAATAAATTTTTAAAAATTTTTCTAGATTTTTCCAAATAAATCTTATCTGTAGAATTAAGATGAATTTGAAGAATATTTCCTTGACTATGCTTTGCTTTTAACTCTGAGACAGTTCCTTCTGTAACTAATTTCCCAGAATCTATAATTACAACATAATCTGCTAATTTTTCAGCCTGATCTAAATAATGATCTGTCAATAGTATTGCTTGCTCTTTTTTATTAGCTAATTTTTGAATGTATTCAGTGAGCAAAATCCTACTTTGAGCATCTATGCCTGGAGTTGGCTCATCCAAAAATATTACTTTAGGATTATGAAGAACTGAAATAGCAAGATTTAATCTTCTTTTATATCCACCAGATAAGTTTTTTGCTAAATTATTAATTTCAGGAGTCAATCTAAGATCATTTATTATATCTTTAATTCTAAGTTCTGCTGTTATTCTAGGGATTTTATATAAACTAGCAGTATATTTTAAATTTTCTAAAATAGTTAGATCATCCCATATTATAATTTCTTGGGGCATTATACCTATCTTAGATCTGAGTTCTGTAGGAAAACTAGAGTATTCTTTACTATTAATAAAAATACTTCCTGATGTAGGTTTAATTCTACCGGTTAGCATTTTAATAATAGTTGATTTACCTGATCCATTAGGACCTAATAAAGCTAAAATTTGTCCTGGGATAAGATCTAAATTTATATCTGTAACAACTTTTTTTGTTCCATATTTTTTGTTCAAATTCTTAGTAATTATATGCATAAATTTATTTATAAATTCCTACTTTTTATATTATGAGTAACAATATCAACTGGAGTTCCATACTTAAGTCTCGATAATTGTTTAATTGCTTCTTGTAGTTTTGGATTACTTCTACTAGCAAAGATAACATTAAAATTAAATGCCTTACTATTTTTACCATCTATCATAAGTTTCATAACCCCTTTCAGATTATCCATATTCACAAGATCATAAGCTGAATAGTCTGGTTTCATTTTTTGTTCCAAAACTTCAGCATCATCAGTTCCTATTCTAAATGCAACCGTTGTTCCAACATTACCAAATATAGCTGTTCTGATATTTTCTGGTAATTGACCTATAAATTGATGAGCTAAAATCATATCTAATCTATACTTTCTTGCCTCGGACAAAATTGTAGATACACTATCTGTAGTAAAATTTTGGAACTCATCCAGATATAAATAAAAATCTCTTCTTTGATCTTCTGGAATATTACTTCTTTTGAAGGCAGCCATCTGTAATTTAGATACAAGAAGCATACCTAATAAATTACTATTCATATCCCCAATCGCTCCTTTTGACAAATTAGCTATCAAAATTTTACCTGAATTCATTATATCTTGAAAATCAAATGATGATTTAGGTTGTCCTATAATATTTCTAACCATTTCATTTTCTATAAATCTTCCTAATTTTGATAAAAGATATCCCAATGTATCTCCAGCACTTTGTCCTTTCTGTGCAGCTGGGAATTCTTTTTCCCAAAAATCTTTTACAATAGGATCATGAACATTTTCTAAAACTTTTGCCCGGAAAGCATCATCTGTAAATAACTTTGGTATTTCTACTATAGTTCTAGGGTTTTCTACATCATCCATCAAAGCTGACATAGCCATTCTCATATTATGTTCAAAAATAGGTCCAATCATACTGGGATCAGATACAAGCCTATAGAATATAGAAATCATCTCTTGACTAAGAAAATCTTTCTCTTCTGGAGTTCTTGCCTCTAAGATATTCAAACCCAATGGATAATCTATATCCTGAGGATTAAAATAAATCACATCCTCATACCTATCCTTAGGAATCATACCTAAAACATCTTCTGCAAAATCACCATTAGGATCAAGCAATGCTAATCCTCTACCAGCTTTCAAATCTAGTTCTATCATTCTTTTCATAAAAGAAGTCTTTCCTGTTCCAGTCTGACCAATAACATACATATGTCTTCTCCTATCTTCATCTTGAATTCTAACTAACTGTTCTTCTCCTCGATAAACATTTATACCTAAGACTAAACCTTCTTTAGGTAAATTGGCTGGTGGAAAAGATGCTTTAGATGTTACCCATTGAATTTTAGGAGTTTGTAAATGAGATGTAGGTATATGAAATAAGCTTGTCAATTCTTCTGTATTTAGTATCATTGATTCTCCTTTTTCAAAAATTCTAAATATAAATTTATAGATAAACTTCCAAATGTTTTTATTACTATAATCTATAAATTTAAATGAATTAAGATTCTGATCCACAAACTGTGAAAAAGATCCTTTTATCTGTTCCATTAAAATATCTGATCTACTTCCTTCAGATGATATTGTCATTAATCTTATATTAACTTCAAAACCTGTTTTGTCAGTTTTTTTCTGCATTCTTTGTATTAAATCCTCTTCAGAAGCTGTTAACTGTCTAATGTCTTTATTCTCTTCTTTTTTAGTTGATTTAAAAGCATTTACGATAAATCCGATTATATCTAAAGTATCTTTTTTATAAGCATTTTGAAAAGTAAGCCCATCTTTTCTCATAGCTTGGGTTACTTTTTTTGTTTTTTCTACCCAACTATTAGAAGATTTTTTAATTAATATTTGAATTACTGCACTTTCCTCTTCATATATTTTTGATAAAGCTGAAGTTAAACTAGATAAAGGGTCTACTTCTAAATCTTGATAAGTTTTTATTGGAATAATTGATGGTTTATTAAACTTAAGATATGAAGCTCTTATTTCTCCTTTTGTAGTAAGAACATTGTAATCATCAATTTTTGTTAAATCAGCATTTGGATATACTCCATGAAGTTGTTTCTCAAAGATAGTTTCATATTCTTTTGGAACTCCCATATAAAAATGAATTTCATCTTTTTCAGTTGGACTAACAATTTCGAGAGATATACTAGGATCAACTTTGATTAAGCCAGAAGATTTATCTTTCAAAAATGTAAAACTATTATAAACTTGCTCCATAACTGTTATCAAAGCTTTTGGATCTTTATTTTCATCCTCTAGATTTCTTGGAACTTTAACTTGATATTGAGTTAGAATTAATCCTCTTTGAATCTTTTTTTCTTCAATAATTGGTTTTATAAAAACATAATAGACTGTTGTTAAAATCATTGCTAACCAAACAGAAATAATTATTATTAGGATAAAGACTAGATTCATAATTTTATTTTTATAATTAATTTAACTATGAAATAATTATATCATATTTTAAGAAATATAGTACTATAAAAATAAAAACACCCGTAGAGGAGATCTACAAGGTGTTATCTAGATATAGATTAACATATATTATACCACTTGTCAATACAAACTAATAAAAATTAATTCTCTGATAATGTTTTATTCAAATTATCATGATTTTTTTGTAATATATTAAGATCATTATGAAGACTTCTTCTAAATAGATTTTTTTTATCCTTGATAGTTTTAATCTTCTCTTCATCAAAAGTTAAATTTTTATCTAAGTTTTTAGTATTTAAAACAGACAAGAGCTTATAAAAACATTTTGTACTTTCCAGAGAAAGATATAAAGTTCCACCATGTTTAGTTTGCCATTCTTTTAAATTTAGATAAGCTTCTTCATGAAATGATCTTAATTCAAATTTGTCTTTAAAATCACCTATCTCATATCCTATTTCTTGTGTTATTTTTATTAACTCCGGGTATAACTCCATTCTTTTTAGTAAAAGTTTTTCAGAATATTGACTTCTAATTTGAGTTAATTGATTATTTAATATATTTCTTAACTCTATCTCTTTTAATAATATTTCTTTTTTCCACTGATTTCTATTAATTATATAACCTAAAATACTACCTCCCAATGATAAAAAAGCTATTATAATTGATACTGTGGATGTTAATATTGCAATTTGTAATTCTATTGAGTTCCAATTCATCTTAATAATATTTATTTTTTATTTCGATTAAATTTAATTTTGGCATTTTCTAATTCATTCAGATTATTTATACCAAACCATTCTTTCTCCATAATATCACAATATAATATATTATCCCCTTTTTCTATTCCTAATAAAAATCCGCTTGGAATACCATATTCCCCATTTTTAGGATTTGGTTCTATTAGAGGAAATATACTTTGTATCCATTCTGTTTTTCCCGCATAAAGTCCACACACTACCTTTTCTCCTGGAATAGATGAATTTTCTTGATTCAATCCTAATAATTTATGTGTATTAACATTAAATACAGCTGACTTATATTCTAATTTTTTAACAATATCAGCTAATCCTACAGTGAAATCTCCTTGATATTTTTCATGAATATCTATCATTCTTAATAAAGTTTCTTTATTATAAAAAAAACTATCATCAGCTTGAGCAATTAATACATTTCTTGTTTTAACTTTATTTATACAAGCCATAACTCCATCTGCAGTTCCTTTTGGTATTGTATTTATATATTGATAATTTGGATAAAAATCTTTAATTTTATTTGTATATTCACTAATTATAACATATTTTTCTTTGATATTTAAAATATTTGATAAGTTTAGAATATTACTTATTAAAGGTTCTCCTTCTATTTTTACTAAAGGTTTTGGTTCTTGTGATTTTAATCTTGTTCCTTTACCAGCTGCTAAAATTATAATACTCCAATCTTTCATAAAATTTGTTAATTTAATATACCCTATTATATCATAATTTTTATTATTTATTAAAACCTCTATTTTGGTTATACCATTCCAAAACATTTCTTGCTACCGGGATAGAAGTTAAATATCCTTCTTGACCTTCTTCAATTAAAACTATAATTGCAAGTTCTGGATTTTCGAAAGGAGCATAAGCAGTAAAAAATGAATTGTTTCTTTCCGCTCCAGTTTGTGCTGTTCCAGTTTTTGCAGCACTACTAAATGGAAGATCTTTGAGTTGATAGGCTGTACCATCAAGAACCGTTTGTCTCATACCATCTTGAACTATTTTCAGATTTTCTGGTGAAATTATATTTTCTCTTTTAATCTTATCTATTTTATTCTTATTTTCTAAATTACCTTCAGCTAATAACAGTTGGGGTTGATTTAATTTTCCACCATTAGCAATGTAGGATATCCCATTAATTATCTGAATGGGGGTTGCTAACATTCCACCTTGACCAATAGAGATATTATAAGTATCTCCCAATCTCCAATCTTCTCCAAAAGTTTCTTTTTTCCATTTTGGATTAGCAATTAACCCTTCTTTTTCTCCTGGTAAATCTATACCTGTGATAGAACCAAAACCATATTTAGAATAATAATCCACTAATTTTTCTATGCCTATACCTTTTTTATCTTGTGTTCCTCCACTGAATGTATAAAAAAACACATTAACAGAACTTGCTATTGCTTTATAGATATTACTTTTACCATGAATCTTCCAATCAGGAAAAATAGTAGGGTTGTCTGGAGAATATTGATTTGGAACAATTAGTTTTCCTAAAGGATCATTTATTTCAGTTTTTGTATCAACTACACCTTCCTGCAAAAAAGCACCCGCTAATAAGGGTTTCACCGTAGATGCAGGGGAATATAGTCCAGCAATACATCTGTTCAAAAGTGGATTATCTTTATTATTAATTAATGTTTCATATTTTTCTTGTGAAATACCACCTATAAAATCATTATTGTTATAACTAGGTAAAGACACCATAGATAATATTTCTCCATTTTTGGGATTAATTATAATTCCTGATGCTTTGGTAAGTTTTTTTTCATCTAAAACTAATCTGATTTGATCTGCAAAAAATTTTTGCAAATCAGCGTCTATACTTAAATAAATGTTACTTCCATTAATAGGATCTCTAACAACTACATTCTCATTATTTCTAACAAACTTTAATCCATAATCTCCTTTTAAAAGTGATTCATATTGTTTTTCTATACCTTCCTTTCCTATAATCCCATTTCTTAAATATTTAGGATTATCCATAATTTCTTTCTCTGTTAATTTACCGACATAACCTATTATATGACTAAAATATTCTGCATCAATATATTCTCTAATTTGGTTCTCTTCTATAGAAAATCCAAATAAATTATTGCCTTCCACTTGATACAAAATGGCATTTTCTTTTGAAATATTTGTTTTAAGGATAATATTTGATCCATTAGAATCAATAGCTTTTTCAATATCTTCTTCTGTTATATCAAAAAAATATTTAGCTTGTTCAATTACACTTTTTCTTTCAGAGTCATCTTTAGGTAAATCTTTTGGGTTAAAAATTAAATTAAAGTTAGCATTATTAAAAGCAAGTGTTTTACCATTTCTATCATAAATATTACCCCTAATTGAATTTATATATTTCTGTCCACTTGATGGATTTTCTAACAAATCTTCTTGATTTTGATTACCAGAAACTTGTAAATTAAATATTCTAACCCAAATTACTAAAGATAAAATTCCTATTAAAAAATAAGATAAAATTAAAATTAAATTATTCTTATAAGCAATTATATAAAACTTAGTATCTTCTTTATCTAGAAATATATCTTCTGGTGTAATATCATTATTATAATTTCTCATTAATTTTATCTCTATTTAATATAAAATATACTATACTCATAATAATTAATCTACTAAAAAAATGCCATAAAAATAGTCTCCAATTCATCAAATCCCATTCTATAATGAATTCTAATATAGTTATTAACAAAATTGATGTACTTATATATATTATATCATTATTCTTAATATATTTTCTAGTAAAAAATAAAAAACCACTAAAGACACTATATATAAATAAATATGAATAGAAATTATTAACAGTATATATATATCCAACGACTATTAAATATATTATTAATAAAAATGAAATCAGTGTTTTATTTCTAAACATCAAATATATTATAATAGAAAGAATTAAATTATTTAATGAATTTATATTAAAGATAATAGCAAATATTTTTAATATTATAGATGAAAAAAATAAAATATATATCATTATTGTAGAATATATACTTTATACAATCTATTCAAATCAAAAGGGTAATCAATATATACCTTATAAAACAAATCCCCTTCTTCTATTGACTTAATATTTCCTATTAATAGTCCTTCTTTCACATCTCCTATTCCTGAAGTATAAACAAAATCCCCTATAGTGATCTTTTCAGTTTTAGGTATTAAATCTATGAATAATTCTATTCCATAGTTACTTTTCAAAATACCTTCAGATCTTAATTCATTTTGTATTCTTACACCTATATTACTTTGATTAGAATTAATAAACTCTGCTTTACTTATTTCTTCTGATACTTCTATTATTTTACCTACAAAATAACCTTTGTAAATTATTGATTGATTCTCGGTAATATTATCTTTCCTCCCCTTATTAAATATCACTAAATTTCTATTTAAAGAATTGTCAAATCCAATAATATTCACTTCTAACAAATTACTTTGTGTTTTTTCTTTTGTTTCTATTGCACTTCTAAGAATTGCATTATCTTTTTCCAAATATGAAAGTTTTGCTAATTTACTTTTTAAATAAGTTAGTTTGTATGGCGGGTCCGTAAACAT